>JAFGFY010000227.1 GCA_016930795.1 Deltaproteobacteria bacterium
GATTAAACAAAAAATATTTTTATATTCACGGTCCCCATTGTCCTACTAAACACGTTATTGCACGATCGGTGATGCCTCTTGATCAAAAGGGTTTGTTCTCATTGCAAGTGAAAAAAGATAGGGGAAACTGGCTTTTAAATGCCCCATATAATTCAACCACTGATGAACCAGCAAAACATATACCCTTTTAATATCACTGGCGAGATGTGCATGGTCTGATGCCGGCAACTTATGGACATCCTCCCTGGCTGCCAGTTCCTCGGCAAGGTGAAAAACCGCCCACAGAAGCTGAGTGAAGGATTCATGCTCCAGCAACGTTGGGTTCTCCAAGAGCCGTAGCAAAGAATCAATCCTTTCTCCCAAGAATTTACGTAACCCTTCGAGATCGACTTTTTTAATATCAACGCCGTAATCGTATTTCCTAAGGCGCTTGTCCACTCGCAAGAATTCTTCTTGAGACCAATCGCTGGCCACCATCAGATCCTTTCTGATCTCATCCAATTTCGGGTCCCAGTCGGAAAAATATGTGAGTAATCTTGTTCCAACTTCACTAAAGAAGGCCCCTATAACCATGTTCAGCTTTTCCATCCGAGCGTTTTTCTCTCGTGTGCTCAGCAACTGATGGATTATCACCGTAACCAGCAAAACTTCGATAGGGACAAAGGCAATGTCGCCCACCAAGTAGATAAAGATATGATGGGCATCATGGAAGACTGCATAATGAATAAAATAAAATAACGCCGATAAAAAAATGAGTAATGAAGCCAAAAGGATCTGCCAACTAAAACGTTTCATGTTGTTTCCTACCCTCTCTTATATTGTTGACCATCATCTGTAAATTGTATTTTCCCCATCTCTAAAAGTCTAAATGGGGACGCTGTAAACTTTTTCACTTATTAAATCTAACCTTTTCTCCAGTGCAATCATGCTATCACGGGAGACCGAAACGCTGACATACGTTAGCAAAAATCCCAGTTTGCGTGCCATTAGTATTCTGTTACTCATACCAAGTTTATAAGTTTACAACGTACCTATTTTCGCTACAATTCGAAACCAGTAACCTTGATAAGTCCGTAAAAAGTCAAGCATTGCTTATGCGGAGATTATGGGGTGATACACATAGCGACAAACAAATAGGGCAATAAATTTTCTCCATGAGCTCCAAGTCTTCAAAAAACGCTCTTTGACAACATAATAAAGGTATATGGGAGCGGATAGGATCCCTGCAGGGTCTGCCTTCCTATTATTTACCGCCTTTCGGACGGCAGCTGTCCTGAAGATGTTTATTCCAAGGGCTTTTAAGGTAGCAGAGAACCTAACGGCTTTAAGGCCTCTGACTCTCAGATGTTTGACACCGGTTCTTCTATCGTATTCCGACATGCTGGCTTCAACGCCTGAACACCACCGGTAGCGGTCTTTGAAATCCTCTGTTTGCTCGTAGGCTCTTCGTCTTGCCAATCGCACATCTTTATCTGTGTAACGAAGATAATGATACTTCTTGCCCTGTTTTACCGGGCAAATTTGTTGGAAAGGACAGGCGCTACAGTGTTGAGAGTCAAAGGCCGCTGTGTGCCGGGTTTTCTTTGTTTTTGTGTGAACCGGTACATGACCCTGGGGACAGGAAGAAACGTCGCCTTTCTCAGATACCGTAAAATCTGAAAGATGGATACTATCGGCTTTCTCTTTGCCGCTCTTAGCAGGGGAAACAACCTCTACACCCAGCTCTTCAGCTCTCTGAGAGTTCTCATCACTGCCATAAAGCGTGTCAGCCAGGACCTCTTCAGGGCCAAGGCCTCGTTTCTGACTCGATTCAATAGCCGGGATCAAAGCGTTGGCATCACTTTCATGGGCCGGTTGGACTTCAATATGAGTAATCAGATTCAGACGTTCTTCTTTAGCCTCTTCCTCCTTACCGTAGGTTTCCATCACCTGAACCTGATAGCCCTGACCCTTATGACCGCTGTAGGTTGCATCAGGATCCGAAGGGTTTTGAAGCGAGTCAGAAGAAATCTCTTTGGGCCTTTTTACTTCAACACCATGGCCGTCATCCAACAGATTGCATTGTTCTTTCAAGACCCGTTCAAGCAGTTTATAGCTGTACATGGTCTTGACTTCAGGGTGATCTTTGAAATGCTCCACCATTGTCCGTCACGATGCTCCGCATATGCCATAAGGTCTTTAAACATATATACTTCGCTAAATCCGACTCCTCAGTGATGTTGAGCGCATAATGCCACTGGATGTTAAAAAGGCTAACTGATTCGCCGTTTCTTCATCCGTAAGGTCCAGGCTCTGCTGAAGCAACAAAGCGACAAGTACGGTGTGCAGTTCCTTTGTAGGCCGGCCAAAATCATCATCAAAGAACGAAGCCACTTCCCCAACAGGAAGTTCACAAAACAGTTCTTCTCTAAATAGACCAGCCCAGGACTGATCCAGCAGTTCGCGACGTTTGGGGCTGAGAAAACGCCACGGATCGAAAAGATCCTTCTGTCTAGGGTCCTTAATATGTAGCATGCTTTTCACCTACACTTTGGTTGATTACAGGGCTCCTTTATACCAAAATGTAAAGCAAAAAACAAGCGAAAAATGACCCTTTTTATAATTATTTCAGATAGTTAAAAGGCTTGACTTTTTACGGACTTATCAAGCTTAGGGGTGTTTAAAAGCGGTAAGAAATATCAACCATATCGGAGGGATCATGTAGAAGGCACTCAAGAAGTTAAAGCAGGCCTGTAAGCACCGTATTTATAGGATCCCGTTAAAGGTGAATAACGGTCTTACAGGAGAGGGAAGAGAGCTCAATGTGGGGTCGTAACTGATCCATTTTATTTGGATAATATTAGTTCAATGGTCCGATTAGCCCTCCCTCTATTCCTGAAATTTATCGTAACCCGTTCCCTGGCTAAAATAATGATTTGCTATGGAGAGAGCGTTCAGATAGGCGAATGGGAAATACTGTAATAAACCCTTATGAAAATAGCCTTCAGATAAAGAAAGATCCGTTAACAGTGATAAAAATGGGATTAAATGAAGATCGGTGCAAATGCCTAATTACGGAGACCGTAAGCAAGAAAAAAGTTTTTTCCTTGCTAATGGAGAACTGTTTCTTCTTGACTTACTTTCTCATAGGCGACTCCAATTAATTGACTCCAATTGAAATTGAATTGTTACATGGACCCTTAGTATCCAGAAACCTATACTGCCTGATTTTTCAAGAAAGAGTTGGGTTCAAGGAATCGCTTTACTCAAATTTCCTCGATTTCCAGCCCTACCCTCAGACAGAAGCTCTTGACACGCTCACCACATGCAGAACTACCCCTGAACTCAGGGTCCCATATTGTGGTACGTTGTCCCTGCCACAATATCCTGGGGTCACATCTCCCTTGAGACCCAAGCCCGTCTCCGTTATCTTCCTTCTCAAAAAAAACGAGTTCGTATCACCTCACCCAGTGCGAGCTAAGTGTCATTCAAAAAAGAGTATGGGTGACCCTACTGCCTTTAATACGATGTTGTTCACCTGCAACTTAATATCGCCATTATTTGGAAATTCATCTAAAAGTTAGGTGGGCTGCCGCGCAATTTAAAACGCATTAAATACTGTAATCTCAGTCTTTTGCCATCCCAAAAATCGACTTCAAGGCGACGATTATAGTGGCCGGGCCTACGAATGACAACAAAGCAATATAAATTCTGCCCATATAATCCCCGACCACTGGAATAGTATTGATCTGGTCAGCTCCCAAAGCGGATATAATTACTAGGGAAATGCCTGCGAGCAGAAATGACTGCACCTCTGAAGTCCTGACATTCAAAAAACCAACAATTAATCCCAGGATTGTTAATATTGGAAAAATATAACTCCAAGTAAAGAAACCGGCTATAATTGCTACTATAACGCCAATAATAAAACAGATACGTCCAATTTTGTCCATCTTACCTCCTCCTTTTCCAGCTAGGTGTTACCTGCGCGGCAACCTGCTTAACTTAACGGCATTGGTATTGCAAAATATGGTACATCTTGAGGACAAACCATATAATATTTTTTATTATGGTGTACTCTCTATCTCCTTGGAGGCTGGACATGTCAACTGCTTGAAAATCGTTGATAAAAACACGCTTTTTGTTTTTGATAGATGGAACATAGTAAATTTTTCATTATATCTCAAACAAAATCCAGTCACTATGCCTAAAAAGGGAAATACCTTTGATGGCCTTTGAGTGGCTAGCAGCCATGTGTTCTCATGTGCCAAACAAGGGAGAACAGATGTTCAGATATTACGGCTACTATAGCAACGTGAGCCGTGGAAAAAGAAAGATACAAGGCAAGGATGACGCGATCCCCTCTATCCTGGAATCGGATGGTTCATCCAGCGAGTCCCGGAAAAACTGGGCTCGTCTTATCCAAAAAATCTATGAGGTCGATCCACTCACATGCCCCAAATGTCAGGGCAAAATGCGTATCATCGCTTTCATAGAGTATATCAAGGGTACGACCGTTAATTTTCAAATAAAAAAGATTAAACAAAAGATATTTTAATATTTACGGTCATACCCATTGTCACTTTTTCTCCCTATGTAGATGCTGGTATTCTGTTACAAGCTTTAGCCGAAACCACTGTCTATGTCAACGAGAATTGACGGCGGAGGGCATTGGGAATGTACAGGGCTGCTAAGGGAGTATCTATCAGGGAAACCCTTATTTTTTGTTAGCCGCCTTCGTTAAGGCTTCGGCGTCCAGAGGAGCCTGCTGCCTACGCTGAAGCTTCGGTACCCAAGTCCGCTCACGCCAATCCGCCATCGCTGATGCTATGTCGCCTCAAAGAGGATTCAGCGCCTAGGGAGGTAGCCCCACTGCAATTGCCAAATATATGATTATATTTTAAAGGGATTATCTTATAGGAGGTGAGATTGATGAACACATATAAAAGAGTTTTAGCAGGTGGAGTAATGCTTGCTGGCCTTGTAGGGTTTTTGGGGAGCCCGGTCTATGCTTCAGAATCCCTCGATAAACCAGGCATATACGAATATTATGATATAGATGGGGACGGCCATAGAGACAGATTGTATGTCGAAGTGGATGAGTATGGAAAGTTCATGACTTATATGGATAAAAATAACGGTCAAGGAAGCTACGCCTCATCTGAGCTTCTGATTACACTGGAGAGAGTCCCTCTGAACCTATATATCCTTGACTTTGATAAGGATGGGGATATAGATCTCCTCTTTACATATCCTGTAACAGACTTATACCATGACAGCGGTAATTATGTTGCCAGAAATGATGGTAAGGGCCATTTTGAAACGATTGAGCGTTTACCACGGGATTACTAGCCGTTAAAAATTATAAGGTGGAAGGCTGAAGACTGAAATTGGAGTTGATGACTTATGAAGTCAAATTTACAAGACAGAGAAATGTTTTACGCTGAGCCGATCTATCGTCCCCCCAGCGAAGCCTATTCGCTGCTGGTGCAGGCCACGGTGGGCTGTTCCTCGGCAGCGGCAGGGAGGTGTTATTTCTGTAGTTCGTATATTTTTCAGCAAAAGATTCCGGGAAAACGATTCCGAATTCGTCCTACCGCCGAGATTCTAGAAGACATTGAAATCGGATACGAGCATTATGGAGACATTGTTAAAAAGATTTTCCTGCTGGATTCCAATGCCCTGATCATCAAAACCCCGGAGTTATTGAAGATCGTTGAAAAGTGTTATGATACATTTCCGAGACTTACCCAAGTCGCATGCTATGCCTGCTGTGAGGACATTCTGCGCAAGAGTGATGCCGAGCTTGAACAGCTTAGTCAGGCAGGTCTGAACCTGGTTTTCATCGGGCTGGAGAGCGGGGATCAGGAGGTCCTGGATCTCATCAACAAGGGGGTCACCGTGCAGGACCAGATCGATTCAGTGATTAAGGCCAATGCCGCCGGCATCCGCACCTCAGTGACCAGTATCATTGGGCTGGGGGGCCGGAAGCTGTATCACCAGCACGCCGTCAACACGGGAAAAGCCGTGAGCCAGATGAATCCCACCTTTTTCGCCTCCCTGACCCTCATGGTCGTCCCGGGAACGCCCATGGAGGAAATGATTCGAAAGGGAGAGTTTGAATTGGTCACCGACCCCCTGGAGATCATCCGTGAGCTGGAGCTGATGATTCAAAACATCGACGTCCCGGGTCCGGTGGAGTTTCGTACCAATCATGCCTCGAATTACCTCCCCTTGCGCGGAACACTCCCCAAGGACAAGGCCGCTCTGTTGTCCACTATCCAGGACGCCCTGCGCGATCCGACCCGCCTGCGCTCTGAAGCCATGAGAGGATTATGATAGGGGAAAGGTACAAGGTACAAGGAAGAAGGAACAAGGTGTAAGGTATAAGGCTGCCGCCTTCGCCAAGGCTTCGGCGCCCAGGGAAGGCTGAAGCAGGATGGGTCTATTTTATTTCAAGGCGATGCCCAATTCATCGAGTTGTTTTTCATCTACTCGGGAAGGGGCGCCGGTGAGGGGACAGGTGGCCCGCAGAGACTTGGGAAAGGCAATCACCTCTCGAATGGAATCGAGACCGCACATGATCGCTACCAAACGGTCGAAACCCAGGGCAATGCCCGCGTGAGGCGGGGCGCCGTACTTCAGGGCTTCCAGGAAAAATCCGAATTTCATATTCGCCTCTTCCCGGGAAATACCCAGGTTGTCGAACATCTTCTCCTGCATGTCTAGATTGTGGATCCTCACACTCCCTCCGCCAACCTCTGAACCGTTCAGGACCAGATCATAGGCCCTGGCCCTGGCCTTCTCGGGATGATCCGCAAGCAGGTGTAGATCTTCTTCCAGGGGAGACGTAAAGGGGTGGTGTACGGCTTCGAGCCTCTTCTCCTCTTCGTTGTATTCCATCAGAGGGAATTTCGTGACCCAAAGAAAGGCGTATTCCCCTTCCTTAATCAATTCCATCTTTTTGGCGATATCCAATCTCAGGTGCCCGAGACATGGGTTCACCACCGCGGGGGTATCCGCCATAAGGAGAAGAAGATCGCCGGGATAGGCCTCGAATCTCTTGTCGATGAGATCTCTTTGCTTATCCTCAAAGAATTTTTTTAGAGAAGACTGCCATCCCTCTTCCGTGATTTTGACCCAAGCCAGACCCTTCGCGCCCCACTCTGTGACAAGTCCCGAGAGCTCATCCAGTGCCTTTCTTGAAAAGGAATCGGCCCCCTGTTTGACATTTATCCCCTTAATCTTTCCACCGGCTTCGACGGTCTGTTTGAAGACCTTGAACTCCGTCTCCTGCACAAGATCGCTTATGTCCTGAATTTCCATGCCAAAACGCATATCGGGTTTGTCAGAGCCGAACCGATCCATGGCCTCCTGGTACTCCATTCGTGGAATGGGAAGCACAACCTCCACATCCAGGACTTCACGGAAGATCTCCTGCATCATCCCATCAATAATGCCTATAACCCCCTCTTCGTCTGTGAAGGACATCTCCAGATCCACCTGAGTAAATTCGGGTTGACGGTCCGCCCTCAGGTCCTCGTCCCGAAAGCATTTGACGATCTGGTAGTATCGATCGAACCCTGAGACCATGAGAAGCTGTTTGAAGAGCTGCGGGGACTGGGGCAAGGCATAGAATTCACCCTTGTTCACCCGGCTCGGCACCAGATAGTCCCTGGCCCCTTCAGGCGTGCTCTTGCCGAGCATAGGGGTTTCCACGTCCATGAACCCGTTTTTGTTCAAATAGGCTCTGACGCAAGAGGCGATGAGATGACGCCTTTGAAAATTCTGAAAAATCCTTGACCTTCTCAACTCCAGGTAGCGGTGTTTGAGTCTCAGAGTCTCCGACGCGTCCACCATGCCGTCCACCTGAAAGGGGGGCGTCTCCGTCTGATTCAGAAGTTTGAGCTGTTTGACTTTCACTTCAATGTCGCCGGTCGGCAGATTCGGGTTCTTCTGTCCCTCTTCCCTTGCAGAGACCGTCCCTTTGACCGCCAGGACCCATTCATTTCTCAGGACATGGGCCCTTTCATGGGATTTTTCATTCACCTGGGGGTCAAAGACGATCTGAGTCAGGCCGCCCCGGTCACGAAGGTCGATGAAGATCAGATTCCCCAGGTCCCTTCTTCCATTGACCCATCCCATCAAGATCACTTCCTGACCTTTATCCTTCGACCTGAGGCTCCCGCAATCGTGTGAGCGTCTCCATCCCCCAAGGGAATCGATCATTATGGCTTCTTTCTCATTCATTTTTTTGCAGCACCTTCTTGAGCTCGTTTACGATATTCTTCAGGTCTATTTCTTTCTGTTCCTTGGTTTCCATATCCCTGAGAATGCCCTTGCCTGAGGCCAATTCGTCATCCCCCACCATAAGCACCTTTTTTGCCCCGAGACGATCCGCCTTCTTCATCTGTGCCTTCAATCCCTTGGAGCCATATTCCATCTCCACCCAGATGCCGGCCTTTCTCAGATCACGGACCCAGCCAAAGACCTCCTCTTCAGCCTTCTCACCCAACCCTGCCACAAACAGCTCCGGGGCCGGTGATTCGCCTTTTCCAACGTCACCCAGCAAATCGATCAGCCTTTCAATCCCCATGGCAAAGCCGATAGCTGGATGATCCGGCCCCCCAAGGAGCTTTAACAGGCCGTCATACCGCCCGCCGCCGCATACGGCGTTTTGGGCCCCCGGATGTTCAGTCTGAAACTCAAAGGAGGTGCGTGTATAGTAATCGAGCCCCCTGACCAGTCTATGGTTCAAAACAAAAAAAATATCCGAGTCGGTGAGATAGGCCTGCAAGGAATCGAAATGTCCCCGGCAATCCTGACAGATATGATCGAGTATCGAGGGGGCGTCTGAAACCACCTCGTTGCACGTCTCCACCTTGCAGTCAAAGACCCTCAAAGGATTGGTCTTTGCCCTCTTTTGACAATCTGAACAGAGTACATCGGTCTTTTGAGACAGGTACTCCTGAAGCCCTTGTCTGAAGCGGGGCCTGCACTGGGAACAACCCAGAGAGTTCAGATAAAGCGTCAGGCCGGACAAGCCCGCCTCGTTGAGTATCGTTGTGGCCAGGATAATGAGATCCGCGTCGGAACGGGGACCCGAATCTCCGAGTATCTCCGCGTTGATCTGATAGAACTGCCTGAACCGTCCCTTCTGAGGCCTCTCGCGTCTGAACATGGGGCCAAAGGTGAAAAGTTTCTGCACCGGATTCTTGTCATAGAGACGATGCTGGATATAGGCCCTGGCCACAGAGGCCGTGGCCTCCGGACGCAGGCTGATGCTCTTTCCTTTCGCGTCCACAATGGAATACATCTCTTTTGAGACGATGTCCGTATCCAGACCAATGCTCCGACTGAAAAGCTCTGTCCTTTCTATGATGGGGGGTTTGATCTCATGAAAACCGAAACTCCGGAGAACGCTTCTCACCTTGGACTCGAGCCTCTGCCAGACTCTCACATCTTCGGGCAGGATATCCTTAAAGCCTTTTAGGTTTGTGAATTCCAAAAGTTATCCTTTTTATTTATGAAATCGTTATTCGGATTGAGGTTCTTGTATCAAAGGACACGTATCTCGTCAATAAATCAGTGAATAAACGGTCCCGAAGAATTTCCCTACTCCACCTTAACCTTTGTCGCCTTCTTTTTCTTCCTGGCACTCTTCTTCTCAATGCTCTCTATCTTCTCATCCACCAGGGTCCGGATGGCCTTGAGAAACTCGAGACGCGATTGGTTGAGGTGGTCAAAGAATTCGGATTTTTCCCAATGAAGGCCTTCCAGGTCCTCAAAAAACCGGCCCACGGGACAAAAGTACTTTTCCTCTTTATGCTTCTTCTCCTTTGCCATGATCCTCTCCTGTAAAACGAATGGTTAGGTGCTGATCTTTATACTCGGCCTTGACCTTTTTCAGGGCCGCCACATGCCGTGGAAGCAATACATGCCGCCTGAAACTCCCCACCCTGACGATCAATTCATCAGAGACCTTGTTCAACTGGACGTCTTCTTTCTCAATAAAAGGAAGCGTCATCATGAGGCGGTACTCTCCATCCTCCTTGACCAGGCTATAGGGTTTTCCTTCGAAGAACCGATCTAAAGGGTTTCTCTTTTCGTAGATCTGATCAGCCAGTCTCTTGAGACTTTTGTAGCCAAGTATTTCCTCCTTGAAGAGATTGACATGAAAAGTGGGAATCGGGTTAAAGTATTTCTCTGCCTGTTCCGTGTACTTCCTCTGATTATTTCTCCAGCTTTCAAAGTAACTGTCCTTAATATCCTCCGGCAGAATCCGGTTCACAATGATCCCGTCAACATTCATTTTGTACAGGTAAAAATACATGAAGGCCCTCTGCGTCTCCTTGAGGACGATTTTTTCCGGATTGGTCACAAGGCGGACAGAGGTCATCTCCGGATCAACAAGAAGTTGATCGACCCCTTTCAGACGCTCGAACAGATACTCAATGGTTTCAAAATAGTCATCACCAGGCAGGGGGACATCATAGATTCTCTTGGCCACAGGACGGACGTATTTGGCGAGGGTCTTTTCCAGTTTGAACAGCTTTTTCATATACCATTCCAGGGTCGTGGGGATACTGATAAACCGGAGGGATTCTCCCGTGGGTGCGCAGTCAAGGATCATCAGATCGTATTTCTTTTTCCGGGCATATTCATTGATATAGAGGAGCAGACTGACCTCTTCCATCCCCGGCAAGATAGCCAGCTCTTCCGCCAAAATCCCATCTAAACCAGTGGTATTAAGCAGTGTGGAAATGTATTTATGGATGCTGCCCCAATTTTTCTCCATCTCTTCCGATATATCCAATTCCTGAATCCAGAGCTTCTTGTCGACCCTAATGACCCTCCCCTTGTTCTGGTCGAGCAGTTCCTTTTCAAGGTCAAAGATATCGGAGAGGCTGTGAGCGATATCCAATGACATAATCAGGGTCCTGTGGCCCATTTCAGCGGCCCTTATGCCCGTGGCAGCCGCCACACTGGTCTTGCCGACACCCCCCTTTCCCGCAAACAGAATGATTCTCATCGGGGGATCACCTTTTCAGCTTCTTCCCTTAGATCAGCCAGGATCTCTCTTACTTCCGCCTCATACTTTTCGGGTGCAGCCACATAACCCCATCCTTTTTGAGTCTGAAAAAGTCCGTCATAGGCTGTATCATAGTAGGATCTCATGCGATGCGGAATTGCTCTTTCACTCAGTACGGAATCCAGCAATCCCGCCTCAAACTCATCCTCTAAAACAGCAATTTTCCTATAGTCTTCCATGTCTAGTCCTCAGGTTTATCAAATGTGGTTCTTTTCCCAATTAGTCTAACCTGCGAAGCAGATTACTGCTGACTGCGTATTGTGAGAAAGGATTCAAGGGATCGAGAATTCAAGCATTCTTTCTTGATCTCATGGAAAAACCTTGCCCGGATTGAGAATCCCATTGGGATCAAACACGGCTTTAATCTTCTTCATCCACTCTAGACTTCTCCCATGCTCAGTCTCCATGTACTTGCGTTTGCCGATGCCTACTCCGTGTTCCCCTGTGGCCGTACCATCCATGGACAAAGCCTTTTCCACAATCCGATGACTCACTCCTTCAATGATTTCCGTCTCTCTTTGATCCTCAGCCTTCCGCATGAGTGCCACGTGAATGTTACCATCTCCGGCGTGACCGAAAACATAGGCCGGGACACCTGCGTTTCTGGTTTCCTTTCTTGCCATGGCAATCAGCTCAGGATATGCCGTGATGGGAACGGCCACATCCATAGCCATGGTGAGTCGATCCGGATGATTCCGTCTAAGCATCTCTCCCAACTCATGCCTGGCTTTGAGGAGCTGGTCCCTCTCCTCCCTGCCCAAAGCGGGCCTAAATTCAAAGCAATCCTCTTCTTGGCAGATTTCTCGGGCTATTTCCATCACATCAGCCAGCTGGGTCTTGGTGGGCCCGTGGAATTCCACAAGGAGGGTCGGTGAGACGTCTAATCCAAGGCCCTTCTCTCGATTCATAAGGTCCACACATTCAGGGGCCAAAAGCTCCAGCATAGCGGGGTCAAGCCCTGAGCGGATAATCCCGAAAACGGCCTTCCCGGCGACTTCCACAGAAGGAAAAGTGACCACGGCGGCTGAAAACTCCTCGGGCAACCCCGTGAGATGAAGGGTGGCCTGAACCACAATCCCAAGCGTTCCCTCTGATCCCACAAATAGGTGGATCAGATCATATCCAGATGAGGTCTTGGAAGCCCTGGTCCCCATTTCAATCATTTCACCATCTGCAAGCACCACGGATAAACGCAAGACATGATCTTTGGTGGAGCCGTATCGCACGGTTCTCGTTCCGCTGGCATTGTTTGCGATCATGCCTCCAATCGTCGCTGAGGCCCCCGGGTCTGGTGGAAAAAAGAGGCCCTTATGTCTGAGCGCCTCATTGAGGGTCTTGTAGTCGATGCCCGGCTCCACATCGACCTGAAAATCCTCCTCTCTTACACTCAGAATATGGTTCATCTGCGAGAAATCCAGGACCAATCCGGCCTTGATTGGAATAGGATTCCCCTCCAGGCTGGTTCCCGCGCCCCATCCTGTCACAGGAATAAGATGTTGATTGGCATATTTTAGAATCGCCGAGACCTCATCTCCACTCACCGGCCAGATCACCGCCTCGGGCCTAAACGCCTCATGGTGGGATTGATCTCTTGAATGAAGGTCCAGATTAGAATCCCCCGTTGAAAAACGGTCAGGCGCTACCATAGATTTGAGTTCCTTCTTGTGGGTTTCATTCAGACGCGTGAATTCCAAGATGATCCTCCTTATACTGTATAAAATCTTAGTTCATCCGGTTATAGCGTATTCATTATCAATAGATATTCCCTCGATACTCGACTGAAGTGTACTAACATACTATTATGTACTCAATTAACCGGGTAAACCATAGTCTTTCTGACTTAAATTTTCCGTATCTTGCAATATATCTCAATTTGAGGACGGAGGAAAGGGGAACAGAGAAATATTATTGATTTCAAGCGGCTAATGGAATAGATGGGAATAATGGAAAGGAGGACAACCCAATGGAATGCGGTATGAACAGAGAGGAAGCCCTAACCCTGTTGAAAGAAAACGTAAAGAATGAAAACCTGATCAAGCATTGCCTGGCCACAGAAGCTGTTATGAAGGCCTTAGCAGAGAAATTAGGTGAAGACAAGGAAAAATGGGCGCTCACAGGACTTCTCCACGATCTGGATGTGGAACTGGTGCAAGGTGACGCTGCCAGACATTCCCTAGAGACGGTAAGAATCCTGAGAGAACGGGGGGTAGATGAAGAGATCCTTCAGGCTATCAAGATGCACAATGCAGAGGCCCACGGTGAGACCCGCTCTGAGATCTTTCATCATGCCCTGGCAGCGGGGGAGACGATTACCGGCCTGATCGTGGCGACAGCGCTGGTATACCCGGATAAAAAGATTGGGAGTGTAAAGCCGAAGTCCATAAAGAAACGGATGAAGGAAAAGAGGTTTGCTGCAGGTGTGGACCGAAACATCATTATGGAGTGCCAAAAATTGGGAATGGATTTTGACGAATTTCTTTCTTTGTGTCTGGAGGCTATGCGGGGGATTGGTGACGATCTGGGGCTTTGAGTGTTTGGGTTCTCTTAAAATGATTTCGTTACTCTATGAGGCTATTAAGCCTTGGGGTGTAACACGCTTTGTTCTAAGGATTCGAGGATTCAAGGGTTGAGGAAAAGACTTAATAATGACATAACCTGAACGACGCCCCTTTGAACCCTTGACTCCTGGAATCCTAGACCCCTCTCTCACAACTACTTGTGAGAAGAGCCTAATTCGTTACTCCCATTTGTTTCAGCTTGAATTCCAGAAGTAACTTCAGGTGATCAAGATTGAGAGGTTTGGGCATAAATTCAAAGGCCCCCCTTTCAATACATTCAATTCCAAGCTCTATTTCGTCAACCCCGGTCATCACCATGACTTCTGTAGAAGGCACTTTTTCTTTGATTTCTTCTAATACCCCAAAACCGTTCATACCAGGCATCATGATATCCAAAATGACGATTTCAGGCATCTCCTTCATTCTCTTGAGCGCTTCTTCACCACTATCCGCCAATATCGCTTCGTAGCCAAGACTGACAAGAAAGCGCTTCAATATCTCCAGAATCCCATCATCGTCTTCCACAACCATAATCTTTGCCACGGCATGTCCCTCGTCTCACTGTGATCTTCCGTCTTCTCCCTATAGAACCTTCCCGCGCGGTACCGGCTCAATCTCAACGACCTCCTCCATTTTTTTGCCTTCGGTGATGTCCCGAGCGATCCCTCGAAACCCGGAGGGCTTTCCCCTGGAATTCCTGATAAGAGATGCGGAACTCTCTATATGAATGATGCTTCCATCCTTTCTGAAAATCTTCCAGTTAACAACACGGATCGATTTCCCTGTCTGGTATATGTTCTTGAATATCTTATAGGCCCTTTTGCTCTCCTCCGGGCTCATGTAATCTCGGTTGTTCATTCCCATCAATTCATCCCCGGTATAGCCAAGCATTCGGCACAAAGCTTCGTTAAAGAAAATGAAATTACCGGCAATATTCACCTCATAGTACCCATCCTCTATGCTTTCGAGAATGGTTCGATACCTTTTCTCCGATTCCCGGAGTTCCTTCTCCATCCATCGGCGTGCAGTGATATCCCGAATAATGCCTCTAAGACCAATGGGCTGATCTTCTGAATCCTTCACGACTGACACAGAAGCCTCTAATTGTCTTCTGATGCCGTCCTTCTTGATAATCTCGAAGTGTAATGCCTTCGCAGGTTTTCCCGTCAAAGTAACCTTCTCAATGGCCTGGGAGACTCTGTTTGCCGTCTTTTTATCTGAAAACTGTCCGGTATTCATACCCACGAGCTCATTCCGTGGATACCCGAGAATCCGACACAATGAATCATTGAAGAAAGTCAGGTTCCACTTGAGATCACTCTCATAATATCCATCCTCAATAGACTCAAGAATCGTTTGATATTTCTTTTGGAGCCTCCATAAAGACTCTTCCATACCTTTTCGCTCGGTAATATATTGTTTCAACCGTTCATAAGATTTTCTCAATTTAGGAGTTCTTTCCCGAGCCTCCATCTCCAAATCTCTTGAGTATTTCCTGATTTTTTCATCCGCCGCAATGATTTCACGCTTAATTTGCCGAAAAGCGCGAGTCACCAGTTCCAATTCATCGCTGGATTCTATTTCACTGGTTTGGACCAAACCCGACGCATCATTTCCTGTGTCTTGTATCAGTGCAACGAGTTCCGCAAGCGGTCTTGCCACCCAAAAACTGGTAAATATGATCAATAGGAGTGTTCCCAATCCAAAAAAGAAAAGGGAAGATCCTACAGTACGTATAATGAGACTCCCTGTCCTTTGGGAAATCAAGCCAACGGGAAATCCCACTCTCACCGCTGCGACGTGATCCCCGTTTAGACCAAAAACAGGGATCATGAAATCATAAAGCGCTTCACCTGCTCCGGAATAGATTCGGGAGGTATTTTCAAGCCTATCGATTTCCATGAGGATATTCAAATCCGTTATAACTTGATCGCGGTTTGACGGAGTGTCGTGGAAAAGGATTTTTCCATTGAGGTCAACCACCATAGCATAGGAAATATCGCTATACCGGGCAACTAATTCCCTGCATTTCACGTCAAAACCTTTGATCTGGTCTATGGGCGTACCTGACTCCAAGGGCTTTTCAAGTTCTGATTTAAGTGTTTCTCCTATAACGAATGTCCTCTCCTTTAAAGCCTCCGTATAGGCCCTCCTAAAAAGGATGCTGCCGAAAAGGGTGTTTGCTCCGATGGCGGTACATAAAACCGCGACGGAAATGAAAAGGACTTTAGCTTTTAGGGTAAGACTCATGTAAACATCCCTCCCACATCTCCATCACAGCAAAATCGGGCTTTTTTGCCCTGACTCCGGAAAAACAGACATGGTTCTGCTATAGTATAGCATAATATGGTATGTTTTAACATCCTATAAGAAGTCCTTTTTCGTCAGTCCAGGTAAGAATAGACTCTCCGCACCGAATACATCTGTCAAGCGGTCAGTAAATCAGTCCTCGTTCTTCTCCATTGGTCATCATTTGCCTGACACCGATTTATTCCGCTTATTCTATTGGTTTAATACATGTATTATCGAAGGAATAGACATTTCGCGAGAGTCAAAAAACAATTTTTATATTTAAATTCAAGATATTAGGTCTATTTGAAAAGGGTACGGTGGCATGAAAAAAGGCTAGCGTAGATCTTGCGTAGCAAGACCGAGTCTCACCAAACAAACATCAATCTTCCAAATAAAGGCAGATAGGCCGACCGGCAGGCTTCACTTCCGTCTGGACATATTGTGTTTCTTGAGCAAGGCATACAGCCGTGGACGTGAAAGACCGGAGATCCGACAAGCTTCTTTTATGTTCCGCTTGGTCTGCTTCATGAGTTCCTTGAGATACACGTTCTCCGCGTCATCAACGACATTTTGCCGATATTCTCTGAATGTTCGAAGGGGTCCGGATATAGGCATAACTTTCATAACGGTCTCCTTTCTCTGATTTATTGATTGTAGACTCTATTTATAAACAAAAATCTATGGTTTATCAAGACTCAATCGTTATCGCGGACTCTCTGTGCCATTTTCAGTCATTGATTATGTCTCTGTAGCCTATCCAAGATTTACCTCAACTTCAAGATAACCCATCCCAAGAGAAAGGATTATGGAAGAGAGATGTTCCATGAAAGCAGATCGTCCCGATATTGGGCTCCTCAGAGTCTTATATCATAGTAAAATATATATTTTCTTATCAAGCAATATTTTTCTGATCATATGCGCCATTTTTTTTAAAAATATGGCGGTTGTGGAGTTCCATTGAGTCTTGCCATCGCCCCTCCATTCGGCTATCCTCTCACAGGCTTTATAACCCTCTGAAAAGGCGAGCCCATTCTCTTTGTCAAAGGGTTACTGATATACCAAAATCATATTGACAGGCAGGCCTTGTCCTATATTTCTACTGGTTCATGAGTACCCCAATTTTAGAACCTTTTTATATATTGGAAGCGTCATGGTGTCTTTTCGGAGTGACTAGCGAGAGGCCTTTGTCATTTCAATCGCACTCATTGGCCGAAAAAGCCCAGTTTTTTGGGGGCGTATCATGACGCAAAGGCCATAGGCAGGACTTATGCATTCTATAGATCAGAATCTTCTCACCATAGAAAGGTGGCTGGAGCAGGGCCTCAAAGAACTCAGTGTTACGGGAATTTCCGGTGCGGCCAGGGTCTATTTTCTATCCCGATTGTTAACGAAACTGACCGGCCCGAGCCTTGTTGTCCTGCCAAACGCAAAAGAGGCTCATCGGTTCTTTGAAGAACTTAAATTCTTCTTACCAGATATCCTCGCCCTGGCAGATCCTGAAGAGAGAAGACTCTATGACTTCCCAATCTATGATATATCCCCACTGGCTGGACTGGCTCCCCACAGGGATGTCGTCACCCGCCGTCTCCAAGCCCTTTTTGCTCTTACCTCTAAGAAAAACCCGATCATCATCACTTCGGTAGAATCGCTCATCCTCAAGATCTTACCCAAAGAGGCCCTGATAGACGCCCTTGAGTACCTTGAGGTCGGAGAGGAGGTGGAAAGAGAGGTATTGCTACAACGCCTTCAAATAAATGGGTATTTGCGAACCTCTCTTGTGGAAGAAACAGGGGATTATTCTGTTCGAGGTGGAGTTATCGATATATTCCCGCCCCTCTACTCCCAGCCAATCCGATTGGAATTCTGGGGAGACCGAATTGAATCCATTCGTCACTTTGATTCCGTTGGTCAGAGGTCCACGGAACACCTGAAACATATGATTCTCCTACCTGCAAATGAGATCATCATGGATCACCACAACATCCAGAGGGCCAGATCCATGGGCCGGCTCCCCAACCGGTTTCAAGATGGGCTTTTTTTCCCGGGACAAGAGGCATGGTTGAACCACTTCTATTCTTCCCTAGATACCTTATTCGACTTTTTCCCTAAAGTCGGCCTTCTCATTCTTATGGATCCCCACCGGATAAAGGGGGAGAACACCCGGTTTCAAGCCAAATTTTTCAAAGATGTGGAAAGATTCCGGCAGGATGCCGAAGAAAGGGAGAGTCCTTTTCCTGAAATCGCTGGACTTATCCTGCCCCAGGCAGACCTTGAACTGATTCTCGAATCATATCAACATATTGCCTTTAGTGAATTACCCATTGAAAAACAGAGTTCGTCCGCCGAACAACTCCATATCAAAGGGACCTATCCGGCTGATGAGGGGCTTGAAGTGAATGTTTCTGGCAGAGGAAAAGTCTCCATGGCACCCCTGGCCGAAAAGATCTCCAAAGCGCTTAATCAGGGTTTTAAGGTGATATTGGTCTGCAGGACGGAGCAGCAGGCAGGCAGGCTAAAGGAAATCCTCCACAATTATGGAGTAGAGGTGGACGAACAAGTAGATCACTGGGACATGCTTTCTCGCGGAAAGGGCCTTAGTATTTGTCTGGGGCGCCTTTCTAAAGGTTTTGCCTGGCCCGATTTGGGCATTCAAGTGATCAGTGAGGATGAGATCTTCGGCTCAAAGAGATCCCGTTCAAAAGCTCCTCTAAGAGCAGAATCAGAGGCCGTGAGTGTTACCGGATTTAGCCAGATTCATGTGGGAGACCTGGTGGTCCATCAGGATCACGGCATAGGCCAATACGGGGGTCTGTGCAAGATGGAGATTGCCAGGAAGGTCAACGACTTTATTCTCATCAACTATGCTCAAAATGATCGTCTTTATATTCCCGCGGATCGGATCAGCGTCCTGCAAAAATACGTTGGAGCCGACGAAAAGAATCCTAAACTGGATCGTCTGGGAGGACAATCCTGGGACTTGGCCAAGAAGAAAGCCAAGAAATCCATCCAGAGCATTGCCAGACAACTGGTGGAAACATATGCCCTGAGAATGCACCAAAAGGGATATGCCTTCTCCCGACCCGATAACTATTTCAGGGAATTCGAGGCCACCTTTGAGCATGAAGAGACATCCGATCAGACCAAGGCCATTGACGATGTCCTGTCAGATCTGGAGTCGGAAAAACCTATGGACAGGCTGATATGTGGGGATGTGGGCTTTGGAAAGACTGAAGTGGCGATCAGGGCCGCCTTTAAGGTTTTCTCGGAAGGCAAACAGGTGGCCCTTCTTGTCCCCACGACGGTTCTGGCGGAACAGCATTATGAGACCTTTCGCAAAAGGATGTCTCCTTACCAGGTAGAAGTCCAGGTCGTGAGTCGGTTCAAGAGTAGGGCTGAGCAGAAAGAGATTCTGGCAAGAGTCCGATCAGGTAAAACCGACATCCTGATCGGGACCCATCGCATCCTGCAGAAGGATGTAAGTTTCAGAGATTTGGGCCTCCTGATCGTCGACGAAGAACAACGTTTTGGCGTTAAGCAAAAAGAAACACTAAAAAAATACCGTGCACTCGTGGATGTCCTGGCGTTGACAGCCACCCCTATCCCCAGGACTCTTCATATGTCCTTGATGGGTATAAGGGACCTGTCTATTATCGAGACACCGCCGGAAGACCGACTGGCCATCCAGACCTATATTTCCCCCTATGACGAGGCAACCATCACACGCGCGATTGAGTTCGAGCTGGACAGAGGGGGGCAGGCCTTTTTTGTCCACAACAGGGTACAGGACATTGAAGAGATCACCCACCGACTGGCTGAGCTTGTCCCACAAGCCAAGTTCTCTATAGCCCACGGACAAATGAGGGAAAAGGATTTGGAGATGACCATGATTCGCTTTCTTCGAAGAGAAATAGACGTCCTGGTCTGCACCACCATTATCGAATCCGGACTCGATATTCCTTCCACGAATACGATTATCATCAACGATACGGATCGTTTCGGTCTCTCCCAGATATACCAGTTGAGGGGAAGGGTCGGTCGATCCAATGAGACGGCCTATGCCTATCTCCTTTTCTCCGATGGATCACAACTGACCCGACAAGCCGAGAAAAGACTCAAAGCTCTAATGGATTTCTCCCATTTGGGTGCGGGTATTCACCTTGCTCTTCATGACCTCAAAATTAGGGGAGGCGGCAATATCCTCGGATTCACCCAGGCCGGGCATATTTCTGCTATTGGCTATGAACTCTACATGCAAATGATTGAACAGGCCGTGGCGGAATTAAAGGGAGAAGAATGGCAAGAGGAAATAAATCCGGAAATCAATGTGGATATACCGGCTTTCATCCCGGAAGATTTCATATTGGACATTGATGTCAGACTGAACATGTATCGCCGTTTATCCAGTCTGTGTGAAGACATGGAACTGAAGGCCATAACCGAAGAAATAGAGGATCGTTTTGGCCCCCCACCCCCGGAGGTCTCCAACTTGCTGAGCGTGATGTCGGTCAGGTTGCTTCTCAAAAGGATGCATATCATCCGCTTGGATGTCACTCAAGATACTCTCGTTTTGCTCTTCTCGACGACATTTGGCCTGGAACCCAATAAAATCGTCAAATGGATTCAGCGAAATCCAAAAAAATCCCGATTTCTTTCCGAGCAAAAAATAATCATTAGAATTGAAAAGGAGACGGCACTTGACGCCCTTCAAGAAGTGAAAAAGATTCTTCATGAGATTCTCTTGACCACATAAAGCGGTCTCATTAGACTGCCCCTCTTTTCACCCCGCCCGGCCCGTCCTCCGTCACGCCAAGGCGTGACTACAGAGATGAACAGGCTTACGCGTAGGACGGGATACAGAGGATGAATTGGCCCCTGGTCTTGGGCCTAGGCGAACAAAGCAAAACATAATACGTCATATCTAAACATAAATTACCAATATTTTCATAATTTAAATCAAGTGTAGGAGTGTTTGAACTGTAATTATACTTGCAATATCCTATATAACTGCTAGACTTAAAAATTCGAATCATTTTTCCCATGTGTTTGTGTTTGACAGAGCGATTCGGGGTTATCTATATGCTGAAGCAGTCTTTTTGTCTCATTGTGGCGATCTGCCTGATCCTATCAGGTTGTGATATCTTTGACCGTTCAGAAAAAAAGGCGATAATCACTGTCGGGGAACGGATTGTCAATGAGGCTGAGCTCAAAAGAGATATCATTGATTTGACCTCTGGAATGGGCCTCACGGATCAGTCCATTAAAGAGACCATGGATTCTCTGATTAGCAGACTTGTGGATGAGTATCTGGTTTTAGAATATGGCAGGCAGAATGGCATCACAATTTCAGAACAAGAACTGGAATCCGAGGTCGAGGACGCAAAGGAAGGCTACCCAGAAGAAAAGTTCTTCCAGGAAATGCTGCTCCGCAGATATCTGAATTACGATGAATGGAAAGAAGGATTGAGACGACACCTCCTGATCAAAAAAATAATCGAAAAGATTTATGAGGGGATTCCCGCGATCACAGCCGAAGAGATTAATGCATACTATATTTCGCATGAAACAGAATTCACACAGCCTCCAATGGTGAAATTCAGTCAGATTGTGACTCATAGCGAGGATGAGGCTAAAGGACTCCGGGAACGCCTCTTGAAGGGAGAACATCTTGATAACCTGGCGAGACAGTATTCAACTGCACCTGAGGCTGAGGATGGTGGCGAAGTCGGCTGGATCTCTCAAGACGCATTGGATGAATCCATAGACGAGGCATTATCTTCATTGCCGGTAGGGGAAATAAGCCCTGTCGTGAAGACACCTTATGGTTATCATATATTTCAGGTAGACGCTAAACGCCCTGAAGGGCCTAAAAGTCTTGAAGAGGCACGGGATGAAATTGAGACAATTCTTATCCTCCAAAAACAAGAGGTTCTATACAGCAAATGGATTATAAAGTTAAGGGAGCTTTTTCCTGTCAGAATTAACCATGAGCTTCTAAGAACATTGGAGTTAGGATAAATGAATGCGATAAGATTTATCACCATATCGCTCTTCTCGGTTGTCATTGTAGCAGGCACTCCCCTTCACGGGTGGGCTTCCGAGACCCTCAACAGAATCGTAGCCATCGTCAACGATGATGTGGTCACCCTACACGAATTGAACAAAAGGATTATGCAAACGACTGGTTCAACAGCCGATGATCTTAAGTCTGAAAACAATAAGGTGTTCATTGAACTGCGCAGAAAGGTTCTCGAGATGATGGTTGACGAGAAGTGCGCTCAAGAGAAGATACAAGAGCTGGAGATTGAAGTCACTTCAAAGCAAATTGACGCCTATATCGAAGACATGAAGAAAGAGAACCAGTTAACACAAGAAGACCTGGTAGCCATGCTGGAAGCAGAGGGGATGACATATGAAGAGTATCGGGATGATATCAAGAAAAGCTTTGAGCGTGATAGACTGATCAGTGATCAAGTCACGGGAAAGATAATCATTCGAGAGGAAGAAATTAGGCGGTATTACGAGGAACATAGCGCGGATTTTGCCACTGAGGATGGTGTCCATTTGGCTGGAATGATCATTGCCTCGAATAATACTGATGAAGCAGAAGCTGTTTTGTCCAGGCTCAAGAATGGGGAAGACCTCGAAGAGCTTGTCGATCTGGGCACACTCAAAACGGATCAACTGGATCCGGATCTTAAGAAAGTTGTTGATGCGTTGAATATCGGGGAAGTGAGCGAATTGATCATCAGACCAAACGGTATCCAGATTATCAGGCTCCTTGAAAGGCACGAAAAAGGTGTTAAGCCCATTGAAGAGGTAAAGGACATCATTCAAAAGATCCTGTACGAAGAGGAAGTCAACAAGAAATATGCGGCTTGGGTTGAAGACCTCCGAAGTCAAGCCTACACGAAAATAATCTTTTAGGAGTAATTGAGGCTTTTCTCTCATCGGGTGTTTTCGTAAACGACACCTCCCCTGGACACATCTGAAAGGTGAGAATGCGCTGCGGGCGCCATGCAGGCATCGACGCTACATGCCCGTAACAGGATAGAGTAAAATATGGGGCACTTGTGTCAGGAATGGACCTAGAGGAAAACAGGAAAGCAAACGAGATAGATGACACAGTGGAGTCGGAAACGGTACCCGGCTTAGGGGTACTGTTAAAGGAGGAAAGGGAGAAAAAGGGACTGAACTATGAGGAGATGGGCCAGATTATAAGAGTCAGAGCGCATGCCCTGGAGGCCCTGGAAAACGAAGCATGGCATCTTCTTCCCCCTCCTGTTTTTGTTAGAGGCTTTATCAAATCTTATGCCAAGGCACTTGGTCTGGAGGAAAGCAGGCTTCTCGACTTATATCACAAGACCATACCCCACGATACGGCATCCTCTCCACAAATGATTTCTCCGCCCAAGAGAACCAAGAAAGGGCTTATCTTTGTGTTGATAGTGCTGTTCGGGCTCATGGCTGTTCCACTCATTCTTTGGATGGGGAAGCCCTCTTCAGAATCTACGGCCGACCAATCCGGGATAGAATCTCCATCGAAGATACTGCGACAGATTGAGGAGAAGACCGAATCCGTGCTTCCGAGAGATAGGCTGAAGTATCAAGCAAAAGAACCGGAAGTCGCTTTCACACTTGAAGGGTCATCGACACCCGACCTTGAGCCCGCACGGGAAGACCGCCTCGAACCGCTTCAACTGGAAGAAGAATCTGATGAATCCGCCAAAGGAGAGGTCTCTTTCACGGCACCTGTCACTGTCTCACCGGCTGTCACAGAACTGTTTGTACTCACAGGACGAGTCCATTCGGAAACATATGTGAAAATCTATGTTGATGACAGCGCACCGAAGGAATATATGTTTCGACCCGGCAGCAGACCGCATTGGGAGGCCAGGAAAGGCTTCTATGTGATGGTGGGAAACGCTTCCGGCATTGAGTTTGATTTGAACGGAAAAGTATATCGTAATCTCGGGGGTGAGGGAGACGTAGTCCGTTTGCGACTTCCCGAGGATTTTCAAAGGCAGATACTCGAGGAATAAATTGAAAAACATATTGGAAATATTTGAAGAAAGGGGCTTCATTGAGCAGGTCACCGACAGAGACCTATTATGGAAACTCACAAAGAATCCAACCGTTTGCTATATTGGTTTTGATCCCACAGGTAGCAGCCTCCATGTGGGAAGTCTTGTCCCCATTATGGCTTTAACCCATATGCAAAAGGCGGGGCATACGCCCATCGCCCTTATGGGAGGGGGGACAACTCTCGTAGGAGATCCGAGTGGAAAAACAGAGATGCGCCGAATGATGAGTAGGAAAGAGATTGAGAAAAACGCAGAGGGGATTAAGAGACAGCTTTCTCGATTCATCGATTTTAGCCCCGGCAAAGCCCTGATGTTGAATAACGCTGACTGGCTCGTCGATCTATCTTACATCGATTTCTTGCGAGACATTGGCCGCCATTTTAGCGTAAACCGGATGCTCACCGCCGAAAGCTACAAGGTCAGAATGAAAACCGGTCTCAGTTTTATTGAATTCAACTACATGCTCCTGCAGGCCTATGACTTTTGGCACTTGTTCAGACATTACAATTGCAGCCTCCAGATGGGAGGAAATGATCAGTGGGGAAATATCCTGGCAGGGGTTGATCTGATAAGGCGTTTGGAAGGAGAAATGGTCCATGGCATGACATTTCCTCTCATAACAACATCAGCCGGCATCAAAATGGGAAAAACACACAAAGGTTCTGTTTGGCTTGATCCAGAATTAACGACCCCCTATGAGTATTACCAATATTGGATTAATCAGGATGACAGGGATATAGCGCGTTTCCTGGCCCTATTCACCTTTCTCCCCATGAAAGATATCCGAGATCTTGCCTCTTTAAAGGGGGTGGAGATCAAAAAGGCAAAAGAAGTTTTGGCGTATGAAGCAACCAGACTATGCCACGGAGCGGACGAAGCGGAAATGGCACGGAATGCGGCTCGACTATTATTTGGAGAGAGTATAGAGGGATCCTCTGAATCTGTTCCCACCTATTCCCTGGAGCCGGGAGAACTTGAGGAGGGCATCCCAGCCTATCTCCTCTTCGAAAGAAGCGGGCTTTGCAGGACCAGAGGAGAGGCTCGACGGCTGATATCTCAAGGGGGGGCATATGCTAACGACATGAGGATTAAGGCATATGACCAGATCCTTAATCCGAACGATATGGTAGATGACACTATCTTGTTAAGGGCCGGCAAGAAAAGGTATCTGAGAATCACCGTCGGATAACCCTTGACTCATCCTCAATAGGGATACAACACAATATAGGATAAAGATCCATCGCGAGATGCCGAAAAAAAAGAAGACATACTCTGTGCCTGAAGAATCAACTGCCGAGTTCAAAGACTCTGTGGAAATGGATCAGATTGCCCCGATCCTCCAACCTGAAGAAAGGTCTCTGGTCCCCTTTGACCCTCTTCAGCTCTATTTGTCCGAGATCAAAAATTTCAGATTGCTAACCAGGGAAGAGGAAAGGGAACTGGGTATTCGCGTAAGGGAGAAGAATGACAAAGAGGCGGCATACCGTCTCGTCACGTCCAACCTTAGACTGGTGGTCAAGATCGCCATGGATTTCCACCGCTATTGGACCAAGAGCCTTCTGGATCTCATTCAGGAAGGCAATGTGGGTCTCTTGCAGGCCGTCCGCAAGTTCGACCCCTACCGCGAAATTAAATTCTCCTATTATGCCTCTTTCTGGATAAAGGCATATATGCTGAAGTATATTATGGAAAATTGGAAGCTGGTCAAGATAGGGACCACCCAGAACCAGCGCAAACTCTTCTTTAACCTTTCCAAAGAGCGGGATAAACTCATAGCTCAGGGTTACGAACCAGAGGCGCGGCTGCTGGCAGAACGTCTTGATGTCAAGGAAGAAGAAGTTACGGAGATGAGTCAACGTCTAGGAGGAGGTGAAGTCTCCCTTAACGCTCCTCTCGCCCACGACGGCAAGGATGTGTTCGGCTCTTTCCTTCCCGACCCGGATGAGGTGGCTATTGACGATCAACTATCTGAAAACGAAGACAGGAATCTGCTCCTCAAGAAACTGGCCGAATACAGGGAAACCCTCTCCGGCAAAGAACTGGATATCTTTGACAATCGGATCATGGCTGAAAAGCCTTTGACTCTACAGGAGCTTGGGGATAGATATCATATATCCCGTGAGCGAGTGAGGCAGATTCAGGAGAGAATCGTCAAAAACATAAAGGAATGGCTTATCGAAGAAATTCCCGACTTTGAAGAGGATTTCTCTGATTTCATTAAATAGTGTCCATCTAAAAATGAAATTTGGGCACGAGCTAGTTTCCAATTCAGAAGTGGATGATTTTTTTACAAGTTCAAGGAAATCAAGGGATTGTACGGAGACGTGCATATGGTACGTCGCACAAGCAATCCTGCAGATTGACGTAGAAATTGTGAAAAAGGGCCATTTCTGGATGGAAACTAGATAGAAAGACGGATGATGAAAATGTATTTTAGATGGATCACATATCTTTCTCTGAGTCTATTGCCGGGCGCGGTTTTCGCCTGTGCCGGGATCAATTCGATCCTTCCCACGGGAGAGAGGTCGATCACTGTTCTGTCTGAACAGCCGGATGAAGAGAACGTCGAGTGGA
This sequence comes from Deltaproteobacteria bacterium, assembly GCA_016930795.1. Taxonomy (GTDB): domain Bacteria; phylum Desulfobacterota; class DSM-4660; order Desulfatiglandales; family HGW-15; genus JAFGFY01. The sequence goes on from JAFGFY010000227.1 coordinate 26,577, forward strand.
AAGAAAATGGGCTACACGCAGCGTATACAAATTTCGCCATGGCCTCAATGCTTATGAAGCAAGGCCGCGCCATTGAAGCAAAGACCTATCTGGAAGCAGCGCTTAAACAAGACCCTGATTCGGTATATCTCAATCAAAAGATGGCCTTCCTTCTTAAAGGCTTGAAGGATTACATCTCTGCTGGCGAGTATGCCCAGAAGAGCATTGATCTCGACCCTGATGACATGGAAAATCGAATGATAGTGGCTGAAATCTATGAGGCGTCGGGGGAAAAAGAATCGGCCATTAGCGAATACAAGAAGCTATTGGTCTTTGACCCTGGCCTTCAAAAAGCGAGGGTTGCGCTGACAAGTATCTATATAAGAGAAGGACAATATCTCTCCGCGCTGAAGCACCTGGACATACTCATAGAGCAAGACCCCCATATGCTCATGGCTCATTACTACCGGGCGCGGATCCATTTTGAATTGGGGGATCACGCTGAGGCGGAAAAGTCCTATCTTGAAGTTCTCAAATTGGACGACCGAGTAGATCCTGCCCTCTTTGATCTGGGTAGCCTGTATGAACAGATGCCTGACAAAGAGGAGGATGCAGCAGAAATCTACGAAAAGCTTTTGAGCTTGAATCCTGATGACCTCATGACAAGGGAGAGGCTTATCGAAGTCTATTACAAACTTGGCCGGGAGGAGATGGTTCAGGAGCAAATCGAGAGAATGAAAAGACAGGTAAAGCCCGGAGAGCCCCTGCGTCGCATCCTCGGTCTTATCTATCTCAGGCACGGCAAACTGGATGAGGCCGTTGCGGAATTCTCCTCGATCATCTCTCTTTGGCCAAGAGATGATGAGACCCGGTATTATCTCGCAGCGGCCCATGAAGAAAACCAAGACCATGACACGGCCCTCTATCATTTTGGGTTGATCAGAAAAGAGTCACGATCCTTTGTCGACGCCCAAATCCAAATCGCCTATATCCTAGAGAATCAAGAGAGATATGATGAGGCCATAGAAAGCCTTCAGAGGGCCGTCGAAGTCGACAAAAGGAGAAATGAACTCTATATGATGCTGGCCTCTCTCTTTGAAAGAAAAAAGGAATATGGAAAGGCCGTGGATATCATAGAAAAGGGATTGGAACAAAATACCAGGGACATAAATCTCATGTTTCGTCTTGGTGTCACATTGGATAGGGCGGATGAAAAAGAAAAAGGGCTCCAGCAAATGAGGCGGGTGCTTGAGATAGACCCGAATCATGCGGATGCCCTCAATTATATCGGCTACACCTATGCGGAGCAAGGGCGCAGACTGGATGAGGCCATGGAATTGATTAAGAGAGCTCTAGAATCTGAGCCGGAGAGTGGATATATCATAGACAGTCTGGGCTGGGTATATTACCAAAAAGGGGAGTATGATGAGGCACTGAATTCCCTGGAAAAGGCCGTTTCACTGGAGCCTGATGAACCCGAGATTATTGAGCATCTTGGGGATGTCTATTTCAAAAAAACTCGATATGAAAAATCTCTTGAGATGTATCAAAGGGCCCTCTCCCTGAACCACAGTGACAAAGACAAGTTGAAACAAAAAATAGAAGAGACCACAAAGTTATTGGAATAATATCGTTGATATTTGCTGATCGAATGTCCCATTACCATGCCCTCCTGTTTCCATATCGACTTACTTTCTCAGTAAAGAGCAGGATCCCTTTGCGTCTGTTCTTTCCAGTACTCTTTTTTCTCTTGTTACTATGTAGCTGTGCCACCCTGTACAAAACCTCGCTCCCCCCTCTCAGCAAACAGGACGTGGAGACGGTCCTTTCCGGGATTCAGGAACAGGAAAGCAGGGTATTCTCTTGCTTCATGAACGGCAAGCTAACCGTCAAGAACTGGATTTGGAATTCAGACTTCAATATTCTCATTGTGGGGACAAAAGAACCTTACAGGATAAAGATTGAGGTCACTCATCCATGGGGTCAGCCTATTGTACATGTCTTGATCGATAGAACCACCCTCCAAGTGCTTTCTTTCCAGGAGGAAAGACTCTACATTGGCGCCTTTACCTCCGAGGCCCTGTCAGAGTTCTTTCCCGGAAATTTTGATGCCGATTTGATCTGGTCTGTCCTTAGAGGGCATCCAAAGCTTTTGGAATATCAGGGGGCTATATCCCTGGGATCTGATCAGATCAGCCTCCTAGATCACAAAGAGGATGTTGTTGAAATCATAGATATTGGTCCTGACAACCACCTACCCAGGCAAGTCTCCTACCCACAACAGAATATCACTATGGTCTTTTCAGATGTTCAAGAAAGTCAAGGGATCCTTTATGCCCGCAAAATAAAGGTCAAGAACACGAAAGAGAAGGGAAGCCTGGTGATTGAGAACAAAGAAATAGGGTTCAACAGGACATTTCCGTGGCAGATCTTTTTCATTGAAAAGCTACCGTTGTTTGAGACGTTCTATCTAGATGATCGCCAACGATCAATGTTCAATGACCAATGATCAATGATCAGTTAAACACGCCCTACCCTCCAATACTGGACATCTGCCGAATACATTTTCGAGGGCCCTCCCCCAATGGTCCATGGTCCTTGGGTTTTTTCTCAATAGCAAGTCTGATCAATTCCAAGAGATGA
>JAFGFY010000228.1 GCA_016930795.1 Deltaproteobacteria bacterium
AGTTCCACGGCCATACAACGTGTAAAGTGATTAGCGGCGGCCTTGGCACTGTGATATGGGCTCATTGGCTGTGTTTTGTTTACAATAAACGCTGCATTGGACGTGATATTGATAATCGATCCGCCTTTTCCGGCATCTCGCATTCGCTTACCGACTTCATATGTCATATGTACGGTGCCATTTAGGTCCGTGTTCACGACATCATACCACTCGGTTAGGTCCTCATCCATGTTCAGAAGCTCATTGAAGCAGGATATTCCAGCGTTGTTGACTAATATGTCAAAATGGCTGAAGGATTCATATCCTTCTGCAACAGCTTTGCGTACGCTTTTTATTTCTTTGATATTACAGGAGTAGCTTTCATATTTGCCTCCATAGGGGTCAAGTTCCGCGAGGGCTTCATTCGCTTTGGCGCTGTCGCGGCAGAAAATGGCAATATTCGCACCGCTTTGTGCCATGGCGATTGCAATCCCTAATCCAAGACCGCGGTTGCCACCTGTGATCAGAGCGTTCTTTCCCTTAAGATCAAAGGCATTTTCCATACTTGTGATTGACGGGATCATGTCTAACTCCTTTTCTGTTTGGCCGTCCACCGATAGTGGGCAGATAGGAATGAAACATAATGAAAAAAATGGGGTTTGGGAACTGGATGGAAAAACAACGCTTATTCATGCCCTTTTCGACTCTTTTGGCATCCCTGAATGTCCATCAAATTTAGTCTGTTACGGAAGACCCTCTTTTATTTCACTGAGTACACTGAAAAATGGCCAAGACCTTCCTGAGTCTGTCTTCAGTAAGAAGTATGGTCATGAAGCAGATGTATGATAACCAATATTTGTCAAATATTCAATGATGGTCAACCCATCGCAGATATCCTGCCGGAATCCCACGTTGTGCTGATGATATATAATAATCCACCTTTCGAAGGTTACTCTTTTATCAAAGTTTTCTTAACTCTCCAAATTCGATATAATAGGAGGGGTCTTTTTACAAAGTATTCTAGATTATATGAAACGGGCTGCTCCTTTAATAAAATTTGTTTTCCTAGAGTGTGATATATCACACCCTGGAGCAGCCCGTTTCATATAATCTAGAATATCATAAAGAGTAGTCAATTAACTGTGGAATGACAGAAACCAAAAGGAATTGAAGCTTGTTTGACCCCGGCGCATTAAACTCGCTATCTGAGTGATATGGCATCATGGCATTTTTGAAGCATATGAGGTGTCCCTATTTGACTATTCTTGTTAATTTAACGGAGAAAACCAATGGTTGGGAAACCCACATATGAAGAATTAAAAAAAAGGATCAAGAAACTAGAAAAGGATCTTGATATACAGAAGCAGGCTGAAAAAGCCTTGATGTACAGAGCAAAATTGGAAAAGCTAATTTCCGACATATCCAGCTCCTTTATTAATATTCCTTCAAAGACGATTAATTCTGCCATAAATTCTTCACTCAAGCTACTAGGTGAATTCGCTAACGCTGACCGCTGTTATATTTTTTTATTAAGCGAGAATGGCGCAAAAATGGATAACACACATGAGTGGCACAGGAAGGGCATTGAACCGCAGATACATAACTTGAAAAACCTTCCTGTTGATATATATCCTTGGTGGATTGAAAAATTGAAGAACAGGGAGAATATCTTAGTCCACAAAATAGGTGACTTGCCTGTCGAATCTGCTGCTGAGAAAGAGCTTTTTCAATCTCAGGATATCCGGTCGATTGTCGCTGTTCCCATGGAATATAAGGATGATCTGGTAGGATTCCTGGGATTTGACTACGTGAAAATGGAAATGCTTTGGAAGGAAGAAGATACGCTGCTTCTGAGAACAGCAGGAAATATCTTTGTGAGCGCTCTAAAACAGAAACCGGTTGAGGATACGCTTCTGGACAACGAAAAGCGGCTAAGAACCATTCTGGAACACCTACCCGGCGATGTCATAGTCCATGACCTTGAAGGCAATATCTTGCTTGTCAATGAGGAAGCTTGTCGGGTCAAAGGCTATCCGAGAGAGGAGATGCTCAATATACCGATACAAGACATTGACCCAGACAGTATAACAAGGAATGATCGTGCTAATGTATGGGAAAAGCTCCAGCCTGGTAAATCAGTAAGTTTTGAATCAGTATCCATAAGAAAGGACCGCTCCGAATATGTGAGTGAAGTCCATTTGAACGCGGCCGAGTTAGGGGGTAAGCCTGTTGTTCTAGCCGTATCCTTTGACATCACTGAGCACAAACGTTTGCAAGAAATACTGTCAAAGCGAGCAGAATTTGAGCGTTTGATAAGCGAGATATCTTCTGAATTCGTCGGCCTTAGCGCGGATAGGATAGACGAGGGTATCGATCGAGCTTTAGCTTCCATTGGTTCTTTCTCAGGCGCGGATCGAGCCTTTGTGTTTCTATTTAAAGAGGGTGGCGATATTGTCGACACTACACACGAGTGGTACACCAAGGGGGTTGATCCGAGGGTCGAGAGTCTAAAAATTAGAACACTAAACCAATACCCTCCCTCGTTGATCGAACGTATCCGGGAACAAGAAGTCTACCATGTCTCTGACGTGGCTAGCCTGCCTGATGAGTTCAGACTCGAAAAGGAACACTTTCAAGCACATAATATCAAGTCCTTTATCGTTGTTCCTTTGAGGCTGGGCGATCGCCTAACTGGATTTCTGGCCTTACACTCCTTGAAAAAAAACCAAACCTGGTCGAAAGACATTCAGGTATTTCTGCGTGTTGTTGGGGAGACACTCAGCAATGCCATTGAGCGTAAACGGACTGAAAAGGAACAGAATAATCTTCAGAAAATGCTGGCTGATGCTTTGAAAATAGCTCATCTCGGACCCTATGAGTATGATTTTGTCAATGATATCTTCATATTCAACGATCATTTTTATAAGATATTTCGAACTACGGTCGATCAAATAGGCGGCTATGTCATGTCGAGGGATGAATACTATAAGCGATTTGTCTATCCCGATGATATCCCCTTTGTGAAGGCAAAATGCCAGGAAGCAATAGAAACAACCGATCCCGCATTCAGTAGGCCAATAGAACACCGGATATTATACTCCGATGGGACGATAGGCCATATTAGTATCTGGCAGTCACTTGAGAAAGACAGCGATGGCAATCTGAGGAGGATTAATGGAGTTATTCAGGATATTACTGAGCGTAAGCTTACAGAAAAAAAGCTAAAAGACAGTGAGGAAATACTTGCTCGATCCAAAAAGATGGAATCTCTTGGTCTTCTGGCAGGCGGAGTAGCCCACGATTTGAACAACGTTTTATCAGGGATAGTAAGTTATCCTGAACTGCTTCTGCTCAATCTGCCTCGGGATAGTGAGCTTAGAAAACCCATTGAAACAATACAGAAATCGGGCAACAGTGCGGTCGCCATTGTCCAGGATTTGCTGACAATCGCCAGGGGAGTTGCCTCCACAAAAGAACCGCTAAATTTGAATGATACGATAAAAGATTATCTATCCTCACCGGAATATAAGAAACTCGCACAATACTTTCCCGATGTCCAGGTGAAAACAGGCCTTGATAAGGATCTGTTGAACATAAGAGGCTCTTTCATTCACCTTAGAAAGGTTATTATGAACCTGATATCAAACGCCGCTGAAGCCATAGAAAATAGCGGCAATGTTTTAATATCGACCAGCAATCGATATTTGGACAGGCCTTTAAGGGCATATGAGGATGTGAATATAGGCGAATATGCTGTACTATCGGTCTCTGACGATGGTTCGGGAATACCAAAAGATTATCTTGAGAGGATTTTTGAACCGTTTTTCACAAAAAAATACATCGGCAGAAGCGGCACCGGTTTAGGCCTGGCTGTTGTTTGGAACATCGTGCAGGATCATGGGGGATACATAGATGTTTCAAGTGATGAAAATGGGACAGCCTTTGAGTTGTACTTTCCCATTACAAGGAGTGAAGCACATGATAAGGATATGTCGATATCTATTGAAGAGTTGAAAGGGAATGGAGAGACCATCCTTGTTATTGACGATATTGAAAGCCAAAGAGAAATAACCTGTTCAATTTTGGGTGCGCTAAACTATAAGGCTGTTGCTATTTCCAATGGAGAGGACGCGATTGAGTATTTGAAGGAAAATCCAGTTGATTTGGTATTACTTGATATGATTATGGACCCTGGCATAAACGGCCGTGAGACATACGAACGAATAATAAAAATACGTCCCAAACAAAAAGCCCTTATGGTCAGTGGCTTCGCTGAGACCGATGAAGTAAAAAAGGCTCAGGCGATGGGTGCAGGACAATATATTAAGAAGCCCTTGACACTAGACAGCATAGGATTAGCGATCAAAAAGGAGTTGGAGAATAAGTGAACCCTATTCATTTTATAGTGTGTAATCCAATTTTGTATCTTTTAACGATCAATTTTACAATCCACTAAAAACCAATTTTTCTTGATTATCTTGTTGAAAGAGATTATCTGTTTTATTTCATATCGCCTTTCCAGATAAAGTCACTGCATGTTTCAATGAATGATAAAGACCCTTCCTAGTTTTTTGTATGGGATTCCTCTGCCCTTATGTCTATTCCGTTAAGAAATCCTGCGTCAATACACCCTCCACAATATGGGTCTGTAGATTAGACTTGACAAAAAAGCCCGATTCTCTTATCTTCCTTTCCACAAAAAACGGGTTTTTTCAAACCTTATTGCAGAGTCGTTCTACACGGAACCCGCAAATAGCCGAGCCATTTTTAAAGCATTCAAGCATTGAATGCAGAAGAGAGAAGCTATGAATCTAGCCTATAATCTGGAAAACTCAGCCAGGTTCTTTCCGAATAAGCCCGCAATCCGTGAGGGGGGACTTGAATTGACCTATGCGCAATTCAATGATCAGATAAACCGCGTTGCTACAGGATTGATCAAGCTTGGAATCAAACCGGGTGACCTTGTCGGCCTATGCGCGCCGAATTCAGCTGATTGGCTGATCTTTTATTTTGGTGTCATAAAAGCAGGTGCTGTCGCCGTTACTCTTTTCAGTACAGTAACAGCCGGAGAATTGAACAACTTGCTTAATCACGCTGGACCCAGAATGTTATTCACAACTCCGGACAGGCTGAATGACCTTGAACCTCTGAAAGATTCAGGTATGCTGGAAAAGATTATATGCTCGAAAGAAAGTGAGATGACAATCAAGGATTTGACAGAAATCGGATCCGGGTCTTTTCAAGCATTGGATATGAAACGCGAAGATATTGGTGTTATCCTGTATACGGGAGGAACAACCGGTGTGCCGAAAGGAGTTATGCTGACACATGAAAATCTGATCTTCTCCAGCCATTCAGTAGCATACTATGAACATTCTACACCGAACGATTTTGCCTTGTGCCTTAATCCATTCACTCATGTTTTTGGACAGGTGCATATTATGAATGCGACTTTTTATAGCGCGGGATGCCTCGAAATACCGAAAGCCAACGATATTGAAAGCATTTTGAAAATAACCGAATCAGGCAGGGTAACAAAATTCTTCCAGGTACCCACTGTATATGTCCGTCTTCTGGAAGTACCTGATTTGAAGAAAAAGCTGGGTAATATCAACTATTGTTTCTCAGCTGCAGTCAACTTGGCAAAAGAAGTTGTAAAGCAATGGAAGGAAGTGACCGGTATCACCATCGCTGAATCACTCGGAATGACCGAATTCATGCCGATTACATACAACCACTATTATCCCGAACGGCATGTGATCGGGTCAGTAGGGCAGCCGGTATGCGGTGTTGAAGTACAGATAAGGGATATCTCATCCGGAGAAATCCTTGATATCGGCGATGAAGGAGAAATTTGTGTCAGAGGACGAAACATCATGAAAGGCTATTTGAATAATCCTGAGGCGACAAAGGAAGCTTTCTGGGAAGAAGGGTGGATGCGCACAGGAGATATCGGTGTTCTTGATGAGAACAATTTTCTGTATATTGTGGACAGGCTAAAAGAACTCATCATTACAGGCGGAGAGAATGTGTTCCCGCATGAAGTGGAAGAATCTCTTTATACTGTGAGTGAAGTTAGCGAGTGTGCCGTAATCGGCCTTCCGGACAAGGAATGGGGCGAACGAGTAACAGCTTTTATCAAGCCAATAGCAGGAAAGGCCATAGAACAGGATAAAGTCAAGGCCTATCTCAAAACCAGACTTGCACCTTTCAAAGTCCCTAAAGAGTATGTAATAATCGATGAGCTCCCTAAAAGCCCGGCCGGCAAAATCTTAAAAAGAGAAATAAAGAAGAATTATCTTCAGAGTCATAAATAGCATGGCTTTTAATTGGACGATATATGAAAAATCCTTCCCTCATGAAAACGGGTTTTTACTGATACGATTTTCATATAGAAAGTGGGCGCTCAGTTTCTAACAACCATCTGATGATGAGTCATGAAGCCTGTATTTCAGACGATTCAAGTGGAGGTCATAGATGAATCTAGCGACTATCCTTGAGAATTCCGCCCGCTATTTTCCGGATAAGACCTCTATCATAGAGGGCGAGAGGACGTATACATACAGTGAATTCAACAACTATGCCAGCAGAATCGCCTCAGCTCTTTCAGGTTACGGTATTAGGCCCGGAGACCATATAGGCTTTTGCGCACCAAACAGTTTCGACTGGCTTGCGCTTTACTATGGCGCTCTAAAATGCGGGGCAATTGTTATTACTTTTTCACATCTTTTAACAAAGAATGAATTTCACAGGATCCTTTCTGATTGTCGACCAAGAGTCCTTTTCACGACGGAGGAAAGGCTTCCATCCCTGGAGGACACTGAGCCCCATTTTCGATCTGACCTAATTATAACCGAAGAGGGTGAAAGCAGTTGTAAAACATTGGCAGAAAAGGGTGATTCATCTTTTGAGACTGTTGACAGGGACAGGGATGAAATAGCGGCTATATTATACACCGGCGGGACAACAGGGAGACCAAAGGGCGCTATGCTGTCCCATCAAAACATTAACGCATCAATAGCCAATGTCGTCCGTTCTGAGAGAAGCAGTGAAAATGATCTTGCCTTGTGTTTTCTGCCTCTCAATCATGTATTCGGCCAGATGCATATCATGAATTCCACCATTTACAGTGCCGGGGGTCTGGTCATTCTTCCCTCATTCAATATGGATATGTCGCTCGATGCGATTAAGCGACATAAGGTTACCAAGTTCTTTGCTGTGCCCACAGTCTACATCAGGATGCTTGAGTTGCCTGACCTCAAAGAGAATATTAGATCCGTCACATACTGCTTTTCTGCTGCTGCGAGCATGGCAGCCGAAGTTGTTAAAGAATGGAAAGCCAGGACCGGTTTGAATATTTACGAGTGTTATGGCATGACGGAGAGTGCATCTATTGTTACTTTCAATCATTATTACAGGCATGTGGTCGGTTCGGTAGGCACCCCCTCCAGCCTTGTTGAAGTGCAGATCAGGGACATGGAAGGGAATGCACTCAAACGGGGAGAAGTAGGTGAAATCTGTATCAGAGGGCCGAATATCTTTAAGGGGTATCTGAATGACCCAGAAGAAACATCCAGGGCTTTTTGGGGTGACTGGTTCAGATCAGGTGACATAGGAATGATAGACGCAGACGGATACCTCTTTATTGTTGATCGCCTGAAAGACATGGTTATCACCGGTGGTGAAAATGTATATCCACGGGAAATCGAGGAGATATTGTATACCAGGCCAGAGGTTCAGGAGTGTGCTGTAGTCGGCCTGCCTGACAGAGAATATGGTGAAAGGGTAACGGCGTTCATAGTCCTAAATAAAGGGGAAACCCTTGATCCTGCGGAGCTGAAACAATTTCTTAAGGGGCAACTTTCAGGATACAAGATACCAAAAGAATATATAGCAGTTGATGAACTACCAAAAAGCGATGCTGGGAAGATACTTAAGAAGGAGTTGAAGAAAAAAGCAGTTGTCTAACCACGAAATAGATTAGACACACGCTCAATTCCATTTGTGTTACTCAGCCGGCTTCCAACCATATTCCTGGCAAAAAGCAAACTGGAAGTAAAGCAACTTGGTTGGAATTCATAATCTGTTAAAAGCCTGTATGATCAGCCTGTCGTCTTACCGCTTCTTTACGTCTGCCTTGTATATCTCATGCAAAGAATATCTACCGGTGATCCCATCCCATCTATGCCCTATTCTTCCACAAGCAAAAGGTGGTTCGCATTGTCTTCCCATACTCGATATAATGAAGGCGTCTTTTCCTCTTTCTTTTCAGGAGACTGCCGGGCGCGTTTTCGGAATTTCATGCTTTTTTCAACAACGAGGCACGCTGTTTCGTCTAGCATGATATATCATTTTCATAAAATAATTGAAGATCCCTGCAGTCCCGCTGAAGGCGGGACAGGGAATTTCCCAAATGTAAGGAAGTATTTATTGTAATTCACCCGCTGTGCATATTCAATTAGTTGTACTCTCACGACAGGCATTAGGATTAGAAAAGAATTGACCGGAATGCCATCTTATGTTAGAAATGAAATAACTCATCGAAGATTGATTAGGATAAGAGACTCAGGGAGTTCAGTTTTGGAAACATTTGAAGTCTTACTGGAGGGTTCGGCAAGAAGCCATGGGCATCTCTGTCCAGGACAGGTGGTTGGTGTCCGAATGGCTATGCTTGGGTGCCGTCTTATCGGGCTTGATGATCCGCAGAGGTTGGATCAAATAAAAAAATTGATCGTCTATGTTGAATTGGACAGATGCACCGCCGATGCAATAGCATATGTCACAGGTGTTAAGCTTGGAAGACGTTCGCTCAAATTTGTAGATTATGGCATTATGGCTGCTACCTTTTTAAACCTCGAAACAAATGCGGCCTTTCGTATTATATCCAGAGAGGAAAGCCGTGCCCTGGTCAGACAGTATGCCCCGGAAATTGAAAATGAAACAGAGCAGAAGATCATCGCATATAGACGAATGCCGATAGGTGTCCTTTTCAAAATCCAGAAGGTCAGTATCCCATATACCGAATGTGATCTTCCCGGCCCAACTCGAAAGAAGGCAGTATGTGTTCAATGCGGTCAGACAATTAGAGACAACAAGGAAGTCATAGTGAATGACCGACCCCTATGCCGGCCATGTGCAAATGGCGCCTATTTTGAGAATCCTGTGGAAATTAACCCTGATGAATTATCTTTTGATCACGATCAGACCTGATATTGCAGTTCAAAATGTTCCTCTAGCTCACAGTTAGTCCGCCATCAGCGAATATGGTTTGACCCGTGATGAAAAATGTCACAACCGCATCCTTGGTGATGGCAAGACGTGTGTCCGTCCAATTGATACCGGTCTGGGAGAGGATTTGTTATGCTTCGATCTCCGTAAGAGCTGTACGTTTCTCTTTTATTATAAAATTCTCCTTCTCCTACTGTCCGGTCTCAAACCGGAATGTCTGGTCGGGATCGACGATCGCCAGGACTCGCACCATGCAGCCGTCACCGCCGGGCCAACGCCACGGAAGCGTCAGGAAGAAGCATCGCTTGCCGGTGACCTTGTCCAGATCGCCGCCGACATTTTCGATGCCCGGGATGCCGCCCTTGCACATCAGGATCTTGTGGGCGGGTTCCCAATTCGGAAAATCTTCCTTGGGATCGCGACCCATCTCATTCTTGTATTCATCAATCAAATGAGGCTGGGAGGGCCCCAGACCGTGGTCGACCAGCTTGGTGGCGAGGGGATGGTCGTTGGCTTGGCTTCCGTAACCCACGCATTTCACTTTTTTGTCCACCATCCACTGGGCACCTTCCGCACCCATACCACAGCCATAGGCAAAATATTCATCGGTATCGGCCCATTTGTGATGGAAGCCGGTGTTGATCATGACAATATCCCCTTCCTGGATTGCCGGCGTGGTCTTTTCCAAATCTTCAGGGGTAATGACGCCCCATTTACCTTTGGGAATAGAAACGCACACACCAGTGCCGCACAGCCGCCACAGGGGATAATCGGCGATGCTGGGGGTGTTCTCGGTCACATGGAGGGGGGCATCCATATGGGTGCAGCGATGCATGATGCCTTCCCAGCGAATTTGATGAATGCCGTCTTTGGCGTGGAACTTGTCGACCGATAGTGTCAGGCTGGGAGTTGACGGCCATTCCGGCATAAACGGTTCCAAGGTATGAGTTAAGTCGTATATTTCGAGGCTCATGATATCCTTCCTTTGTCTTTGGGTTATTGTTTGCCAGAGGGAATCTTAAAACTACCACTGGGATCGTACATGGCCACAACCCGCACCGGGCAGGCATCTCCGGGTCTGAGTTTCCATGGTGTGGCAGCCAGGGTGACCCTTTTGCCCAACAACTCATCCACATCACCGCCGATTTGTTCCACAGTGGGAATGTTTGCAGCTAAAAGGGTTTTATGGGCGATGTTCCACTCGCCGTGCTCTTTTTTGGGGTCTTTGCTGGTGGCTTTCTGATATTCGCTGGCCAAACGCTTCATGGTCGGTCCGCCCCGATGGGGACCCAAAGAAGTGGCTAGGGGATGATCGATCTGTTGGGTGTCCACCATGACCATCTTGACGTCTTTGGTCACCAGCCATTTGGCGGCGTCTTTGGTCAAGCCAGGAGACTCACCGAAGTACTCCAGAGAATCGGAGTATTTGTGATGCCAGCCGGTGACGATGACGACGATGTCGCCTTTCCGGACTTCGGGCTTGGAAGCTTCCAGGTCTTTGGCCGTGACGGTCTCATAGCTGCCCTTGGGGATGCTCAGGATGACGCCGTTGCCAAAAAAACGATCCGGCGGGATGAATGCCAAATCGGCGCCCTTCTGGATCAGGTGGATCGGGGCGTTCATGTGGGTACCGGTATGCAGCACGGTATAAATTCTCCATGCCAACACACCGTGCTGGGCATGCTTAACGCCGCGATGCATCTTGACATCGTCCTGTCCAGGGTAAGACGGTACGCCGTGTCCCCATTCGTGACTCAATTCTACCAGTTGGATCCCTGAATACGGATCTGTTGTAGTGGACATAGTAATAACCTCTCAATGAAATAAGTTAGCGTCGATAAGGACCCTTTTGCGTCATGATGCGAGCAGACCGCCGTCTACAAATATGGTCTGCCCGGTAATAAAGCTGGACGCTTCGGATCCCAGAAAAACGGCAGTTCCAACCAGATCTTCGGGCTTGCCCAATCTTCCCAGCGGAGTTTCTGCCTTGTATTTTTTAGCCAGTTCGGGATTTTGTTGGATATGGATGGTCCCCTGAGTAATAATCAGCGAAGGTCCAATTGCATTGACACGGACGTTATGGGGCGCCATTTCGATGGCGAGGGTTTTGGTGAGTATGCCCACCGCTCCTTTGGTGGCGCAATAAGCGGAATTGCCGCCGGTATATCCCCTGACTTCCCGAACAGATGACAAGTTGATAATACTGCCCTTACCCTTGTTTTTCATCAATTTGCCCACGATCTTGCAGGCGATCATGGTGCCCTTGACATTGATATTGAACATGGCATCCCACTGGTCCATGGGGTACTCAAGTGCCGGGTTTTTTATGTTCAAACCAAATGCATTAATGCAAATATCGATGGTGCCGTATTTTTCAGTAACAGCATCGACCACCGACTGCATGCTCTTTTCATTGGTGACATCCACATTCAGGGCCATGGTTTCATTGCCGGTGGCAGCCTTGATTTCAGCCGCTTTTTCGTTCAATGTGTCAATGTGCAATACATCGGCGATCACGACTGTGGCGCCGGCCTGGCTTATCCCAAGGCTTATGCCGCTGCCGATGCCGCCCGCGCCGCCGTTGACCAAGGCCACTTTGTTACTCAAGTCAAAAATATCTATCATCTTTAACTCCTCATTTTGAATATCATTTCTGGAAGATTTCTGGCTGGATTCAGTTCAAATCGAATCTAGAGGGCAACCATAATGGCCAATACTTCGAAGGGTTTACCGCCGTTGATCACCATATCACGTTCTTTACAAGGGCCGATATAAATACGATCGCCCGGGCGAAAATCATGCTTTTTTCCATCTTTGCCTTTGACGATCAGAGAGCCGCTTACGGCATAGTAAACCCGTTCTTTTGGTGAAGCGCCCATGTCGCGACCGCCATTCGGTTGAAAAAAGGAATTATTAACGATGGTACGTTTGGACTGCTCCTCAGTAATCTTCTGAATGCCATAAACATTGAAATGTCCGTGCGCATCACAAGGGGGACCTTAGGCATCTATTATGCTAATCATAAGTTTTCTCCTCCATGTAAGTCAAGCACTATGGCTCTGTTTCGGGTGTTTCTTAGCGCAGGGTGCATTCCATAATTGGCAAGCACACTACGCATGAAACCATCACCACCGTTCTTCCGGCGGCGGGCAGATTAAGATCCCAGAACCACCTCGCCCAGATTGACATCGGCTTGGATAGTCACATCGATGGTGGCATAACATATAGAGTTTTGAACCCTTTTAGGGTGTTCGCTGACTCAATATGTTTTACTTGAGAAGCTGTGTTTGTGCAATCAGGGCCGCCCCAAGTGCCCCGATTATTTGAGGCTCATCAGGAACAAGGAATTCCCTTTCAAACTCCTCTTCCAAGTATTTTTTTACGCCGGTATTTCGGGCCACCCCGCCTGTAAAAACCGCGTCAGGGTTGCAGTTCAGGTTTGCGGTCATAGCAGCTACCCTTGATGCCACGGCCTTGTGTACACCGGCTATCAAATCATTTCTGTTTTTTCCGCCCGCCCGGAGTACGACCAGCTCTGTTTCAGCAAATACGGTGCACGTGCTGCTTATAGGGCAAGGTTCATTGCTCTTGAGAGCCAGTGGTCCCATCTCGTCCATAGATTCCACTTGAAGAATGTGTGCCATGACCTCCAAGAACCTTCCCGTTCCTGCAGCGCACTTGTCATTCATGGCGAAATTAATGATGTTCCCATCCTGGTCTACTTCTATGGCTTTTGAATCCTGGCCGCCCATATCAATGATAAATCTGGTCGAAGGTATCGTGAAGTGGGCCCCTTTCGCATGGCATATGATTTCTGACATCGTCTTATTCGCAAATTCAATAGAATTCCTTGCGTATCCTGTTGAGACAATATAATCGAGATCTTCTATGGAGATAGAAAGTCCTGCCCTGTGAAGTGCTTCTTTACTTGTTTCATGTGCCACTAATTTTATGTCATGGCCCACAGGCTGAATGGCATAACCTATGATCTTACCGTCTTGAAAAATGACAGCCTTGGCGGTTGCCGCCCCCACATCAATGCCGGCCGTTAGCATGACTATGCCTCTTTCTCATTTCCATTGGGTTCTTCCTCCAACCATGCTTTTACTCATCTTTTATTGCTTTTTAGCATTTCAGCAAATGTTTCCACTTTGGTTCTCAATGAATCAGCGCTATAGGCTCTGCTGTCAAAATTATCTATTTCGAGTGATAAAACGGGCAGTCCGGTTTTTTCTTGCAGATATTTCTTCTGAATATGGGATATTGTCGCGACAGGACGGCAATTATATAGATATTGAGCAATAAAACCGTCCAGTTTCATCAATTCGGCTGCTCTTTCGTAAAACTTGATTTGTCCCTCAGTGCCGTAATAATACCCCCCTGCGAGTTCATAGTCAGCTATTATCTCGCCAGGAGTATTGTAATCCCCCTTGGGATTTACTTTCACGCCTCCCCAACTACCTAATATAAATGTTAGCGGAACAGCTAGGCCTGTTTCCTCTATTAATCGTGTTACTCTGGGATCAGAGGTATGCCCTAACCGGATCATGACCCTAGGGGCTCCCTTTTCCGTTACTCCTTCACCCGCTTCGACCCGCCTTTCCAGCTCATGGATCAGGATATCCATGGCTTTAATTCCTTCCTGTATACCCCTTCCGGTTGAAGAACCGGAAAGCGCTTCCAGCAGTTCAAGATCGACTATGCTGAGCGGTACGGGGTCGGCTTTCATCACTTCCACCAGCCTTACAAGTTTATCTCTAAATGGTTGGCTGCTTTTTCGTGATTTTTCCCAGGCACCGGGCGCTATCTTAATTTTTAACACTTTTTCAGCCTTCTCAAGGGCCTGGTTTATCTGAGTGCCCAGATAATGAACCCTTTCCGGCAAGTATTCCGGGTACTCTCCCCATTGAGAGTCCATGATTCCATCAATATAGGCCATGGGAACCCCATACAGCGCTGTCACAAGATCATCGGCTTTGGATCCCATATCACAATAATAACTGGAAGCTAAGGCAAAATCGGGTACAGGGATCATACCCTTGGCGATACCTCCCACCTTGGCCTGCCATAATGAGCAGAGCGCATGTCCAGGAGGGAGTCCATTGATCTCGCCTGCTTCAAGGATGGGATTAAGTTTATTGAAAATCTGACCCATGGTATGATCCAGCACCATGTCAGGGGCACTCACAAAAATATCTTCGGAAGAGGCACTCAGCATCAAACCCGGACCCAGTATTGCAGGAAATCCATAGTATACAATCTTTTTGCCTTCGTCCCTGGCCAAAACAAGGTCTATCAACTCTTTAAGCCAGGCCCCCAAGAGCTTCCTCACACCTTCCAATGATATATCATGGTTTTGCCTGACCCAGCTATCAGCCCTCTCCATATCCTCAGGACTTATTTCAAGTCTTTTAAAGGATGCCTCTATCCTGGGCCTTTCCATTTCAATTTCTTCATATTCAAAACCACAAAGCTCGAAAAGTTTATCGTAATAATTAGCCATGAATTATCCTCTTATTATCTCCATAAATGTCTCAATACGCGTTTTCATAGGGCCAGTCTCGATGTTGCTTTACTTAAATCCATAAGTCGCGTTTTAAGATGAGCATCAAGTTTCTCAAGGGCATTCATTTCCGCCTCCTATATGCCCAGATTTTGAAGTCTCGGTATTACGTGACTACGTCCTGAAAAACCATGCTGTTCCGCAATAGGAGAGTTTTGGATTATGATCCCTAAAATATTGGTGATATGCTTCCGAGGCAAAATCTCTGTCCCTTTGCATTTCGCTCATGAAAACAGAACAAAGTTTAATTTATATTGAACGAGAATGCAAATGTCATTTTAAACGGATGAGATCCGTCTTCGCCTAAGGCTATCACGAGACAAGATGGCGGAGTTCCGGCAATTGCGTACTGTTATTGGTCATGCTATGGATCTGTAGACTTCCGAGCCGATGTAGCATATCATAGGAAAACTTTAGGGAGGTTCTTTTATGGCAGAAATGAGAACAACACCATTGCAAGAGCAATTTATGCAAAAAACCAAACATCTCTCATCCGTTTATGACCCGGCATACCATGGTTGTGCCTAAAGGAATTCCGCATAATGTTCTCTTTTATAAGAGGAGGGGGAAATGAACCGTGTTAAAGGAAAAACGGCCCTTATTACAGGTGCCGCTAGTGGACTTGGTGAAGGGTGTGCATTATTGTTGGCAAAGGAAGGTGCTGAAATCGTTATTGCCGACATCAACGAAAACAAGGGGCATGAGGTCGTTGAGAATATACGCCAAGAGGATGGAAAGGCGATATTTGTAAAACTCGATGTTTCTAGGGAACAGGATTGGGAGAATGCTATTGAGAAAACCTTGTTAGAGTATCGAAAATTAGATGTTCTCGTTAACAATGCCGGTATTCAATATGTCAAAGAAGTTGAGGAAACTCCCCTTGAAGATTGGCGACGGTTTATGAGAATTTGTTTGGATGGTGTTTTTCTTGGCACTAAGCACGCTATTAGGGTCATGAGGGATAATGGAGGCGGATCTATTATCAACATCTCCTCGGTTGTCGGTATCGTTGGCACGGTTGACAACACAAGTGCCTATTGTGCCGCCAAAGGCGGCATACGTTCATTCACTAAGGCAGTTGCTTTGGAGTGTTCGAAGGCTGGTCGTAACTATAACATCCGTGTCAATTCCGTCCATCCCGGTGCTATGGAGACACCTATGATAGCAGGCATGTTGAAGGACGAGACTATAAGAGCAACTGTGGAGAATGCCCACCCCATCGGTTTTTTGGGGAAACCGATCGATGTTGCCTATGGTGTCCTATATCTTGCGTCGGACGAGTCCAGAATGGTCACGGGTGCTGAGATGGTGATCGACGGAGGCTGGATAGCCCGTTGAAGTGAATACCTTTCAATATATTAAGCCTAAATGGAGTAATATGCAGGAATAATGTAGGGTACAGACTCCTGAGTACTGAAAATGCACAGCGAGCGCATTCTCCGCGGCTTGTCCATCCCCGTAGTCACGCCTTGGCGTGACGGATGACGGGCTGTGAGGTTAGCGAGTGAATTACAATAAAAAGGTAGTTCCTTACTTTTGGAAGATTCCCCGTGGCTGGCCACGGGGAGCTTCAATTGTGATATAGGCTACATCAAGCCTGAACCGGACGCGTACAAAGCAGCGCTGCATGTCTCTCAGTCAAATCCTGATGACGCGGTATTTGTGGGCGATGGCGGTAGTGATGAGATGAAGGGTGCCAAGGCCTGTGGAATCATCACGATTATGACAACAGAAATAATCGGCGAATTTTACCCCGAACTCATTCCAAAACGAAAGCCGGATGCTGACTATATCATTGGATCTTTGAAAGAGCTGCTTCAGTGAAATGGACTTGCACCATGAAGAGCAAAAGCCTTTTTGAAAGTTTAGGTGAGAAAATGTGGCCCCAGGATGGGAGAAATGGGTAAAGCACACACTCATTCAGAACTGCGACCTCTGCGTCAATCGATATCAATCCCAGCCCAGTATCCGCGGAATACGGCATCAGTGACATGACCGGATTTTACACAGTCACCTATCTCAATGACTTCCGGCGCGCAAATTCGAAGCTTTTCCGCAACGGTCCTAAGCGGTTTCTGACCTACCGCACATATTACCGTGTCAGCCTCAAGAACAGACTCATTGCCGTCCTGATCAGAGCATACAAGCCCTTCTTCTGTAATACGGATGCCTCGCGTTTCCGTCTTACAGGTTACTAGCCTCTCAAGCTGATCAAGAAGCAGGGGTCTATAACGAGGATTCGCATCAGGGCAGAGTTCATGAAGCATTTCAATCAGAGTGACGTCCTTACCTTCCTGCGCCAAATGTACGGCTGTCTCACACCCGACAAGCCCTCCGCCGAGTACCGCTACTTTCGCTCCTAGCATATCATATTTATCCGGAAGATCATTTGCGATGATGACTTTCGGGCTGTCAATGCCCGGAAGGGGAGGGATGATGGGCTCAGCTCCAACAGCAATAATCAGGACATCAGGCTTCATATCCTCCACCAACTCAGGTGTGACTTCTGTGTTCATCCGCACATCAACACCCGTTTTTTTCATAAGAATGGTTTTTGTGGCAATGAATTGAAATAAATCTTTCTTAAAGGAAATTCGGCGGACGGCTTTAAGAGCTCCGCCTAGTTCATCTGTTTTCTCACAGAGTATGGTGTTATGCCCCCGTTCAGCAGCTGTTATGGCTGCCTGCATTCCTCCTGGGCCTCCGCCCGCTATAAGCACATTCTTTGGTCTGACTGTAGGATGTACAAAGCTCGCTTCATATTCACTGCCTATGACTGGATTCAAAGCACAAATACGTAGCCCGGTCGTCATGCGTTCTGCCATGCAGGTGTAGCATCTGTAACAGCGCACTATTTCCTGATCTTTTCCGGCGAATGCCTTTTTAGGCAGATAGGGATCGGCAAGAAGCGCCCTTGCCATCACAACGGCGTCCGCCTTGCCGGAGACAATGATGTCTTCCATCATTTCAGGCTCGTTTAAAGCCCCGATAGTCGATACGGGGATAGAGACATTCCTCTTCATTTCTTCTGCATAGTGCACATTTACGCCGCGTTCCATAAAGGCTGAAGGGTGAGTTTTGTCAAAGCTTCCCTCATGAGCTCCTGTTGATACCTGAAGCAAATCAATCTTGCTTTCCACGAGCTTCGCGAATTGAATGGCCTCATCAAAGGAATAGCCATCATCCAGGTATTCCTCGGCACTCATCCTGAGTTCAAGAGGGAAATCGGGTCCGACCACAGACCGTATTTTGTCAATCACTTCAAGAGCCAGACGCGCCCTGTTTTCCAGGTTGCCGCCATATTCATCTCTCCTTTTATTGGTTGCGGGAGAGAGAAACTGCTGGAGAAGCCAGCCATGTCCGGCATGTATGAGCAGCATTTCAAAACCTGCTTCTTTGCATAAAGATGATGCCTTGCCGTATGCCTCAATAATCTCAACTATCATTTTCTTCGGCATTTCGCGGGCAACCTGCGTTCCATCTACGAACTCATCGCTTGGACCAAAGCTGATTGGATTTTCCGCGTTTTTAAGAGAGTATTTTCCGCCATGAGACAGCTCCATACTTGGAATCGCGCCATGACGCTTCACTGCGTGCGCAGCAGTGGCAAGACTGTCTTTGGCATTCGATGCGTCCATGAGGACCTGGACAGGGTAGTATTTCCCTGTAGAACTGTGGACGATGAGTTCACTCACTGTCACAACGGCTGCTCCCCCCTTTGCCCGTAATTCATAGAATGCGATCGCCTCAGGGGTCAGACAACCGTCAGAAGTGAGTATGGGGAATGTCATGGGCGCTGATATGATCCTATTTTTCAACGTCAGATGGCCCACTTTCAACGGACTGAATAGAATGGGGTATTTTCTTTTCATTGGTCTTCCACATTAAATACTTTCATGATAGCTTTGGTATAAATATTTGGATTATTTTGAAACTGATTCCTTGGCATTAAGGATTCAAGGATTCCAGGGGTCAAGGGTTTGAGTGCCCCTTTCTCCCACCCGTCCTCCGTAACAGCGTAATGTAGAGGCTGGACCAATTGGGGGCAGAATCACTCTTAGAAAAGGGGATACAGCCTTTCCAGTATATAAGCGACGCCTAACAGAATCTGGGTCATCAGAATGAATTGTACATTACTCCCTAAAGCCGGAACCAGCTTGTCCATATCATGATATTCCCTAGATCCCTTCATGGCCTTAACGGCAAAGGGCAGAGTCAACAAGACTATCAGGCAATAAACGGGCATGATTGTTAATTTTGTTATCAATGTAATGATGACGCACCCGGTAATCCAGACATAGACCAGTATAGTTGCTATTCTGAACAACCTGCCTGCTGTTTCAAAGCCAAATAAAACAGGTGTTGTCTTTCTACCCCCTTTTCTATCCGCTTCGACATCCGGAAATTCATTCAGTAAAAGAAGATTATGAACCAGTATGCCGCTGGGAACGGAAGCAATCAGGACCATCCAGTCATACCTTCCTGCCTGCACAAAATAGAAACCCAGTATGGGAAGTATACCCAAACCAAAGCCTGGAGACCATTCAGGCCACGGCGTTCTCAAGATCACAGGCGTGTAGAATACCAGACAAAGCCCGGCTATGACCAAGAGAGGTATGAGTTGCCGGCCTTTGAAAATCACGAAGAAAATGCCGATTCCCATGGCAATTAGAAAAGTCATCACGCCAACCCCTAGAGCCTGCTTCAACGGCAATTTCCTTTCAGGTATGAGACCGCTTCCACCGCTGAAAGGTGTTCTTCTTGTGTTGAAATCGATTCCGCTCTTGTAGTCGAAATAGTCATTAATGGCATTGACACTCCCGTGTGTCAGCATGAGACCGAGACCAGCAAGTAAAGCGTATCCGATATTTATAGGACCATGATACCACGCAATAGCCGTTCCGAGAAACGCCAGAACTACTGAAAGACTAAGGAACTGGGGCCGGGTTTCTTTTATCCATAGAATGAAAATTGACACAGAATCTCCCCTCATGATTAAATGAAAACGTTGTTTTACGTTTTCGTCTTCCAGACAATGAGAGTTTCAAACTTGTTCCTCTGCACCCGGAATTCTACCTACTTATTATTTTAGACTATTGTTTGTTTTTCTCTTCTTCCTCTGTAGCCGTAGTATCCGGCGGTGGGGGGGACGCGGGTTTGATCTTCGAAAATCCAGTCTTTATCTCAAGTGGATCGGCAATATACATATACTGATCATCCTCTTGATTATAGGCCGGCCATTGTATCATCCCGTCAACATTGGGATCTCCTGTTCGGGCAAACTGGGTCCACATTTTCATCATGGCTTCCGAGACCCTCCTGTCAGCATCCGTAATACCCGGATCGTTCGGATCTTTTGCGCCAGAGTCCTTAGCGAGGTTGTGCATGAATGACCACCAGCCGGTCCTGTCGTCATAGTCTCCGAACACATACAGGACCTCCATGGCGTGTGTGGATACGGCACCTTCCGCCCTCCATTTGATGGGAACTTGATCGAATATGGCGGCATAACCCTTTGCACCGGCTCTATTTTGGTATTCCAACATTTCCACATAAGCGGGAATAAGCTGTGGCAATAGGAGCCCTCCCGGGCCGGTTATTTCACCCAGGTTGGCGATGGTGATCAATGGAACAGCGTTATATTCTCCTGATTTGAAAAGCTCTGTGGGGGACTTCGGCAGGAACCATCCGTCCACGGCGGAATCATCAAGACCTATGCTGTTTCTATCACCCTGAAGCTCCTTCATCATCGCTTCTCTTGCCTCAAGGATTTTTTCAAAAGGAAGCGCTCTTGCCGCCTTTAAGGGATCATCCGAATCTTCAAGACCCAGTTGGGCGAATAAATTCACTCCCAGTTCCTCAAGCGACTTAAGTTCTTGACCCATTGAAAAGCCGCCTATGGATGTACCGCTCTCGCAAATAGCCCGGTGAAATAGCCCCTTGGCCAGGGGAGAAGCCATGAGGGTGGAAACCTTTGCTCCGCCCCCTGATTCACCAAAAATCGTCACATTGTCAGGATTTCCACTGAATACGGATATGTTTCTCTTAACCCACTCCAGGGCTGCGATCATATCCAGAAACATGTAGTTGCCTGATGATTTATTGGGTGATTCCGCGGTCAAAAGGGGATGGGCGAGTAGTCCGAAGGTATTCAGCCTCATGGTGACCGTAACAACCACCACACCTTGTTGAGGCAGACGATGCAAGTTGCTCAGAAGATCATTACCCGATCCGTAGGAATATCCCCCTCCATGCATCCAGACCATAACGGGCAAAGCTTCACCCACTTTTTTGGCCGGGGTCATCACATTCAGATAAAGACAGTCTTCGCTTTGGAGTGTTGATGGCAATGAAAGCCCCGGCATTGCTGTCTGTGGAGGCGTTTTGGAGAATTCCGTGCAAGGACGTATTTCATCCCACGAAGTGGCTGGTTGAGGGGGTTTCCATCGAAGATCACCCACAGGCGGGGCGGCATAGGGTATGCCTCGATAGGTCTTTATCGGATTATCGATATCCCCCATTAAAAACCCTGAGATATAACCGGTATCTATTTTCAGCGGATCAGAGAGAAGTTCCGGTGTACCCGTTTCTTCAACTCTCTCTTCCTGTTTTGCGCAGCCTGATAGGAAAATCCATCCCGATAAAAAAACGACAAAAAGTCCTGCCAAGAGTCTTCCAGTAGCCATTTCATGACCCTCCTTTTGTATGCCCTGTTGTTTATTAATATTTGATCATTGATCATTGTTCAAGAAGAGCTGTAACCTCATTCTTAACAGATTTTCAATTGACATACAACACCGGACTCCATATACTCCATCTCCCAAAAAAAGGAATCCTTATCAACCCTTCTCACAAAAAGCGGATTCTTATCGAGTTATAGAAGGAGCAATGAGATGAAAGATATGATGAGTATGATCAAAGGCAGACGAAGTATCAGATCATATCAGGATAAAGATATTCCCGAAGAGTTCCTGGAAAAGGTGCTTGAATCTATCCAATGGTCTCCGTCCTGGGCCAATACGCAGTGCTGGGAAGTCATCATCGTGAAGGACCAGAAGATCAAAGAGGGTCTTCAGGAGACACTCCCCAAAATGAATCCGGCAAGAAAGGCCATAGAACAGGCCCCCGTGACAATCGTTCTATGCGGAAAGCTGGAAAGCTCAGGCTACTATAAGGGACAGGTGACCACCAGATTAGGAGACTGGTATATGTTCGATCTGGGTATAGCCACCCAATCCATATGCCTTACAGCCCATAGTCTAGGATTAGGAACGGTTATTACGGGTATGTTTGACCATGGAAAGGCACAAGAACTCTTGCATGTAAGAGATGGATATCAGCTTGTCAGTCTTATTCCCATAGGATACCCTGCCAAGGAGGCTCCTGCGCCCAAACGGCGGGAGATTAGCGAGTTTGTTCATTATGAGACGTTTTGAAAATCTTTCAAGGCCTAACAGCGTGTGTGAAAATGCACAGCGAGCGAATTACAATAATAGGCTTGACACACAAGAACAAGACCCTTATCAACTCTTCAAATTATTCACATCAAAGAGGGAAGAAAAAGTGCGATCTGGGGAAAGACGATCAGCAGGATTATAGCGACAAGGGCTGTAAGAAGAAAGGGCCATATTCCCCTGAATATAACGGTTAAGGGTACATCCGGGGCAGAGCTTTTCAGGACAAAAACGTTTAATCCGACGGGCGGAGTGATTAATCCTATCTCAAGGACTATGACCATAAGGACACCGAACCAGATTGGATCGAACTGCATGGCCTCGATTACAGGAAAAATAATCGGTACAGTCAGTATCATAATCGCGTAACAGTCCATTACGCAGCCCAGTATTATAAAAATGATAATAATTCCCGAAAGGATAACCATTTTTGGAAGGGCTAGACTGGCTACAAAATCCGCCAATCCCATGGGCAGCCGTGCAAGACCAAGAAAAGTGGAGAAAATATTAGCGCCAATGATAATCAAAAAGATCATGGCGGTGGTTTTACCAGATTCCATGAGACATTCAACAAGCTTATTCCAGTTCATTTTTCTTTTAAATACAGAAATGAGAAAAGCCCCGAAGGCACCGATTCCTGCCGCCTCAGTGGGTGTAAAAACACCCATATAGATCCCTCCTATGACGATAATAAAAAGAAGCAGCATCCCCCATGTCCCCGCGAGCGCCCTAATCTTGGCTTGCCATGATCTTTTTTCTCCTTTTGGTCCCATTTTAGGGTTTATGAAACATTGAATGTAAACAGTAATGGTAAAGAGCGCGGCAAGCAGTATCCCTGGAATAAAGCCCGCCATGAACAGTTTGCCTATGGATACCTCAGTAAGGATACCGTAAATAACAAAACCAATGCTCGGAGGAATGAGTATACCCAGCGTGCCTCCTGCCGCCACGCTTCCAGTCGAAAGCCGGTCATCATAGCGGTATTTTTTCATTTCAGGGATCGCCACCATACCCATTGTCGCGCCTGTGGCAAGTGAAGAACCGCATATGGCGGCAAATCCGGCACAGGCAAGGATGGTTGCCATAGCCAGCCCGCCCCTCAAGTGTCCCATCCAGGTATATACGGTTTTATAGATATCGGTGCTGATTCCAGAAACAAACGCGAACTGACCCATAAGCACGAAAAGAGGGATAACACTCAGTGTGTAGGAAGATCCTTCTGCCAGAGGTGTAATGCCCAGTATGCTAGTGCCGGCGTCAAAACCAATCAGGGACCATAATCCGAAAAATCCCACAAGGGCCATGGCCATCCCGATATACATCCTGAGGGCAAGGAGCAGGAGTAAAAGAAGAATACCAAGAATACCCGTAATCTCAGGACTCATTTATCGGCATTCTCCTTATTGATTTTCAGGAACATGATAATGTCGCGGATAAATTCGGCGCACATGACGGCACATCCCAGCACAAGGAAAAAAACAAATGGATAGGTAGGTAAAGCCAGGTTTGGAGACGCCTCCCCCGCCTCCATCAATTCAAGAGCCTTATCCACACCCATCCATGCGATTAATGCCATCATGGCGAGGCAGATAAAGTGATTGAATACCTCAATCAGGACCGTCAATCTTTCAGGAAAAAGCATTATGAACAGATCAACAGATACATGTGATTTCTGGGCCTGCGTATAGCCCAAGAAGGAAAAGATAAGCATAAGCACCATTAGCTCGGTTATTTCAAAGACACCAAGAATAGGTCTATTAAAGATATACCTCCCCAACACATCAGCCATTGTGAGGCACATCATGGCGAAGAGAGAAAAGGCGCCGATATATGCCAGGTAGATACTCAAGCTTTTAAAGATTTTTAAAAGGATGTAGGTGGGTTTGATCGCACTCATGTTGTTTTTGTATCATTCATTGATAAACTCTATTGCAGATTCCAGTACCGCCTTTCCCGGCAGTCCTCTTTCATCCATTTCCTTTACCCACTCTTCTCGGAGCGGCATTGTCAATGCTTCAAGTTTTTTTGTGTCTTCCGGGGACAATTGAATGGTCTGCATCCCCTTCTCAAGACAGCGTTCTTTATAAATAGGCCTCATATTATCATAGACCCTTCCCGCTTCCCGTGACATGACCATGCCCGTTGTCTCGTCAATCACATTTTTAATATCATCAGGGAGCGAATCGTACTTTCTTTTATTCATCACTATCATCATACTCATGGTATAAAAATCCGTTTCAGTGGAATACTTGAGCAGTTCGGCCTGGTTGAACACATAAAGGCCTTCCCATGGGAGGACGGTCCCGTCAACAACACCTCTTTCAAGGGCTGTATAACTCTCAGTAACCGCCATACTCACAGGGACAGCACCAAATGCCTTGAGTGCCTTTGTGACATGGGGACTGGCAGTCCTGAATTTCAGGCCTTTTAAATCACTTATTTCCCTTATAGGCTTTATCACAGTGTTGAAATGCCCTTGGGGATGACAGAATAAAGCCAGGACTTTCACCTTGGAATATTCCTTTTGAAATTCAGGAAATTTTTCAAAGGTTTTCCACATGGCAACAGATGTCTTTTCCGCGGAAGGAATCATGAATGGGAGTTCGAATACCGTTGTAAGGGGAAATCGCCCCGGAGTGTAATCCTGCAGGGCGTACACAATGTCGGCAATGCCTTTTTCGGCTAGAGAATAGTGATCATCCGCCTTGCCAAGGGCTCCTCCGGAAAACATGGTGACCTTGACGCTGCCCTTGGTCATCTTCTCGATTTTTTCAGCCCACGGCTCAAAAACCATGGTTTGCATGGTGTGCTTTGGTGAAAAAGGCTGAGCAAAACGGAGTTCTATAGTTTTTGCCCATACATAACCGGCATCAAGAATAATTAAGAGGCTGAAAGCAAGTAATATTAATCGGGATTGCTTTTTATTCACATTAACTCCTTTCATAACGATCATTCATAGAGGTTTTGTGAGGTGATAAGAAATCACCTCTTCCGGATAGAAGTTGTAGAACGGTTAGCCTAGGGTGTCAAGACATAATAAGACGCTACATATTTTGAAAGGGTTTCGCATACACAATATGGCGTATGTGAATTGGACTTGACACACAAGCCCGATTCTCTTATCTTCCTTACCACAAAATGCGAGTTCTTATCAAACTATGGCTCTTACTAGAGGAACGACTTCATGGCTGAAAGATTGAAGAAGACACTTCTATACACCTACGGAGTTCCGGATTTGTTCTTCAGCATGATGATCAGCATGGAGGTGTACTTCTTTGCGATATTTCTCACCGATTATGCGCAATTCTCATTGACGGTCGTTAGCCAAATCCTGGCTGTCACAAGCGTCATCGACATTATGTGCGCCCTTGTGGGCGGCGTCATTCTGCAAAAAGTCAATTTGAGGTTTGGAGGGAAATACCGATCGTGGTTCTTGCTTGGCCCATCTCTTGTCGCGCCCCTGGTCGTTTTTCAGTTTACAAAAATCGGGAGCGATCTGACCGCGGTATTGATCATCATATTTGGTTTTATAGCAAGCCACTTGTTGTTCAATGTGGTAGTCGCTGCCAGCGGCTCGATGCTGGATCGACTAAGCCAATTGTCCGAGGAAAGAACCATATTATCTACGAGTAGAGCGCAGGGATTTTCGGCTTCAGGATTGGTTTTTTCCGTAACCGCAGTGCCTATGATCGTCTTTTTCGGCGCACATACGGATGAAATGACAGGCTATACAATCACTGTAGCCGTTTATGCGTTCATGATGGTTCTTGGCTACTGGTATATATTCAAGATGACCGAGGGAAAAGATCCCTATGACGAAAAGGTGTTGAATCCTGCTGAGCAGGAATCGGGCCCATCGGTAAAAGAAATTGCTGCCCTAGTACTTCGCAACCCTCCTCTTATGTATTTAAGTCTTGTTTTTTTATTCGTCAGCTCCGGTTTTTTGATCATCTCGGGCATGGCGGCTTATTATTTCACTTACGTGGTAGGCAAACCGGCTTTTCTGTCCTTGTTTATCCTGACCATCAGTGTTGCGAGATTGATAGGAACCTTTGCGGCCACATGGATTGGAGTCAAGATAGGCAAACGCAATTCCTACTGGATATTTGTTTCCCTGGCTGCGGTCGGATTTGGTTCAGCATGGTTCGCTAGGAATGACCCTTGGAGTTTCACGTTGATTTTTTGCCTTTTTACGGGGTTGGCTTCGATTGCCGGTTCCATGAACACGGCCCTGTTTGCGGATACGGTAGTTTATGGAGAATGGAAGACGGGCCAAAACATCCGGGCGTTTACCATGGGTTTGATGAACTTCCCCATCAAAATAGGCGTATTAGTCCGAAGCGGCGTTATAGCTGGTGGGCTGATGGCGATTGGATTTGTGGCTAATGCGGATCCTACGCCGCGCGTGATTGAGGGCATCAGTTCCATCATGGCGCTTTCACCTGCAGCCGCGTATGCAATAGCAGCTATAATTTTCTACTTCGGATACAGAATAGAAGATAAGGACATAGTCCAAATGCAGGAGGAAATAGAAGCAAGAAAAGCTTAATTCGTATGTCCTAATATTCGAAGGGATTTTCTCCATTATCATACCCTCTAGACAACATGATTGATTTCTCACCTATTCAATGGTCCGTTGCCCTGATATGCGCTGTGATGATAGGGTTTACCAAGACCGGCATTCCCGGCATCGGAACCCTTGTGATCCCTCTCATGGCTGCAATCATCCCGGCCAAGGAATCGACGGGATTTGTATTACCTATGCTTGCCATGGCGGACATCATTGCCATTATCTACTGGCGGCGGCATGTCGAATGGCGGCAATTGGCACGCCTGTTACCATGGACATGGCTTGGAATCATGCTGGGATACCTTTGCATGGGACATCTCTCCAGTGACCATTTGAAGATCTTCATCGGTATACTGATTCTTGTTCTTATGGGTGTTTCATGGCTGAAGGATCGGAAGGTGCCCGATGACAGGGTTCCCAACTATTGGCTCTTTGCTGTCTTAATGGGTGTGCTGGCCGGGTTTGTGAGTATGATGGCCAATGCCGCTGGACCGGTGATGATCATATATCTGATGGCCATGGGTCTTCGCAAAGAGGCTTTCGTCGGAACGAGAGCATGGTTTTTCTGGATTCTCAACCTGTCCAAGCTTCCCTTCAGCCACAGGCTTGGTCTCATCACCGTCCACTCCCTTAAGACCAATATAGCCTTACTGCCATGTATTGTGATTGGCGGGATTCTTGGTGTCATGGCGGTGCATCGAATCCAACAAAAGACATTCAACATAGTCGTCAAAATACTTGCCGCGGGCGCGGCAGTCTATCTGTGCATTCCCATATAATCCTTTTTTGCTAGATCATCTTCCCTCTTTTATATATCCAAATCCTTCGAAATATCAGGCGCTTTATTGTATATAGATCAACCTTCCATAGGCGTGATAAAATCGAAATTTGTCAGTAAATAATGTATTGATGAAAAAAAGACTTGACAGTATTGACAAATGTCGTTAGAATTGTTGACAATTGTCAACAGGGAGGTTTTGGTATGGAAAAAGGCGCTTTACCCAGACTAACACCCGCGGAATTTGAGATCATGGATGCGGTGTGGAAGGCCGGAGAACTGACTGTGACCGAGATTCTGCGTGAAGTAAATGCTGAGCATGGCCGGAATTTGTCGCGATCGACCATCCAGGTTCAGGTGGGAAGGTTGAAGGAAAAGGGCTGGCTCATTCACCGTCAGGAGGGAAACAAGTTTATATTCCAATCGACAATGCCTCGAAGGGAAGCCTCGACTGCCATCGCCCTTGATATCGGAGATCGCATTTTCGGGGGTTCCTGTGTTGAACTGGTTAAGGCCTTTTTCCGCGAGTCCGCGATTTCGCCGGATGAAATCAAACAGCTCAGGGAGTTAATCGATAAATACGAGGAGTGATCAAAGTGTATTGATCTTTGACTTGAAACATTGTCTTTGAAACGTGGCGCAGATGTCCTGTTTTTAGCTTTGAAAACAGGCAAAAAACCATATTCAGGGAGGCGTAATATCATGTTATTGAAAAGATTGTTTCTTGGTGCCTTATTATTAACAGCGTTCGTCATGATTACCGGGTGTGCTACAAACGGTGAGTCTAAAGATGATTATGAGACTCTATATAGGAATGCTAGTGATGAATGTATAAGATTCGGTTATAGACGTGATTCTTATGATTATCACCGTTGTATAGAGAAGAGACTGGGATCTGAGGAAGAGGTTTCATCTCCTGAAGGAGACTAGCATTTAGGTAAGGCCTTCCGCCTACCAAATATCTTTTCCCAGCCAAAGAATGTTTTGATAGGCGGAAGAATACTCAGACCGTTAGAGTGAAACTGGAACAGGCTATTCCAACAAAAGAACGGTAGTGGTCCCTATATTTGATTACCAATCTTCCAGCCTGCTGCGGTTGCATCGGGTATTATCGCTGGATTATCGCAGTCACCGATCGCGTAAAGCTCCGGGACTTTCCCCTTAAGTTCTTCATACAGGCCGACATTTCGCGCAAATCCAATGGGTATGACATGATCCGCTTCCAATGTCTTTTCCTCGCCCTCTTTGGTGATAATTTTTAATCCTTGCTTATTGATCTCCACCAGCTTGACACCTGCATATAATTCAACGCCCTTCTTTTTAAACCATTGGAACAGACGGTTCTTATATTCAGGGGTAAGCAGATCTCCTAATTCTTCAGCCGTATCGACGATGGTCACTTTTCGGCGCCTCTTGGCCAGGAATTCACCCAACTCGCATCCCTGAATGGCGCCACCTATGATAACAACCCTTTTCCCAATGGTCTTAAAAGGGTTCCACCCGGCGGGCAGTCTTATTTTGGTAAACCAATTTGAGAATTCCGGACTGAGGTATCTGAGAACGAACTTTGTCAATCTGTATAAAGTCATTGTTTTAATAACATTAGGGCCGTCAAGCCCCGGTATATCCGGGTATTCCGGTACAGCCCCCAGCGCGACAACCACGGCATCTGGTTTCTCTGCGATTATTTCAGACGAATCAGGCATTTTCTTCAGATGCACCTTAACCCCCAGCTTTTTGAGCTGGGTCTTAAAAAATTTTACAATTTCCGGAAGGTCTTCAATCTCAGTGCCTTTTATGGCCGCGGCACATGGGACATTTCCACCCAGATATGGTTCCATTTCATATAATGTCACATCATGGCCTTTGATGGCGCAGACCCTGGCTGCCTGCATTCCGGCGGGTCCGCCGCCGATCACGATGACTTTTTTCTTTTTGTCGGCCTTGTCGATTTCGTACTTCGTAGTACCAAAGGCCGGGTTTATACGGCATTCTCTGACCTGGTTGTATAATTTCGCGCAGTTACAGCAATGGGTGCAGGGCTGTATATCTTCGGGTCGACCTTCTTTTATCTTGGTCGGGTAATCCGGATCCGCAAAAAGCCGCCTGTTAAAACCGATGATGTCGGCATCACCCCTTTTGAGGACCATTTCCGCGGAATCAGCGGTGAATCCGCCTGTAGTCATAATTGTCGGCCTGGTGACCTCTTTTTTAACTCTGGCGGCAGACGGCACATTGATCAGATCGCCATAATGACTAAAGTCCATTTCCTCTGGTATGTCTTCCTTGGGGATACATAGTTCAGGATACCAGAGCAGGTTATGAAGATAAGAACCCTGGTGATGTCCGCACAGATGGTTTCTGACCTGCAGAGAATCAACACCTATCGATTCGTATATCTTCGCGATCTCTATGCCTTCCTCCTTGGTTATTCCCTCATCGCCGCAACCGAATTCATAAGCATTCATAAGCACCTGGACCGGCCAGTCTTCTCCACACCGTTTCTTGATCTCTTTTATAGTGTTAAGAACGAATCTCATTCGATTTTCCCATGATTGTGGGCCGTATTCATCATCACGCTTGTTCCAGTATCGTGAAATAAATGTATGAAAGAGATGGTCGGCGCCAGCGTTTATTTCAATTCCGTCATATCCGGCCTTCTGCACCCGTACAGCGCAGCTGGCGAAATGGTCAATCCACCATTCTATCTCTTCAACGCTTAACGCCCGTGGCGGGGTATCTTCATGAACGTCATATGGGGACGTAAACACAACCGGTGAAGCGGCAACACGATCTGATATAAAACTATACTCCTTTCCCCAGGGGCCGCGGTGGTAGAATTGCGTGAATACTTTACAATCGTAACTATGAACTAGATCTGTTAATTCTTTGATTTGGGGAATATACTTGTCATCATCAACCCTGAACCTGCGGTCGCCGTCTTCCAGCAAAGGCCATTCCATAGCAGGTGTCTCGGTAATAATAAGACCGACACCACCCTTTGCTATGGCTCCGTAGAATGCCTTGGCGATATCGCCAACGCGGTTCTCCCCGGATTCGAAAAAATAAGTCTGTGCCGCTGTTTTTACAAACCTGTTTTTCAATTGAACCTTACCGATATGATAGGGTGAAAAAAGCATTTCATATTTATTTGTTGCCACTGTTAACCTCCAAAATGATTTTGGGACTCCGTGATAAGAGAACAATTTTTGAGAAAGTGAGTAATATAGAAAGGTTCGCCATGGGTGTCAAGACAAAATAACACTGCACAGGGAAAAAGATATGTTTTATACCCAAAACCGCAAGGTGGGTGGGCCATAAATAGACAAAATTATGCAATAAGTTTTGTTTTATAAGAAAAAACCGCATAATTCACTTGACACAGTGCTCATATTTTGCATTTAATACACCAAGACCTGATCTGGACCGCTCCGGCCATGGATGAAACCGGAGTTTCCTCTATCAAATGATGAGAAACGAGGACCAGGGTGTGTTGATAAACAACAAGACTGATCTTAAATTGATCGCGGAACTACAAAAAGACGGAAGCGTCAGTTATTCGGACCTGGGCGCCCGGCTGGGCATTACCCCGAGGACCGTGGCAAAAAGGGTGGAAGGCCTTATTGAGTCCAAATTGATCACCATCAGGGCCCAGCCAAACCCTTACAAGCTGAACCTGTCCGCGAGTGCCGTCGTCGCTATCAAAGCGGACCCGACCAAAATCGATCATATATGCGATCTCCTGAGTGGACATTTTCATGTCAACCTCGTTCAGACGATTTTTGGTCGCCTGGACATCCTGGTTATAGTATATTTTTCCAGGTGGGCCCAGCTGCATCATTTCATCCGAAATGAACTTTACACGATTGACGGCATCACACATGCCGAATTTTATTTTGTTGAAGAGGTCTACAAACGCTATGACAGGTTCTTTGAAAAAGAGCCTTTTCCCAACGGCCGGGTAAAATTAAAGGAGACCGATTGGACCCTGATCGAGGAACTGGCAAAAGACGGCTGCACAAAACCGGTGGTACTGGCCGAGAAACTGGGGATTCATGTCACGACCGTTTACAGACGGATATCCGCCCTGGTCAAAGAGGGCTTTATCAAAATCAGCGGGGTCCCAAACCCTTCCAGGCTGGGTTATTCGGCAAACGCCTTTATCATACTGGATGTGGACCCGAAGGAAGTAAAAAACACATGCAGCAATCTTTATTCGTATCCGGAGGTCTATTTCATCTTGACCCTAAGCAACCGGTCGGGCATGATTGTTTGTGTTCATACGAAGGATACCGAAATGCTGTATGAATTTTTGAAGAAAAAAATCTCCTCTATCAACGGACTTATCAATACCGAGACTTTTATCAGGGCCGTGGTACAGAAGACCTATTATGGGTGGTTGATGGAAACAAATGCGAACGAGAATGCAGTGATACAATTTTAGGTTACCACTAAAAGAGGTGAGAAAGGACATTGTTATGGAAAAAGTATTTACAAACTGCACGAATGAAGGGCCGATTACCGTAACCGTCAAAGATGGGAAGGTTACCCGGATACAGCCCCTGGTGATGAAGGAAAGCGATTTTAAGCCATGGACGATTGAGGCCGGAGGGAAGAAATATACACCGCCCTTAAAGGCCAATCTCGCGCCTTTTATCCATGCCGAAAGAACGAGGTTATATTCACCGGACCGCATCAAATATCCCCTTAAAAGGATAGACTTTGATCCCAATGGTAAACGTAATCAGGAAAATAGGGGTATTTCCGGTTATGAACGCATCAGCTGGGACGAGGCCCTTGATATCACTGTTGGAGAGATAAAGCGTATTAGGAAGGCTTATGGAGGAGCGGCAATCACGGGTCTGACCTCTTCACATCATAACTGGGGGATTGTGGGTTACAAGATGGGACCCTTTCTCCGTTTTATGGGCATGCTGGAGTACACGCCGGTCTTTGATAACCCGGACAGCTGGGAAGGCTGGCACTGGGGGGCGACCCACGCATGGGGATTTTACTGGAGGCTGGGCATGCCCGAGCAATATGATCTGCTTGAAGACACATTAAAGCACGCGGAGATGATCGTTTTCTGGTCGAATGATCCTGATTCAACGAGGGCGATATACTCGGGACAGGACTCTGTGATATGGCGACAGTGGCTGAAGGAAAAGGGTGTGAAAATGATATTTCTGGATCCCTATTACAACTACACAGCCGCGCACATGGACGGCACATGGATGCCGTTACGGCCGGATTCCGGGGCGGCGCTGGCCATGGCTATAGCCTTTACGTGGATCACGGATGATACTTATGACAAGAAATATGTAAAAGACCGGACATTAGGATTTGAAGAATTCAGGAAGCATATCCTGGGAGAGGACGACGGACAGCCCAAGACCCCGGAGTGGGCAGCCGGTGAATCGGGGATTCCAGCCCGTAAAATCAGATCCCTGGCACGGGAATGGGCGGCGAAGAAGACGGTTCTTTCCGCTGGAACGAGAGGTGGAGAAGGCGGGGCCTGCAGAACGGCCTTTGGTACTGAATGGGCAAGGCTAATGGTGCTTCTTCAGGCCATGCAGGGTCTTGGGAAACCGGGAAGGAGCATATGGGGGACGGCCATGGGGGCCCCTTCTGATACCAAATACTATTTTCCGGGTTACGCGGATCTTGATACGAGGATGGCGATCACTAGGGCCGCGAGACTCAAAATTAACAACCCGACGAAACAGCGCCTTTACAGGCTGACCCTGCCTGACGCTGTCCTGAACCCTCCAATCAGCTGGAAAGGTGAAGGATTCTGCGGCCAATCCCTGGATCAGCAGTTTATTCCCTATACCTATCCAATGGAAGGATACCCTGAAGTAAAGTTGTTCTATCGTTACGGTGGGAGTTTTATGGGTACCATGTCTGACACAAACAAATGGGTTCGGATGTATCAAAGTCCGAAGCTGGAATTCGTTGTTAACCAGGACTGCTGGTGGAGCAGTGAAACCAATTTCGCGGACATTATTCTTCCTGCCTGCACCCATATTGAGCGGGATGATCTTGGCGAATGGGCGGCGGCCGGCGGCTACAGCAGCCATGGGAGCAATGGATGCAATTTCAGGATCATCGTTCGCCAGGAAAAGTGTATAGAGCCTTTGTGGGAGTCAAAATCAGACTATGAGATCCTTTCTCTACTCGCAGAAAGACTGGGTATGAGGGAAGAATATACGGATGGCGGAAGGACCGAGATGGACTGGGCCAGGGCCTATTACGAGATATCCGACCTGCCCAAGCTGATGAGCTGGGAGGAGTTTAATAAGAAGAAGTACATTGTCATAAGCCCCGGGGATGATTATAAACCCACGCCGGCGCTGCGCTGGTTTGCCGAAGGTCGGAAATGTGACACCCCCGACCCGCTCAACCCCAAACGTAAGACAGATAAGGAAGACGAACTGGGGACCTATAGCGGGAAGATAGAGTTTGTGTCTCAAAGCTTGAAGCAAAATCTGCCTGATGATGACGAGAGGCCGCCGCTGCCTCACTATATTATTAGCTGGGAAGGGCACAGGAGTGAGTTGAGAAAGAAGTATCCCCTTCAGATCATCAGTCCTCATCCGAGGTTCTCATTCCATACCCATTATGACAAGCACGCCGAGTGGCTGAATGAGATTCCCGGTCATCGTATCATCAAAGACAATTATGCCTGGTGGCCTGTGAGGATAAACCCGGCAGATGCCGCCGAACGCGGTATTTATAACAATGATATCGTGAAACTATATAATGACCGTGGCACGGTCCTCTGCATAGCCGTGATCACCGAACGGGTGCCGGCGGGTGTTATTCACAGTTATGGGTCCTCGGCCAATTATGACCCCCTGGAGCCTGGCAATGCAGTATCCGTTGACCGGGGCGGATGTGTGAATATCCTTACGTCATCCAGGATGATGTCTCAAAACGCGCCGGGCATGACGCCCAATTCATGTCTTATTGAAATAGAAAAGTGGGAGGGTTAATAGAATGGCCAGATACGGAATGGTAATAGATATAGACAGATGTAATGGCTGCTATAACTGCTTTCTAGCGTGCAAAGATGAATTTTCAGGGAATAATTACCCTCCTTTCTCCGCGCCGCAGCCGAATAAAGGAAAATCGTGGATGCGTTTAACCGAAAAGGAAAGGGGCACGTGTCCTAAAGTCAAGGTGGATTATATCCCTTTACCCTGCCTCCAGTGCGCTGACGCGCCCTGTGTCAACAAGGCGGTTAATGGTGAGGTCTATCGGCGTCCGGATGGCATTGTCCTGATTGATCCTGAAAAAGCCGTCGGAAAAAGGGAGATTGTCTCCTCATGTCCACATAGGGTGATTACCTGGAATGAGGAAAAAAACATTCCCCAAAAATGTACCTTTTGCGTCCATCTGCTTGAACAGGGATGGAAAGAACCACGGTGTGTTGAGGCCTGTCCCACCGGGGCGCTGCTGTTTGGCGATCTGGATGATCCGGAAAGCGAAATTTCTAGGGCGGTAAAATCCCCCGGCATAGAGGAATTAAATCCTGAATACGGACTGAAACCCAATGTCCTGTATCGCAATCTGCCAAAGCGCTTTATCGCGGGAGAGGTCTTGCTGGCAGACCAGCAGGAGGCCTGTGCCGATGGGATTAAGGTCACTTTAAAAGATAAGGCGGGAAAACAGGTCTGCGAGACCGATTTCCTGGGTGATTTTGAATTCGACGGACTGGCACCGAATCAAACATATCAGATTGTGATCGAACACAAAAGATATGCTCGTCAATCCATCGAAGTCAAAACGGACTCCAATGTCAACCTGGGCGAAATCATGCTGAACCCCGCGGGATAAAATATGGAGAAAGCGCAATCGGGCAATAACCTGAACGTATCATTTGGAGAAGCGTATGAAAACTATTAGGGATGCCGCCGGCACACCTTATGAGGCGCCCAAACATTTCAATGTCTATGGGTTGCAGAAGTTTGTCGAAGAATCCAAACGTGTAAAGGTCTTTTACTCCTATTTCCAACCCAACGGCGGTGCTGAAATGTCCGGTTCGCCAACGGAGAAGATCTACTACATCGTCAAGGGCTCCATCACCGTCAACGGGAGGGATGAAAGCCACACCCTGAATCAGGGGGACTTGATTTTCATAGGCGCCAATGAAGAACGCGAAATGATTATCAATGACGGTAAACCGGCTGAGGTACTGGTATTCATCATCACGCCTTAGTCACGCTAAATCAACCTGAATGAGAAGGTGCATGTAACCGGTGCGGGAAACATACTCTGAAGGCTATGATCACGTAACACCAGATAAGATAGCCAATATTATGTTGATTGATAAAAATTTTTGTGATAATTGTCATTTTTAATGAATTCACTAGAGATCCATTAGTATCAAGATCGTGGATGTTCCAAACCAATCCACAGTTTCGTGATATTGTAAAGGGGGGGTAATGAAGCCAAAAGAAATTCTGGCTCAAGCCAGGCAAGAGAATCGCACTGTTCTTACCGAAATTGAAGCCAAGCAGATTCTGATCCAGTCGGGCATCAATTGTACGGACACGCAATTGGCCGCGACTAAAGAGGCGGCTGTAGAGTTGAGTGAGAAATTCGGATATCCCGTAGTATTGAAAGTTTCTTCAATCGATATCAGCCATAAGAGTGACGCCGGTGGCGTGAAGGTCAATCTGAAGAGCAAAGCCGAGGTCGAGAAGGCTTACGATGCGATCATGCGGTCCTGTAAGGCCGCGGTTCCCACGGCTAACATAGAGGGTGTTTCGGTACAACCCATGGGAAAATCCGGCACCGAAGTCATCATAGGTATGATCAAGGACCCCAGCTTTGGTCCTGTGATCATGTTCGGCTTGGGCGGCGTATTCGTGGAAGTATTGAAGGATGTCGCCTTCCGCATCATACCCATCGAAGAGTCCGACGCCGAGGATATGATCAACGAGATCAAGGGCAAGAAATTGCTGGAAGGCTATCGCGGCCAAGAACCGGCTGATGTGGCCTATCTGCAGCGGATGCTTCTGAAACTTTCCGACTTCGTCAATGAGACACCGGAAATTGAAGAAATCGACATGAACCCGGTATTCTGTTACAAGGACGGAGCCGTGGTTGTGGACGCGCGCATCATTCTTTCGGCCGCATAAACCTCGTGTGGGCTGCGAGCCGCTTAAGGACACTCTTATAGGACGACAATCTTTTGGATTGATAATGTATAAAAATACGATAAAAGGAATGGTGAATAATCATGGAATTGATGGATCGATTTTTCAAACCGAGATCCGTGGCAGTCATCGGCGCCAGTGGAACTCCCGGAAAACTGGGCTATGTCATTGTAAAAAATATCGCTGATAGTGACTTCTCTGGTGAGGTCTATCCGGTCAATCCGAAATCAGATGAGATATTGGGGTATAAGGTTTATCGCAGCGTAACAGAGATACCCGGTGAGGTTGACCTTGTCGTCAC
>JAFGFY010000036.1 GCA_016930795.1 Deltaproteobacteria bacterium
GAGCGATCGAAGGCAACGCAGCCCTTCGACTTACTCAGGGCCATGAGCCTGTCGAATGGCAGATGATGCCTTGATGGTGAATCAGGGGGTTACTCATCGGCTGAACCACTCACATGAAGGGAGAGAACCTATAGGGGGAGGGGATTTGTCGTAATGAAGATCACCAACTATTTTCCTAAAAAGCAAAGCCCGTTGAAAGGCCTACACCGCTTTCTAAAGAAAGGCTGCTCTTCTTTCGGTGTCACGCCATTTTCTCGAATTCATTCGGGTGAATAAACCATTTCTTCGGTCAATACGACTTCTTCGGATTGTATCGGAGCGTCTTTCGGGCAGATGGATATCATATGAGAACTCCCTTCGCTCAAGCCCCAAGCGTCTGCCCCCATTATCGCTTTGAAAGACAGCCACGTGTGAGTCTTCTCCGACAGCCCGTTTCTCTGATGCCTCTTGCCCCGCAAGATCCCGGTCTATCATTCTTTTGTTGCTGAATTCGGTGACCTCCCGGATAACCGTCTCCGGGGTCACTTCCGGATAAAAGGCATCGCCCGAAGAGTGGTTTATAAAAAGGGCACGGAAGGAATTGCCAACATAATCTAGGGTTACAGGTCGCCTCCCACTTAGCTTTTTGGCTATTGTATTTGTTTGCATGCTTATCCTCTCAGGATGGTGGGTTTTCTGCCAAGATTATGTCATTTCTTGAGACCTTTTATGCCAGATTACCAATAATTAGACATCAATTAAATATATTTGTCAACTATATTCATGCAAATAGACTTAATTTCATATAATTTATCATTTCTACCCAGCGTCGTGTCCCAGAAATACCTTCTATAATTTTAGCCAGTTCCATGTCCCCTTTGAATCGATGCAGTAAGACCTTATTCAAGATAATTCTGAGACATAACAGGAAAGGTCAGAAACGGTTTTTCCTGGGCATAGGTGCTTGATTCGACATGTTCGTCAGATGATTCATCACTCAATGGGCCATTCTCCCCTTTCTCTCAGGACGTCACGGTAGACCCCAAGCGCTTCGTTCACAGCAGGCATCCCTGCGTAGGTAGCCACCTGGAAAAAGACCTCTGCCAGTTTTCTCGGCTCACAGCCCACATTCAAAGCGGCATTTACGTGAAGTCTCAATTCTGCCTTGGCTCCCAATGCCGCCAATATGGCACAAGCGACCATCTGTCTTTCAGACAATGTGAGAACCGTTCTGGAATAGAGATTTCCCGTGATAAACTTCGAAAAATCCTTGGCCAAATCTTTGTCAAAGGCCTTCCACAGGAAATATGGGGGATCCATTTTGACCCCTCCGCCAAAAAGCTTTTTCGCAGTCTCCTGCGTCCTATTTTTTATTTCTTGATCACTCAAAATAAGTTCTCCTCCTTTTTGTTAAGTAATGCACTGTATCATATATTCGCGGATCAAGTGAAAGATGAAGCATGGGCTGTTCCTTCAAGACGATATCTCAAAAAGAGTTCCATTGAAACCTGCAGTGATCTGAACTTTGAGGGTTTACGCCCCAGAACTAATGGCAGAATATTTAGCTCGCTTGGAAAGAACGGCCTCTCAAACCCTCAAAGTTCAGATCACTGCCACTGGACCCAATAGATATCGTCTTGTGGGAATGGTCCATGCCTCATTACACATTTTTAAACAATCGAGTGTTCCATCAAGAGCCCTGAAAATACACCAACGAGTGCATTCCCCCTAGTTTGTTACGGGGATCTTCAAAATGAGTCCCAGGAGATATATGATATGAGACCCTAGGCCACCAGACGGGCTTCTTGTTCTAGAACACATACACAAAATCGTTCGGCATTATGGAATCCGTTAAACTAGGGAGAAAGACATCAAGGCTAACGGTTCAAGGCTGATTCCCGTTTGATGGACCTTCCTTGTATATGGGAAGGATGATGGTAAAAGTCGTCCCTTCTCCGACTTTACTCGTGACTTTCAAATCTCCACCATGATCCTTCACAAATCCGTAACAGACAGACAAGCCGAGACCGACTCCTTTGACGCTGTCTTTGGTCGTGAAAAAGGCATCAAATACTTTATCCAGATACTCTTCCCTGATCCCCAGGCCTGTGTCCAAGAGCTCGATATGGATCATTTCCCCCTTTGATATAGTCTTTATGGTGAGACTCCCTCCATCCGGCATGGCTTCCCTTGCGTTCGTAATCATATTGAGGAAAATTTGGCGAAGTTGATTTTTTGAGGCAAAGACCTTTCCCAAATGATCCTCAAACATACATTGAGTCCTTATACTGTTTTCCCTGAGTTGTTTCGCCATCAGAACCAAGATTTCATCCAGCACGGTATTGACATCTACGGGCTGT
Source organism: Deltaproteobacteria bacterium (assembly GCA_016930795.1). GTDB lineage: Bacteria > Desulfobacterota > DSM-4660 > Desulfatiglandales > HGW-15 > JAFGFY01. The sequence continues at coordinate 2,340 of JAFGFY010000036.1, forward strand.
TTTTCTTCTTCTTCGGCTTTGGAAAAACTGAGCATGTTTCGAAGCAGTTCCGATAAGCGAACCGTTTCAGAGAGGGCCATCTCAAGGACCCTCCTTCTCTTGTTTTCCGGAGAGACCTCTGTTTTGAGTAACTCCAAGGTATTCATAATCCCATAAAGGGGATTATTCAGTTCATGGGCGATTTCAGAGATAAGTCTCCCCATGGCCGCCAGCTTCTCCGATTGAAGTAATTGCTCTTGTGTCTCTCGCAACCTTCGTTCCATCTTCAGTGTTTCTCTGAGATCAACGAATATCCCAACAGAAGCAACTTCTCTCCCCCGGGCATCGTATATAATAGCCGCAGATAGGGAACCCTCGATGACCTCTCCATCCTTTTTCATATGAGTCATGGGGTAAGCCCGCAATTTGCCGGTCCCTCCGTATTCGGCGCTCCGCATCATCTTCATAACCTCTTTGGCCATGCCTTTGGGGTAGATCTTTCTTATATTCATCTTCCCGATCACCTCGTTGGCGCTATATCCCAATATCTCCTCCGCCGATTTATTCCAAATAAAGATATTCCCTTTCATATCTGCGCCCATGATAGCATTGGGAGAACTCCTTATGACATTGTTCAAGAAATCGTTGGCTTCTTGGAGATCCTTCTCCATCTGTTTTCGCTTTGTTTGATCAACGTTCAAGCCTTCATAACCCAAAACCTCTCCTTGCTCATTATAGCGGGCTTGACTCGTATGCAAGACTGAAACGATACTTCCGTCTTTGCGCTTGAACTCCACTTCATAGTCCGTCACACGACCATCCCGTTCGATCAGCTTCTGGAACTTCTGACGATCTTCAGATCTAACATAGAGGTCTTTCTCTATATCGATTGAGAGAAATTCCTCTTTGCTTTCATACCCCAACATATCCAAAAGGGCCTGATTGGCATCGACAAATTTTCCTTCTTTACTGCTCATGTATACACTGCAGTGTATATTCTCAAACAACCGTTTATAGTACTCCTCTGACGCCCTAACCTTTTCTTCAGCCTTTCTGCTCTCGGTAATATCGCGGCAGATAGACACCTTTGATATGGAATTATCTGAACCCCTAAAAGGAAACTCAATAAGGGTGTATGTCCGGTCCTGGGAAGGAACATACCGTTCCCAACGAACACTCTCTCCTTGAAACACTTCAGATGCCATGCAATGTGGACATATGCCATCTCTCTTTTGGATCACGCGATAGCATTTCTGACCAATACCTTCACCATAGTCCTTCATCATGACATCATTCATGTATTGCACATTGAATTCATCATCAACCACGTAGACAGCATCCATCATCGCATCAAAGATGGACGCAAACCTCTTAAGGTCCTGATCAATCATAATCTCCCTCTTATACAGCGCTTGAGATTACACTTTGTACATAAGACATAAAAAGAGTTCTGAAAAAGCAATATTGGCAGCGATTTTAGGATAATCCGCGATTATTTCAGGAATTGACTCCGGATGAATCGCTGGAAATAGATGAATTTATAGGGATGGGGATCTATTCTTTTATCTTCTTCTGTTGGGATTGAAAATAAGCATCTCTCCATGCGATATAGGGATCAACCATTCTCTTTAGATCTTCATAATCTTCTCCCTGATCCAATGAGAAAGAATTGGTCACATTAAAGGCTTTTGCAGCGATCGTGTATTTGGTCTTGGATAGGTAATTCAAAGGGTCTAGAAAGCCATCACCCACCAGACCGACCGTATTAGTCAGGCTGGAAGGCCCAAATATGGGCCAAAAGATATATATCCCCGGGCCCAACCCATAAACACCCAGGGTCTGCCCAAAATCTTCTTCACGTTCGTCCATCCCCAGATCTTCTCTTGCCACATCTAGAAAGCCGGCCAAACCAATCGTGGAATTGACGGTAAAACGGGCCAACTCTGTTCCCGCTCCCTTGAATTTGGCCTGGAGCAGGCAATTGACAAAACTGATAGGGAACTCCAAGTTCTTAAAAAAGTTTCTGACGCCCCTGCGCATAGGCTGAGGAACTATAGCCCCGTATCCTGTACTGACAGGTTTCAGAATCCAAGTAAGGAGTTTGTCATTGAAGTGAAACATGGCACGATTCCAGGATTCCAGAGGATCTGCAACACTGATCAGCTCGGCCTCAAAATCATCATCAAACTCAGCAAAGTCCTCAAATTCATCAAATTCACCCTCCCCGGGATCCACCTGAGGACCCTGTGCCAGATATAAAGGATTCAAATCCTGTGCGGCGCTTGCCAAGTGAATGGGTTCGTTCTGAGAGAGCGTGAGACGCCCCGATGGTCCTGATGGGGGTAAATCAATCTTATGGGCACAGCCGTAAACCAATAAGACAAACAGTGAACCCAAGACAGCCATCAGAGTCGGTCGTTTTTTTGCTCTGTTCATCAGGACAATTCCCTCTTCCATTATAGCGCTCCGTTCTTCTAGTGTTTTCACTTCTTTTCTCTGGTTGTTCCGTTCTCCGCGCCATAGGGCTTGACCACGATAATGAGCTGCGGAAGCAGCGTCAGGGCCGCGATCAAGGCAATGAGCATGGCCAGACCGGTCAGCAGCCCAAAATAGATGCTCGGGACAAAGTTGGACAGGGCCAATATGGAGAAACCGACGATAATCGTAATGGAGGTGTAATACATAGCATATCCGATGCTTCCATGGCATCGATGAACCGTCTGGATATAATTCCGATCAACCCGAAACTCTTCCTCGAATCTGTGGATATAATGAATGGTATTGTCCACGGCGATCCCCACACTGATGGCAGCGATGGTAATCGTCATCATGTCAAGAGGGATGTTAAGCCACCCCATCATGCCTAGGACAACGCCCACAGAGAGAATATTGGGCGAAATGGCAATCAGGGAGACCTTTAAGGACCTGAATAACACGAGAAACATGGCCATTAACACGACAACCACGATCCCGATGGTCAGGATCTGTGAGCTGAAGAGGCTCTGAAGAATATTATTGTAAAGGACCAGATACCCGCCTAGGCGGACCTGATCTTCCCTTAATTTAATCTGATTGATCAGCTCATACCGGACTTTTTTCAAAAATTCATTCCGTTTTAGTGACTCTTCGGAATCCTTGATTCGGGCCTCGAATCGGACCTGGTCATTTTCTATGGATAGATACGGCTTAAGCAGATCGGCTCTGTATTCCTCGGGTATCTTTTCATACAAAAGGGCCATCTGAAAACTGTCCAGAGGTTTCCCGTCGTTTAGTCGTTGGGCAATCGCTAACATCGTCCCCAGAGAAACCACCTTGCCGACCTCCGGCAAACCCTGGAGATAGTCATGGATTTTTGAGATCTTCTCCATCTTGGTTTCAGTAAACCAGTACTTCTCATCATCGCTCATGTCTTCGAATTCATCAAATTCATCAAATTCATCAATAAACTCATCATTCCCCCCAACGAATTCAATAGTCTGGACCGTAGGTTCCGCCTTGGATTGATCCAGATCGACAATGACATCCAGAGGTGTGGTTCCTCCTAGATTCTGATCGATCATTTTCATGCCCTGGTAGATCTCGGTAGACTTTTTAAAGTAATCGATAAAGGCGTTTTCAACCCTCAATCTTGATATACCCACGCCGCTCAGAACAAGCGTGATTAAGCTGACACCGAGAATCAAGGTGCCATGTTTTTCCGTAAATCTTGAGAGTAACGGGAGGAAGGAGAAGCTTGAATGGCCGGGCTTCCATGGTTGTTCAACTTTCAACAGCATGAGCGCGGACGGAAAAAGGAGAAAAGTGAGAATCAAAGAAATGACTAGACCGGCGGTCATCATCCATCCGAAGTTGATGACCGGCTTGATATCGCAGAAGAGCAGCGACCCAAAACCGGCGATAGTCGTCAAAGCGGCAAAAAGGCAGGGTTGAAGTTTCAGGCGCACGGTCTCCAGGATCAGGACCCGGTTTTCAGCTTCAGGATTCTTAAGTCGGAGTTCCCGGTATCTGACGATCAGATGAATAGCAATGGCCATGGTAATAATGAGCTGAAGCGAAACAAAATTAGAGGAGATGACCGTGACCTCCCATCCGAAAAGCCCCAGTACCCCAAACATGCAGAGGGCGGAAAGGGCACAGCAAAACATGGGCAGGACAATCCAGCGAAGTCTTCTGAAAATAACACCGAGGGTAATGACGAGGAAGCAGAATATGCCAATGCCAAAGACTTTCAAGTCACTCTTCACAAAGCTGATCAGATCGTCTGTAATCATACTGAGGCCGCCGAGAAAAAGTATGGCATCCTGCCGGTACGGCTCCATGGTCTCGCGTATAGCCAGGATCCTTTGATGAACGGAATCTCTCATCTGGCCCCTGTGCTGCTTTAACTCATTAGAGACGGTTTCAAACTCAGAGTTCTCTATATTGGTAAGACCTAGATTGCCCTGTTTTTCACGAAGACGGTTTCGCCGCAAAAGAAGATCTTCGTATACCTGATCCTCTGGAAGAAAGAGACGAAGTGCGGTTGTTTTGAGGTCCGAACTGACCAGACGATTGCTGTAAAGAGGGCTGTTCTTGAATTCCTCTCGGGCCAATTCAAGGTCGACCTTCGGGGATTCCAGGGTTTTGATGTTGGAGGCCAATTCCTTTATAGGAACCGGCGGGCTCTCCAAGAGCGGGACATTGAGTATGGAATCAACCGATTCCACGCCTTGTACTCTTTCCAGGTCTTTCTGCAGTTGGCCTAGTCTATTCAGCGTTCTCTCTGCGAACAAGTCCTCTTCCGGGGCATACGTTACAACCAGAAAGTCGGCCACGCCATATCGTAAATCTATAAGGTGTGAATACTCCAGGTCTTCATCCCCCTCCATAACCAGCGTCTCCGACGACGCATCAAGCCTGAAATCCTTTGCATGATACCCGAGATAGGTGATCACAAAAAACAGACATACAATGGAAAGACGAGGCCACTCCAGGATAACCTTGTCAAAAAATCCCACAGTTAGAGAATCGGCTTTCTTCATGATAGAGGCTCGCAAGGGAGAGGGGATTATTGGTCTGATTTCATATCTTCCAGCGTCTTTAATAGCTCATCGAAGGTCCCGCTCTGCAAGGTTTCATTAAATTGAGATCTGTTCGAACTGATGATGCTGACACCCTCAGTCTCTACATCATAGATCCTCCAATCGTTATTCCTTTTAATGAACTTAAAAACAAGAGACATGTTTTCATCTTGTGCGAAGACATGAGTTGGAATGTGAATCTTATTTTTCTCATCTATAGGTGTTTCAAAAGTTATCTTTGCATTAGTAAAAAGGGTTAACTTCGGTAGGTAGGTCTCTTTTAGTATCCGTGTGAAAAGATTGGTGAAGCGTTTCTTATCTTCGCTGCTTAGACCGCTCCAGGTGGTTTTTCCTAAGGCATAGTAAGACATCAGGGCAAAATCAAACAACGGCTCCACAATTTCTACGACCCTATTCTGCTTTGCATTGGAGTCAAGGTCTTCTTGGCCCATGACATCAAGCACGGCATTGAGTTTGCTCTCCAGATTATTTCGTACCGTCGTCACATCATCCGCAAAAGCAGTCCCGCTCAAGGCCGCGAGGATCAGAAGGACAAACAGGAGATATTTCATGGCTCATCCTCATCGATTAAGGTTCTAATATGTACGGTTTTGCATGAGGTAAAAGGGACCTATGAAGAAACGCGTCTTTTTTTCTTTACATCGGCAGTTCGATTTATTCAACAAAAATCCCTTTCAATCTCGTCTTAAAGAGATATCACCTAAAGAGTGAGATCTTCCCAAGGACTTAAGGAGCTAAAAGAAACCGGCATCAACTAAAAAAACATGGGAATCACAGAGGATTAAAAGCCAACCTCTGTCAGTAACAGTATCTGGTTGAAATCTTGAATCTTTGAATCTCTTCCTTTTATCCATGATTAACTGACACAGGGCTCTGTGAGGGACAGGGCCATTTGATCGGTGTCGATGCTGACCTTCAGACCAAGCGGCAACGTGATATTCTCCCGGCCATGTCCTACCGGAAGTCCGGTCATCACAGGGATGTCCTGATCCATTACAGCGTCCAGAAGAAGTCTGTTTATGTCGTCCATATTTCCACATGCTTCAAATCGACCAGTCACCAGCCCGTGAATGCCGTTAAGAACACCGCTTAACCTCAAATGGGTCAACATCCTGTCGATTCGGTAAAGCGGTTCATCCCGTTCTTCGAAGAACACGATGGCTCCCTTGAGGGATGGCAAAAAAGCGGTCCCAATAAGACTGGTCATAAGGCTTAGGTTTCCTCCAAGGAGTATGCCTGTCCCTTTCCCCTCCCTAAGAGCGTTCCCATTTGTCATATTTAATCTCGGAAGAGTCTCCCCGCGGACGAGTTCCAGGATGGCCTTCAGATTTTGCTCACGGTTTTTCGGGAACTCTCTGACGACCGGGCCGTGGAAGGTGACAAGCCCGGTATGCCTGTAAATAGACAAAAGCAGCGCCGTAATGTCGCTGTAGCCCACAATAATCTTTGGGTGGTCTCGAATCAGTTCAAAGTCGACCCGATCCAGTATTCTAAGGGTTCCATATCCCCCACGGGCACAGAGAATGGCTTTGATCTCCTTCTTCTCAAACATGACATGAAGGGCCTCAAGACGGACCTCATCATCACCGGCCAGATACCCTCTTCTATCATACAGCCGATTGGAGGATACCGTCCTATAGCCAAGTGATTCGAGGAGACCTATAGCTGGTTCAAGCTCGGAACGCTCGACAGGACCGGCCGGGGCGATAATGCCTACAGAGTCGCCTTCTCTGAGTCGAGAGGGTTTCAAGACGGCTTCAGTTCCTTTTAAAAATAAGGATCAAACCTTCAAGAGTCAGGAATTCCTCCACGTGATCAATGGTCTCCGATTCTTCACAAATCAACGGAGCGAGCCCTCCGGTAGCCACGACAGTCATGTCGTATCCCGATTCTTTCTTCATCCGCCTTACAATGCCATCCACCAGACCTGCATATCCATAGATAATTCCGGAATTCATAGCGCTGATCGTATCTTTGGTAATGACGCTCTTTGGCTTGGCGAATATTTCTACCCTTGGCAGCTTGGCAGCCTTCTGAAACAGTCCTTCGCAGGAAACAATTACGCCGGGAGCAATGGCTCCTCCGATATAAGCGCCCTCTTCCGATACACAGTCAAATGTGGTGGCCGTGCCGAAGTCAATGATAATGAGAGACGTGTGATATCTTTCATAGGCGGCTACGGCATTAACGATCCTGTCGGCCCCTACTTCCTTAGGATTATCATAGTGTATGGGCATGCCCGTCTTCAAACCGGGGCCCACGATCAAGGGTTTCACGTTGAAATAGCGGTGGCAAAGTCCCTCAAAGGCATTCAAGAGCGGAGGGACCACACAGGAGATTATGATATCGCTAATGTCACTTATCCTCCTCTCGGAAGTGTTGAAAAGGTTAGTGAGGAGAACGCCCAACTCATCCGCAGTGGCATCCGTCTCTGTCCTAATTCTCCAGTGCTCCAGGATTTGGCCTTTATCACATATACCCAGGACCGTATTTGTATTCCCTATATCAATACAGAGTAACATAGTCCCTCTTTTTTAGGTTAACCCTTCCCCGTTTTAATGGCATCAATGATTCTTATCGTCTCCACAGCATTCTTCACATTGTGAACCCTGACAATGTCCGCCCCGTTTAATACCCCTGCCGCTATGGTTGCCATCGTCCCCGTATCCCGCTCATGGGGCGCTTTGTTGAGAAGGTGCCCTATAAAGGCCTTGTTGGACGTGCCCAATAAGAGGGGTCGACCCAAAATACGGAATTGACCAAGCCCCCTTAAGATCTCCAGGTTGTGCTCAACGGTCTTTCCAAAACCGATTCCCGGATCGACAATGATCATATCTTTCTTGATGCCTCCTGACACAGCACGATCCACAGCCTGCTTCAGAAAATCCAATATCTCAGGAATAAGATCCTGATAGAAGGGATTCTTCTGCATATCGCCCGGCGTCCCCTGCATATGCATTAGAATCACCGGCACACCGGCCTCCGCCGCAACAGAAGTCATGTTCGAGTCAAACCGGAGTGCGCTGATATCATTGATGATCGAGGCCCCTGCCTTCAAAGCCTGCCGAGCAACTTCCGCCTTACACGTATCGATGCTGATAGGAGCCTCCACCACCCCACTTAAGGCTTCTACGACGGGAACAACGCGATCCAGTTCTTCCTGAAGAGTGACTTCTTCGGAAAAGGGTCTGGTTGACTCCCCGCCCACATCAATGATGTCGGCACCATCCTGCACCAACTGAATTCCATGTTCAATGGCCTTTTCCTTTTTAAAATAGAATCCCCCATCTGAAAACGAATCGGGAGTCACATTGAGGACTCCCATTACGTGCGTTCGCTTTTCTAGATCAAGACTATGACACAGCCAATTCAAGGAAAAGGTCTGTTTGTTCAAGATGGTAAAGCCTCCACTTCATCATCTCCTTCAGGCCTCTTCTTTCCTTCCATGATCTTGTCGATTTCTTCACCATCCAGAGTTTCTCTCTCTAGAAGGGCTTCAGCCAGATTATGGAGTCTATCTATGTTATCTCTAATAAGCTGAGAGGCCTTTTCATAAGCGCCATGCACAATATTCCTGACCTCCTCATCAATCTTCTGTGCGGTCGCTTCGCTGTAATCCCTGTGCTGCGCAATCTCTCTTCCTAGAAAGATCTGCTCCTCGGTTTTTCCAAAACTCAGAGGGCCGAGCTTTTCACTCATGCCATAGTCACAGACCATCCTTCTCGCCATATCAGAGGCTGTTTCAATATCATTCCCAGCCCCTGTGGTCTGTATGTTCAGCACAATCTCTTCTGCGGCTCTCCCCCCCATCCCCTTACATATGTTGTTTAACAGGTACTCTTTATCGTAGGTGTGCTTTTCATCTATCGGGAGAAACTGTGTCAAGCCAAGGGCCCGGCCCCGTGGGATGATGGTTACTTTGTGGATGGGATCCGTCTTTGGAAGAAGCCTCCCCACAAGGGCGTGACCCGCCTCGTGATAGGCGGTGATTCTCTTCTCATCCTCGCTGATGATCATACTCTTACGCTCGGTGCCCATCATGACCTTGTCTTTGGAGTTTTCGAGTTCAACCATATCCACGCATTCTTTTCCGCGACGCGCAGCCAAGAGCGCCGCCTCATTCACCATATTCTCGATGTCGGCGCCTGTAAATCCCGGAGTTCCTCTCGCGAGTATAGAGAGGTCGACACCATTTCCCAGAATCGTTTTTTTGGAATGAACTTTGAAGATTTGCTCCCTTCCCTTGATATCCGGAACAGGCACGACCACTTGCCTATCGAACCGCCCTGGTCTCAACAGGGCGGGATCAAGCACATCGGGTCTGTTGGTTGCGGAGATAAGGATAACACCTTCATTGGACTCAAATCCGTCCATTTCCACAAGAAGCTGATTCAAAGTCTGCTCTCTCTCATCATGTCCTCCTCCAAGTCCGGCCCCTCGATGGCGGCCTACTGCGTCAATCTCATCCATAAATATGATGCATGGCGCGTTTTTTTTGCCTTGAAGAAAAAGGTCTCTGACCCTGGAAGCGCCTACTCCCACAAACATTTCCACAAAATCCGAACCGCTGATACTGAAAAAAGGGACACCTGCCTCACCCGCGATAGCCCTAGCCAGAAGAGTCTTGCCCGTACCCGGGGCGCCCACGAGGAGTACTCCCTTAGGGATTCTCCCGCCAAGACGAGTGAATTTTTTGGGATCACGCAGGAAATCAATTGTCTCCTGTAGTTCTTCTTTGGCCTCATCAATACCCGCCACATCGTCAAAGGTAATCTTCTGTTGAGATTCCGTCATGAGCCTCGCGCGGCTCTTTCCGAAAGAGAGGGCCTTTCCTCCGCCCGACTGCATCTGGCGCATAAAAAAGACCCAGACGCCGATCAGTAAAAGTACGGGAAACATAGATAAAAAGATTTGAAACCAGGGCGAATCTTCCTGAGGCTCCTCCACGAACTTCACACCCTTACTCCTCAGCAACGGCATCAGTTCAGGGTCCTCCGGCGCGTATGTTCTAAAATCCCCTTGCGTGGACCTCCCTGAGATGTCTTGGCCTTTTTTCGTCACAGCCATGACGTTCCCACTCTCCACCATGTTCCAGAATTCACTGTAGCTGATATTTTCCCTGCCGGTATCCGGTTGATGTAATACATTAAGCAGCATAAGCATCATTAAACCGATAACCAACCAGAGGGCAAGATTCTTGTAAAATGGGTTCAATTGTATAAAACCTCCTACAAATTAGATAAATATCAAAAAAATTAGTGGTCTCCTATTATAATTATATATTCAAAAAAATCCATCATGTTATTCAAAAATGTGCCCAAAAGGTTTATGGATTCGATAATCCAGGGGGTACCCATGCCTGCCCAAGCTATCGAGAGGGCTTGCAGTTTGTCAAGCCGGGAATCTCCATCCTATGAGTCCGCCCTTTGGCGGAAATGACACAAAAACGCACGGCGATTTTATTCCTTGATCTATTTGGATTATTAGGTTAATTTTCATACTAGCCCACGTGTTTTTTGGAGTGTCGGATGGATAATTCATTTACCGTAGAAGGCGTCAAAAAGACCATTTTCGGGGCAGGATCCCTTAGTCAGATCGGAGAAGAATGCAAGGCATTGAGAGCCACCAGGGTGCTCCTGGTGATGGACCAGGCCTTGTCACGCACAGATATCTGCCCACAGGTGCAGGAAGTGCTTAAGAAGAACAGAGTAAAAGGCATCCTCTATTCAGAGGTGACCCCTGAGCCATCCCCGACCATTGCTGACAATGGCGCTTCATTGGCCAGAGCCGAAAAAATGGACTGTGTCATTGGGGTGGGCGGAGGCAGCACCATGGATGTCGCCAAAGCCATCTCCGTTTTGGCAAAAAACGACGGAAAAGCTATGGATTACATCGGTCTTGGTCTTGTGAAGAAAGCGGGGTTGCCTACGATCATGGTCCCGACCACTGCGGGCACCGGGAGTGAAGTGACCTTCACTTCTGTATTCACCATGCGAGAAACAAAGACCAAAGGTGGAATCAACAGCCCATATCTCTACCCCCATACCGCTATTCTTGACCCGGAACTCACCTTAGGACTCTCCCCTGAAGTGACCGCCTATACGGGTATGGACGCTTTGACCCATGCCATTGAGTCTTTCACGTCTCTTCGAGCCCACTTCATCAGTGAACCGATTTCTATGGAGGCCATCGAGATCATCGCTTCGAGCCTGAGGGGAGCGGTATTCAATGGTAAGGACTATGCCTTCCGAGAAGGGATGATGCAGGGGAGTTATCTGGCCGGCTTGGGGCTTGCCATGGCAGGTGTCGGTGCGGTCCACGCCCTGGCCTATCCTCTTGGAGCCCTGTTTGATATCCCCCACGGGGTTGCAAACGCTGTGATGCTCCCCTATGTACTCGAATACAATTATCCAGGGAATTTAGACAAATTCGCTATGATTACGATGGCCATGGGTGAAGCAGATGCGTTCTCAACTGATCGAGAGACCGCAGCCTCTGTTGCCGATATCGTCTTTCAACTCTCTGCCGATATAGGCATACCCCAAAGCCTCAGAGATTTGAACATCCCGGAAGAGAAGATTCCCGAGATGGCGGAGGGCGCCATGAAGGTGGCCGTCCCCATGGCCAACAATCCGCGCCCCATGACGATTTCCATGGTTGAGGATATATATAAAGAAGCATTTGAGGGGAGATAGGAAGAGAATAGGCTTACACTCTTCATGGAATAACACTCTCGTTCAAAACAGTGCCGATACTCAGGAATTCTAGATCGTTTATCGGAATCTGAGCTTTTTTGAATCTAACGAACATGTCGAATCAAGCGGTTATGTCTGCCAAAGACCTTTCTTAGATTTTTCTTGGACAACAATGATCATATGATGGATTGTAAACAATCAGTGACTGATGACACCCTGAAAGGAGCCGCTTATGCCTGGATTTGAGATCATCGGAAAAGAGGAAGAAAAAGAAATCCTTGATGTACTCTCACGGAAAATGCTCTTCCGTTATGAATTTGATAAACAACGTGAAGGCATATATAAAGTGGAACAATTTGAAAAAGAATTCGCCGCCTATTGTGGAACAAAACATGCCCTAGCCGTTTCCTCGGGCTCAGCCGCCCTCAGGGTTGCCCTGGCCGTCCTTGGAATCTCTCCTGGAGATGAGGTGATTACCCAAGGATTTACCTTTGTCGCCACATGGGAGGCGATCCTGGACGCCGGCGCCATTCCCGTTTTTGCGGAAATCGATGACACCTTCTGCCTTGACCCTGACAGTCTGGCCAGCAGGATAACACCCCGGACCAAAGCTATCATCCCTGTGCATATGTGCGGATCCCAGGCCCGCATCAATGAAATCATGGATATTGCCGGAAAGAACTGTATACCGGTCATTGAAGATACCGCTCAATCTTGTGGAGGCAAACTCGATGGTAAAGCTTTAGGCTCTTTCGGAAGCATGGGCATTTTTTCATTTGATTCCGTGAAAACCATGACCACGGGAGAAGGCGGCATGATCATTACTAACGACACGGATCTCTACATCAAGGCATCGGAGTATCATGACCACGGCCATGACCACAATCCAAACGTAGGCAGAGGCCTTGAGAAAAGGAGCTTCATTGGGTTTAACTATCGTATGATGGAACTCCAGGGGGCCCTTGGCCTGGCTCAATTGAGAAAATTGGACGACATCATTCTCGCCCGTCAGAAAGAAAACAAAATGCGCCTCAAGGAGGCCCTCTCTCGGATTAACCAGATCACCTTTAGACATATCCCCGATCCTGATGGGGACTCGGCGACCTTCCTGATCTTCTCTCTACCCACACCGGAAAAGGCCGTCGCGTTTAACAAGGTCATGTCCGATGAAGGTGCCGGGGCTGTGTACTGGTACAATAACTATTGGCACTACTACACAGAGTGGGAGCATCTACTTGAAGGGAAAAGCCTCTCACGAACAGGCCATCCGTTCAAGACTCCATCCGGCGAAGTTCGTTGTAAATATTCGAATGATGCGCTTCCAAAGACCGCTGAACTCTTGTCTCGGGCTCTGACCATTCAGGTCACGATTAACATGGATGAGCAAATACCCAAGATTATAGGCGCGATAGAAAAGGCCGCTGAGGTCATTTTGTAATGAAGATCGCCCTCTGCCAAATAAATCCCATTATCGGTGATTTTGACTACAACTCATCCTTGATCATGGAAGCCGTGGACAAGGCCAAGACAGAAAGATCTTCTCTGGCCATCTTCCCGGAACTATCCCTTTTGGGATATCCTCCTAAGGATCTCCTGGAAAAGCCGGCCTTTATTGACGAGAATCTAAACCGTTTGGAGCATCTCGCCGCCAAAATTCAGGGCATTCAGGTCCTATGCGGGTTTGTGGACAAAAACACGCAAAAGACGGGAAAACCCCTGATCAACAGTGCTGCATGGATCAAGGATGGACATATGACGGGCAAGGGAGGAAAAAGACTCCTTCCAGCATACGATGTTTTTGACGAGTCCCGTTACTTTGAGCCTGCTCAAGAAAGCCTGGTCTTAGAACTGGAAGGCAAACGTCTTGGTGTGACCATCTGTGAAGATACGTGGAATTTTGGAGATTTCGAAGGGATCCCTTTTTATGAAAAAAATCCGGTCTCTGATCTCATGGACCGACACGTCGATATCCTCATCAACATGTCCGCGTCTCCCTATACACTGGGCAAAGCACTTCTGCGGATGAATATGCTGAAGAATATTTCATCCCAATATAAGGTTCCCACGGTCTACTGCAACCAGGTGGGAGGGAATGACGATCTCCTGTTTGACGGCCTTAGCATGGTGGTGGATAACAAAGCAAGACCCATCTTAGTCGGCAAAGAATTCGAACCTGATCTGCTCATTTGGAATACCGAACAAGAGTATGATGTCTTGGATGACTCGTGGTGGACTGAAGATACCTCGTTATTGAAAGGCCTTGCCATGGGGACAAGGGACTACACCCTAAAGTGTGGATTCAAGAAAGCCCTTGTCGGCCTAAGCGGCGGCATTGATTCCTCTCTGGTGGCCGTTATTGCCCGGATGGCGCTGGGAGCAGAAAATGTCACAGGCGTGAGTATGCCCTCCTCTTTCACCTCTGATATAAGCAGGGAAGACGCCAGAGCCCTAGCTGTCAATCTCGGGATCCATTTCAAAGAAATCCCGATAAACGATATATACCAGAGTTATAAGAGTTCTTTGGCGCCTTCGTTTAGTGGATTAGAAGAGGATGTAACCGAAGAGAATATCCAGGCTCGAATTCGAGGAAATCTACTCATGGCCCTTTCCAATAAGTTCAAAGTCCTATTACTTACCACAGGCAATAAGTCGGAAATGGCCACGGGGTATTGTACCCTGTATGGAGATATGAATGGTGGTCTGGCCGTGATTTCTGATGTTCCGAAAACCATGTGCTATCGTCTTGCGCGTCATATCAACAGGGATAGAGAAATCATTCCGGATCGAATTCTCACGAGGCCACCGTCCGCAGAACTCAAACCGGATCAAACGGATCAGGATACTCTTCCACCTTACGATACATTGGATGATATCTTGGAAGCAGCCGTGGAAAAGAATCTACCGTTTGGCGATATTGTCGCCTTGGGGCATGAACCTGATGTGGTTAGGTACGTCCTCAAACGGATGGTCTTTAGTGAATACAAACGCCGGCAGGCGCCGCCGGGTCTCAAAGTAACTACCAAGGCATTTGGATACGGTCGGCGCTATCCCATTGCCCGCGGCAAACAGATCTTTTAACTTCGGGAAAGATCGCAGTATAAAATAATCTGGACACGTTTATGTCATACATATACGTTTGGCTGAGATGTTCGTCAGAATCGATTGAATTGGACTACTATAAAGGAGAAATTTAAGACATGCGTTCCAATAAGCTAAAGAAGAGTGTTGAAACCTTGCCGCACAGGGCCCTGCTTATGTCTGCAGGGCTGAAAGAACAAGACTTTGACCCGGATAAGCCCTTTATCGGTGTAGCCAACAGCTACAACGATATCATTCCTGGTCACATCCACTTGAACGAACTGACCCTGGAAGTCAAAAGAGGTATCAGAGATGCCGGAGGCATCCCCTTTGAATGGGGAGTACCAGGTGTCTGTGACGGCGTTGCCATGTCCGTCGAAATGCGGGCTAGTCTTCCAAGTAGAGAGCATATTGCCGACAACATTGAGATCATGACCCTTTCTCACTCATTGGATGGGTGGGTTGGAGTCACAAACTGTGACAAGATCACACCGGGAATGCTTATGGCCGCTGCCCGCCTTAACCTGCCGGCCCTGATGCTTACCGGCGGACCTATGAAGTGCAATATTGTCGATGGAGAAAAATACCATCCAATCCAAGGATTCGGCATAGTGGGACAAGTCAAGTCCGGAAAGATGACGGAAAAAGAAGCTGAAAAGCTGCTCCCGCGTATGGTCTGCGGAGCAGGATCATGTGTGGGTCTCTACACGGCCAATACCATGGCTGTTGTGACCGAGGTTTTGGGCATGTCACTCAAGAGATGTTCCACGACGTTGGCTATCCATCCGTTTAAGAAAGAGCAGGCCTACGAGTCCGGGAAAAAGATTGTACAATTGGTCAAGGAAGATCTCAGGCCCAAGGACATCATGACCATGAATGCCTTTGAAAACGCCATTCGTGTCGATATGGCTATGGGTGGTTCTACAAATACGGTACTCCACATTCCGGCCATCGCCAGAGAAGCCGGTATTGATATCGGTGTGGATCTCTTCGACAAAATTTCACGGGAGACGCCGAACATATGCTCTATCATCCCTGCGGGACCGGCTGAAATGGCTGACATCGATACAGCAGGAGGCATCCCCGCCATTCTAAACCGCCTGGCAGACATGATAAAAGAATCGCCTACAATAAATGGTGTAGCCATTCATGAGATCGCAAAACAAGGAAGGGCCACGGATAATGAGGTGATCAGAACCATAGAGAACCCGTACCGTTCTGAGGGGGGCATCGCCGTACTCAAAGGGAACATAGCAAACAGCAGCATCATCAAACAGACCGCCCTATCAGAAAAAATGATGAAGCACTCAGGGCCGGCAAAAGTCTTTTACAATGAACAGGATTTGCTTGATGCCATCGAGGCCAAAAAGATCTACGAAGGAGATGTGGTTGTGCTCCCATTTCAGGGACCTGCCGGCGCGCCGGGCATGCCCGAGATGTTAACCCCTACGGACGCCATCAAGGGGGCCGGATATGAAAGGGTCGCGCTGATCACAGATGGTCGATTCTCCGGGGCTACCACAGGCCTATGCATCGGCCACGCGGAAATGGAGGCATACAACGGTGGAGCCATAGGAGCCATAAGAGATGGCGATATAGTGGAAATCGATATTCCCAATAGAAGTTTGAACGTCAAATTGAGTGACGGGGAGATCGAACAAAGGCTGAAAACCGTCGAGAGCCCCCACAGAGACCTCACCCCTATATTACGATCCTATCGGGAAAAATTCACGGGGGTCAACTGCTACGGGAAGCCGTCAGTATAGCGCCGGGTGGGTCTGAGAAAAACATGCCTGGAAATAATTCAGAACAGCGAAGTGACTGAAGAGATTCAGATCATAAACGGAATGGGGTCCGGAAACATTACGGCGGCCATTGCCGGAAAGCACGTGTAAGCCATTATTTTCAAGCAATAATAGCAAAACACCGACTATCTCATTGGCCCCAGAGCTTGATGGTCCCATATTTTTCCCTTGACAAGTGATTACAGATGTAATCTAATATCAATAGATTCCGGTTGTGCAGGAAATAACGTGAAAAAATGAAACCTATGGTGTTTTAAGGATGGGGTGGTTTTAGGGCATTAGAGAGAGGAGAACTTCATGAAAGACCTACCAAAAATCTCGGAGTCCGAGCAATTGGTTATGAAAAATGTATGGACTTCAAACCCCGCGACTGCAAATCACATCGTTGAGGCTCTGTCTGAGACAACCACCTGGAAACCCAAGACTATCAAGACGTTATTGAATCGCCTAGTGAATAAGGGGGCTCTTGGGTATAAAAAGAGCGGGAGAGAGTATCATTACTATCCTTTAATTGAAGAGGATGTTTTTGTCAGAGCAGAGAGCCGCTCGTTTCTAAGACGTGTTTTTGGCGGTTCCATGAAACCCATGCTCGCCACAATGGTCGAAAATGAAGACCTGTCTTCGGAAGATATTCAAGAACTGAAACGCATCCTTGAAAAAAAGAAATGATTGTGTAAGCATCCTCGTCCTGAGTAAGATGATGGTGTGAACTGGTTTTTTGATTCAACATACAAATTATGAAGAATATAAAGTGACAAAAGCCCTATTGATGATGCAAGCGACTGAGTGTCGAAGTACTTCCGAGAGAATCTGATCAGGCCCCATGGTGACCTGCGACAGTCGAGATAAGCTCTGTTTCTAAAAAGTGTTAATCATGTAAGACGCATCTTGCGAGAAAGGGGAGAATGATATGGAGCCTTTCTCATTCGGAATATCATCGCTGCTGCTTTGGCTGATAGATACGACACAGTATATCACCCTCCTGATCTTTCTGATATTCATCATAAAAGCCCTCACCTGGAAAAAGCTCCCTGCCTGGTGGCATTACGGACTCTGGTTACTCCTGGTCCTCCGAATGCTTATGCCTTGGGTGCCGGAAAGCCGCCTCAGCATATTCAACTACCTGCCTATTTTCAAGGGCCAAACCTCCAATGTGTATGCCTTGAAAGAGAGTGTCCCCTTTGTCCAGGTCTTGATAAGCAAAAATCCTCACCTACTGACTCAAAAGGATCAGGGCCTCCTTGAAGGAACTATTGATGTCAAACGCGAGGACGATCCTAAACACGGGTTTCACCCTGAATTAACCCTCAACCAAGCATTTTTTCTCGTGTGGCTTTCTGGCGTAATCGGTGTCGGTCTGTTTGTTGTGTTTAAGAATCTCGGTTTCTGGATCGTCGTTAGAAAGAAATCGACTCTAATTGATCAAGAGGTCCTCAACCAGGTGGAGACATGCAAAAGGCAAATGAGGATCCGAACTGAAGTCAGTCTCGTCATGACCGATAAGGTAAAGAGTCCGGCGCTATTTGGATACATTCACCCTCGATTACTTTTACCTCAAGGTATACTTGAAAGACTCGGTCAAGACAAACTGCGTTATGTATTCTTGCACGAATTAGCGCATCTAAAACGCCACGACATCGCCATATCCTGGCTGGTTACTGTCTTGCAGGCCATCCATTGGTTCAACCCATTCGTTTGGTACGCATTTTACCAGATGCGGATAGACCAGGAAATCGCATGTGATGCTTATGTTTTGTCACAACTTGGACGCGGTCAGTCGACACATTATGCCCGTACCCTTGTCGGGTTACTGGAGTGCTTTCTTGAAAACCGTCATTTGTCTGCCTTAGCGGGAATTTTGGAAAGCAAATCACGTATAAAAAGAAGAATTATCACGATCGTGCAGAATAGACAGTACTCCAAGGCCCTCTCTTTTTCCGCTGTTTCTCTGTTTTTTGTTATAGCGTTCACCTTCTTCACCACTGCAAAAGGAATACCCACTGAGAAAACGCCCGATGCGAATGAGCGTCAGGAGATCACCGACCTTCAACCGAGAGCGACGGATAGGACCTCCCTGGAGGCAATAACAAGGGATGACCCCGGTCTTTCGAAAGGTGAAAGGGTGATGCGAGAAACAAAGGACGAGAACAAAGAAGAGATTTCAGCATCCTCTTCCGGAAAAATGGTTATGAACGATCCGCTGACATGGTCCAACGAGGCGACGTCTAATACAGATGGACAACAGAAACTCGCCGAAGATGAACGGATGGCCGAGAATAAACTCACAGAAATAGTGAAGGATGTTCTGCATAGCTCCGCTCAACCCGCTGAAAACAGGCAAGAGGCCGAGGAACAGGCCCAAACAATGTTCATGACTGATGCCCAGAGCGTCTCTGTTGAGAAATTATTTGAATTTAATGAAAAAGACGTGGTTCTCAAAAATGCGGTCATTGCCGGTGATGAATTGGTAATGGAGAAGGATGGCCTCATATTGAAGCAGAAGTCCGACATGGTGCAAGAGGACAAAACTGAGGACAAAGGGGCGGAGGACCCTGAAAATGCCGAAAGCACCCTTATTAAGACCCGGCTGTTACCAACTGCGGAGAAATCTGACGCTTCCATTGAGGCAATGAATGCCTATCTAGCCGCACTGTTTCGGGATCATAAAAACGAACGCGGACCAGCCACCAGTCTTCTCTATTTTTTAGAGAGAAATGAGCATGCCACCTCTTATTCACACGAAGTTGAAGGGAGTACAGAAGAAACAAGAGCCTCTTCTGCCGTCAAAGAGGATTCAGGTTATCTGGGCGTTGGAGAAGAACCCTCCGGAAAGGAACCGTCTGATCCATTCGAGTTTGATGAACCACCCAAGATATTGTCAAAAGGTACAGTGAATTACCCCTTTTATGCCAAGAGGTTGGGGCTGACAGGAAAAGTATCTGTGAGTTTCTTAGTCGGCACAGACGGTCATCCAACGAATATCGAAGCTGTGAAGGCTGAACCCGCAAATATCCTTATGACATTCGCAGAAACTGCCGAGAAAGCGATTGCTAAATGCCGTTTCAAACCCGGCACCAGCGCGGGTGAACCTGTTCAGGTGAAGGTCGTCGCTCCGATTAGATTTGAGATTTGAGGTTCAGCCGGTTAATGAATATGTCTTACAAACACACTCTCAAAACGTCCATCCGCCAAGAGCTCATCCCATTATCCTTTCTATAACAACAGGTTATAACTTTTTTCATCAAATAGTATTTTTATGTTGACAAAGGATTACAAATGTAATTCAATATAGTTGAAGATTATGATTGTAATCGTTAATCAAAGGGTCCTATTTGAAGGCAAGAGAAATGATGAGAGGAGGTGATTGTATGAACGCAACAACCTACAATGCTTGGCATCCTCGACATCTGGGGTATGTGATCATCTTCACAGCGCTGATCACTGGTTCTCTCTTTGCCGCGTTGCCCTGGCTGACGCGTATCGCGGACAGAGAACCGGGCATTGAAAGGATGCACCCCTATATCGTCCTTTCCAAAACACAACCTAAACCTCCTGAGCCGGTAAGGGATGAGAGAATAATAGAGCAGAAACTCCAGCTGCCTCCTAAACCGACATTATCAAAATCCACGAGACAGGATCTCAAGCGCGACTTCGGTTTTCTAACAGGAAAAGAGGGTTTTGGAAAGAGCGTGCACGTGACGACTCTAGATCCGGACTTAGTCAGTTTTGATCCAAAAGAAATCGTTTTTGTCCTGAGGCAACTGGATAAAGAACCCCGCATTATCCGGAAGGTTCCACCGGCATACCCTTTTACTGCTAAATCACGGGGAATTACAGCAAGAGTGAAGATAAGATGTATAGTAGATAAGGATGGCAATCCTCAGAAAGTCATGGCCGCTGAGTGCGATCCCGAGGATGCCCTGGATATATTCGGTCCACCCGCTGTGGAGGCGGTCAAGAAATGGCGGTTCAATCCTGGTGAAATTGGTAGGGACCCTGTCCCTACAAAGGTTGTGTTCAATCTCTTTTTTGAGCTGGATTAACAGTCTGATAAAATCAATTCTTGAGATTTTCAGCTCGGCCCCTTTCCACAAACCCTTTTATGTATACTATCATTCTATTGTCACTGCGTTTCAGCGCAACGAAAAAAGAATCCACTCTTGACATAATCATTCATCTCTGTTCAAAATCAGATCCTTGAAAAGCGGATCTAGCGAATGTAACTTGACAAGGGATGGAAGGAACGAAACGAGTGACTGGAAATCATAAGAAATTTGAGTATTTTCTCTTTGATTGGGATGGCTGCTTAGTTGATACGCTTCCAATTTGGCTGGAAGGGATGAGAGTCGCGCTTTCCGTGTTCAACATAGACGCCCCGTATGAGTACCTGAAGCGAGGTTTTCAGTCTTGGGACGTATTCAGAGATTTGGGCGTCACGGATATGGATTTGTTTGCTGAAGAAGTCAATCAGTACCTTCACACCCATATCAATGATATCAAGTTCAACGACGGCGTTCCCAATCTGCTAAAAAGATTGAAAGCGAACGGTCTGAAGTCCGCTATTGTCTCCTCAGCTGAAGAGCCAAGAGTATTGCCGGTATTGAAAAGGTTGGGAGCAACGGATTTCTTTGAATGTGTGATTACCAGGGATGATGTCGCCAGACTCAAACCCGATCCAGAGCCTATTGAAAAAGCCATTCACGGACTCAGCGGCCAAAAAGAAAAGGCGGTGATTATCGGAGATTCAGTGGTAGATGTCGAGTCAGGAATAAACGCGGGGATATCCACAGTCTGGTTTTCTTCTCAGTTCAATCAGGCCTACTATTTGAACGGCCAAGCGTCAGATTTGAATCCGGACCTGACCATCTTTCACATGAGTGAAGTCGAAAAACTGATATGAGGTTCTGGAGTCAATACTCATGTGATCTTCAGTTATCTCTGCCGCTTATTTTGACTCCAGATCAAACCGCTTATAGTGTTTGACCATTTTAAGGTATTCTTTGGGGGCCTGCTCCACCCACCACAGTTGATCAGGTGTTGCCTCTGCTTTGACCTTACCGGGAACGCCTGCAACGAACGATCTGTCCGGAATTTTTACCCCATTCCTGACCAAGCACCCGGCTGCTATGATGCAATACTCCCCGATCTCCGTATCATGCAGAAGGGTCGCATTCATGCCGACCAATACATGGTTGCCGATTCTCCTGCAGTTAATCACCGCGCCATGCCCGATATGGACATTGTCCCCTATGGTAAGATCATGGATGGGACCGTGTGCCGTGCCCGCGTGAAGAACAGAATTGTCTTCTACGGCCGTATTCTTTCCTATTCTTATCTTGCCGAAGTCTCCCCTGATCACGGCACCCGGCCAAACACTGGAGTTTTCGCCGATCTCCACATCTCCGATCACATAAGCTGCCTCGCTGATAAACGCCGACTCAGCAATTTTGGGGATCCTATCGCCCAGACTTCTAATCATTTCTTCTCCTTTCTTAGTATCAATGATCATCGAAAAAAGACAGATCATATATGATCAATGATATCGTTCTTGACTGTTTTTACATCAAATCGAGAAATGATGCAATATAGGTCGACCGCTGACTAGGACGTAAAAAGGGGACCGTTAATTTTCAAATAAAAACGACTAAACAAAAGATATTTTAATATTGGCTCCTCACAAGAATTTATGGGTTAATTGTAGAAAGGGATTAAACCTATTCGTTTAATCCCTTAAAATTATGGCGGGGACGACGAGAAGCTCGTCCTTAGATCCCGCCTTAAGGCGAGGAACTCGCGACCTTCCCCGTCACTCGTGACGGGAACATTCAACAAGTTTTTCAATGTACTTCCTGCTCTTCCGCCGCTTTATCTCGTTTTCGCGCCTTAATGCAGATGGTCTATCAGGATATTCTTCAGAATAGACCAATTTCCGGGGTGTTTTACCCTTTGTGTACTGGGAACACCCTTCGTTATGCCTTTCGACGCGATCTTCAAGGTTATTGGTGGAGCCTATGTAATAACTGCCATCCTTCAGGCTTTGGAGTATGTAAACATGGAAGGGCATAACAAAAAAAGGCCTGTCATCTGAATACCTAGATAACAAGCCGTTATGATATCTGGCGGGGACGACGAGACTCGAACTCGCGACCTCCTGCGTGACAGGCAGGCGTTCTAACCAAAGCTGAACTACGCCCCCGTGTTTGGCGTAAAATTTCATGGTGGGCGGAATCCCGCTTTGAGCGGGACGACCACCCTCCCGCCTCGTTTAGCGGGATGCTCTCCCGTCCTTTAGCTAACCTCAATCACCCCAGTTAGTATAATGGTGGGCGGAACAGGGCTTGAACCTGCGACCCCCGGCTTGTAAGGCCGATGCTCTCCCAACTGAGCTACCCGCCCGAACATATCCTTAAGTGATGGGCGGAACAGCGACGGGATGTCCTCCCAACTGAGCTACCCGTTCCAAAGGGAATGAAATTTAACCTTAAAAAGACATTTTGTCAAGAAACTAATTGTGCAGTTTCTTCAGGTATGGATGACTTGCTTTTCTTGATTGATTCAATGCAGAAAGGTTCACACTCCTCTTCAGGCGCAAAGAGTTTCTCTCCCTCTTCTAAGACCAGGGCTTCCTTGAGAACCGAATCCATATGATCGACCAGGACAAGCTCAACTTTCTTAAGGATCTTTTTCGGAATATCCTCTATGTCCTTTTTGTTCTCCATCGGAATGAGAACTTTGGTCACTTCTCCCCGGTGGGCGGCCAGGATCTTTTCTTTCAACCCGCCTATTGGAAGCACTCTCCCCCTCAAAGTGATTTCACCGGTCATGGCAATATCATGCCTTACCGGTCTCCTTGTGAGTGCAGACACAATCGACGTGGCGAGGGTAATGCCTGCGGAAGGACCGTCTTTCGGTATAGCTCCTTCCGGCACATGGATATGGATGTCAACCTTCTCATAGAAATCGTCGGGGATTCCAAGGTGTCTTGTTCTCGATCTCACGTAACTGAGCCCCGCTTGTGCCGATTCTTGCATCACGTCACCCAATTTGCCCGTCAGCACCAAGTTTCCTTTACCAGGCATGACAACCGCCTCTGTCTGGAGAAGCTCTCCTCCCACGTCAGTCCATGCCAAGCCTGTGGTCAGCCCGACTTCATCCTTTTCCTCCGCATGCCCGAAACGGAATTTCGGCACTCCTAAGTATTTATCTAGGGAAGTAGCGCCAATCCTGACCTTTGTGTCCTTTCCCTCCTTGACCACGGTCCTGGCCACTTTTCGACAGATAGAAGATATTTCCCGTTCCAGGTTCCGGACACCCGATTCTTTCGTGTACTGTCTTATAATACCCAAAATAGCCTGATCCGACAAATCTAAGTTTCCTGTGTCAAGCCCGTTTGCCTCGAACTGTTTTTTCACTAGAAACTGCTTCGCGATGCTCAGTTTCTCGACTTCCGTATAGCCGGGCAGTCTGATAATCTCCATTCTGTCCTGCAAAGGAAGAGGAATACTGTGGAGGGTGTTAGCTGTCGTAATAAACAGGATCTCTGATAAATCGTAGTCCAGATCAAGATAGTGATCATTAAACGCGAAGTTCTGCTCCGGGTCCAGTACCTCCAGTAAGGCTGCCGATGGATCACCTCGAAAATCCGTGCTCATTTTATCCACTTCGTCCAGACAGAACACTGGATTGTTTGATTTCGCCTTTTTCAGGTATTGAATGATCTTACCTGGCAAGGCACCGATATAGGTCCTCCTGTGACCCCTTATTTCAGCCTCATCCCTGACGCCACCTAAAGAGAGGCGCACAAAATTGCGCCCCGTGGCTCTTGCCACAGACTTCGCCAGAGAGGTCTTGCCCACACCTGGAGGCCCAACAAAACAAAGGATCGGGCCTTTAATTTTCTTTGTGAGAGTCTGTACAGCCAGATATTCCAATATCCTCAATTTCGGCTTCTCAAGGCCATAGTGATCTTCGTTGAGGACAGCTTCGGCCTCTTCGATATCCATCTTATCTTTGGTCCGTTCACGCCAAGGAAGAGTGAGAATCCAATCGATATAATTACGAACGACGCTGGCCTCAGCAGACATGGGGGACATCATTTTGAGCTTTTTATACTCTTGCCAAACCCTCCCATGAGCCTCCTTAGACAGTCTCTTCCTCTTGATCTTTTTTTCAAGCTCATCCAGTTCCGCTTTGAAATCATCCTTTGTCCCCATCTCCTTCTGGATAGCCCGCATCTGTTCATTGAGATAATAATCCTTCTGAGTCTTTTCCATCTGTCTCTTGACGCGAGTCTTCAGACGGCTTTCCACGGTAAGGATGTGGATTTCAACCCGAAGCTTCTCAAAGAGCTTTTCCAATCTCCTATCCACGTTCTCCGCTTCTAGAAGCTCTTGTTTATCACTTACCTTTAATGTGAGATGGGCAGCAATAGTGTCGGCCAGGCGGGACGGATCTTCAATGGAGGAAACCGTTGCGACAAGATCCTTTCCGATTTTATCGCTGAGTTTCGCGTATTCCTGAAAGCCATCATTCACCGTTCTCATTAAGGCCTTGGTTTCAAGACCCACCTCACTCTGGATGGGGAGTTTCTCCACCTCAACCGTAAAAAAGGGCTGGTCATCTAGAAAGCTCTTTATAACGGCCCTCTGCTTTCCTTCAATAAGGGCCTTGACCGTTCCGTCAGGCAACCTTAGCAACTGGAGAACGGTTCCCAAAGTGCCGAACAGATATATATCTTTCTCTGATGGATTATCTATCTTCGCGTCCTTTTGCGAGGAGAGAAAGATCTCCTTTTCTTGAGACATGACATACTCAAGGGCCTTGATTGATTTCTCCCGGCCTACAAAGAGAGGGACCACCATATTGGGGAAAACCACCACATCCCTCAGGGGCAACAAGGGATATATGAGATTCTCGTCTCCAGATCCTTGTGGCAAATCTTTTTTTGTCATATTGAACATAGCCTATGCATACTCCGCCTGGTTTTCGAAGAGTAATAAAGGAGATTCATTACTTACGATGACTTCCTCACCAATAACACATTCCCGCACATTTGGCATACTTGGCAAATCATACATGATATCCAGCATAACGGATTCCAGGATCGCCCGAAGGCCTCGCGCGCCGGATTTGCGCTTGACCGCGTCTTTAGCCACGGCCAGAAGGGCCTCATCCGTGAACTTGAGTTCGACATCCTCCAGTTCAAAGAGTTTCTTGTACTGCTTCACTAGGGCGTTTTTGGGCTCAGTGAGTATTCTCACAAGGGCGTCCATGCTCAGATCCTCAAGTGTTGCAAGTATCGGTATTCTGCCAATAAACTCAGGAATGAGACCGAATTTTATCAGATCTTCAGGTTGTACGAGAGACATGATGGCATTCTTTTCTTCCTTCTCAGCTCCATGAACATCGGCTTCAAAACCCATTGACTTGCTTCCGATACGACTCTTGATAATCTTGTCTAGGCCGTTAAAGGTCCCACCGCAGATGAAAAGGATATTGTTTGTATTCACCTTGACAAAGTCCTGCTGAGGATGTTTCCGCCCTCCCTTGGGTGGAACACTGGCCATGGTCCCTTCAATGATCTTCAAAAGAGCCTGCTGAACACCTTCCCCCGACACATCCCGGGTGATGGAGGGGCTGTCGGATTTTCGCGCGATTTTATCAATCTCATCTATGTAGACAATACCCTTGCAGGCGGAATCCACATCATAGTCTGCCATCTGAACCAAGTTCAAGATGATGTTCTCCACATCCTCTCCAACATACCCTGCCTCGGTCAGTGTCGTGGCATCGGCTATAGTAAAAGGAACGTTGAGAATCCTTGCTAGAGTCTGAGCCATAAGGGTCTTACCCGACCCCGTGGGACCAATCAAAAGAATGTTACTTTTTTGGATCTCCACGCCCTCCATATCAACCTTTGAACCAATGCGTTTGTAGTGATTATGGACGGCCACAGAGAGTATCCTCTTTGGTCTTTCTTGCTCTATGACGTATTCATCCAGCAAGGCCTTTATCTCATACGGCTTTGGTAACGATTCAGATCTCCCTTTCTCGGTCTCTGCCCCGTACTCCTCAGCAATTATTTCATTACAGAGTTGTATGCACTCATCACATATATATACGGAGGGTCCCGCTATCAGTTTTTTCACTTCATCTTGGCTTTTTCCGCAAAATGAACATAGCAGATCGTCGTTGACATCACCCTTTCTTTGCATTTAGTCTTTCCCCTTTTTCTCTGATTCACGATTGATTTCTCGCTTCTTGATGATCCTATCCACAATCCCGTATTTCAGCGCCTCCTCACCGCTCATGAAGAAGTCGCGCTCCGTATCCTGGCGGATCTTCTTTAGAGGCTGACCGGTATGCTCCACGAGGATTTGATGAATAGTCTCCTTGATTTTGAGTATTTCTTTAGCCTGAATATCGATGTCCGTGGCCTGACCCTGAACACCGCCTATGGGTTGATGAATCATGATGCGGGAATGTGGTAGTGCATAGCGTTTCCCTTTCGCGCCGGCCGCGAGAAGCAGTGCCCCCATGCTCGCGCATTGGCCCATGCAAATCGTGGCCACATCGGGTTTAATGTACTGCATGGTATCGTATATGGCCAACCCCGCGGTCACAGAGCCTCCGGGAGAATTGATGTAAACATTTACTTCTTTATCAGGATCTTCAGATTCGAGAAAAAGAAGCTGGGCTATGATCGTGTTAGCCATGTCATCATGTATTGTGTCCCCAAGAAAGATGATGCGGTCTTTCAACAGGCGGGAATATATATCATAGGCACGCTCTCCCCGGGCTGACTGTTCAACTACAATTGGTATTAGCATTGTGTGTTATCCTCTTCCACATTCTACACCGAACAAACGGATATTTCATTATCGACCGGACAGTAAGCGTTCTTTTATCATTTCTCCTGTTTGGGCTTGCCCGTTTCAACCTTTTTCATATCAATAATCTTAGCATTCTCGACCAGATAATTCAAGGTCTTTTCCTCCAAGAGCTTCACTCTAAACGACCCAATAAGGTTGTTGGCTTCATAATATTTTCGAATAATTTCAGGTTGTTGTCCGATGCTCATTGAAATCTCTTCGAAGCCTTCAGACAACTCTGCCTCATCAATGGTGAGGTCGTCTTTTCTTGCTATTTTTTCCAGGATCAGCATCTCTTTAATCCTCTTCTTCGAAGCCGGTGTTAGGTCTCCTCTCAGCTTTCCTTCGTCTAACCCGACCCTCTCCAAAGTGGACCCGGATCTTAAAAGGTTCTGTTTGATTCGCTCGATTCCATTATCGAGTTCCGATTCCACAAGGCTTTCCGGCAGCTCAATATCCACGCCTTCCGATATCTTGTCAATCAATCTTCTCTTGAGTTCCCGCTCTATCCGGTTCTCTTCCTGAGACTGAAGGTTGTCCTTGATTTTCCTCTTGAGCTCATCGAGACTCTCGAAATCCGCCCCAACGTCTTTGGCAAAGCCGTCATCCAAATCAGGAAGATTCATCTCTTGAATATCCTCCACCTTAACCTCAAAACGAACGCTCTTCCCTGCCAATTTAGGTTGAGAGTGATCCTCTTCAAAATCCACTTTGACCTTAGAATTGTCTCCTTTCTTAAGGCCAATTAACGCCTTCTCAAAATCCCTATGAAAATGATGTGACCCAACCTGTATCAGGATGTTTGATCCCTCAACTCCTTCCAGGGGCATATCATCTTCAAACCCCCTATATTCAATAACCGCGTAATCATTTTCCTTTATGCCACGATCTTCGGTGATGGATGTTAATGTGCCCCGGCTTTTTCTTATTTCCTCAAGTTGTTTGTCCACATCTTCATCACTGACAGAGCAGATCTCTTTTTCTACCTCCAGGCCGATGTAGTTGTCTATATCAAACTCAGGTCTGACTTCCATCACAGCAGAATAACTGAAATTCTGCCCGGCTTTTAGCATACTGTTTTCAAAAATCGGCGCATTCAGGGGAACAATATTGGTCTCTTCAACGGCCTTCAAAAAGGTCTCATTGATTAGTCTTCTTGCCACATCTTCCATCACTCGATCACCAAACTGCCTCTCAAGAAGCGATCGAGGGGCCTTGCCCGGCCTAAATCCAGGCAGTTTGACTTCCTTTTTCAAGGCTCTATAGGCCTCGTCTATTTTCTTGACCACTTCTTCCGCCTCTATTTCAATTTCCATTTTTTTCTTCACAGGGCTAAGATCTTCCAGATTGGTCTTCATCCTCTCTCCTATTCATCGACAAAGCAGTATGGGGTATTCCGAGGGCGGAAAAGGCAAAGTACATTGCCGTCGATCATATCAAAACATTTCGCAGAAAAATAACTATTATTCATCCTATTTCAAGTCATCCCAAACAGAATTCTAGAAATATCTCAAAAGGAAACCGTTTCGGACATCTCCTCATTGAGGATAGCATCTTGATGAGAAGTTCAAGGCTGTAAAAACACAAACAATAATATCCATATCAAAGCGGACCATTATAATCAATTGAAGATTCCCCGCGGCAAGCCGCGGGGAATCTTCCAAATGTAAGAATCTTTCTATTATTGTAATTCGCTCGCTAATCACGCTGCCCCGGTGAGCGGGATTTCCACTTCGCTCCAACAAGCCTACGGGGAATGCGCTCCCTGTGCATTTTCAATTACCGGGGCTTCAACGTGCTTAACAATCGGTTAGAATATGCGTTGGCAATTAAACATCAGCCCCATTCGGTTTGTAGAATGACGATGCGGGAAGGGGAGCCAGACCTCCATCGGAGGATAGAACAGTGTGGACGATATCACAGGGTTGCACAAAACAATCTCATTCCCTGCCTCGTTCTTTAACTAATTCAATAAACGCCTCGAGATTTTCTTCGGAACCAAAAACCTCTTGATATAATTTCTCGCTCCAAAGAGTAAGTCCCAATTCAAATACTTCATGAATTAACCTGTCCGCGTTTTCTGCACCTTGCAGTCTTGCGGCTTGGTAAAGAAAGTCTTTTGGAACCTCAATAGGGTACAATGCTGCGGAAGAATCACCCTCGGGTTTCAGATACTCCTGAATACTCTTGAGGATTCTGAGATTCACATATTTACTTCTATACTCTTCCTCATCCATATTCTTTACCAACTATCTAATAATGATGATAGTATGGAACACCCGGCAAGTCAACAAGAAGCTTAATATCTCATCTGTTGAAATACCGGGCATACTATCCACTACCCCTCTCACACTCTTTGATGATAAAGCGCTGATATCCGGGGCAAGGGGTCTTTAGAGGGTATTACTGACAATTAGAGAGGATTGCGTCTTGTAGGTTTCGTAGTAGGCGAAGACTTTTTCTATATAGAGTTGGGTGGCCTCGAAAGGGGGAACGCCTTTGTACTGCCTTACTCTCTTGCTTCCCGCGTTATAGGCTGCGAGGGCAAGTCTTTCATCCCCATTGAACTGATTAAGGAGTGTTCTGAAATAAGCGACACCGGCACGTATATTGTTTTTCGGATCAAAGGCGTCTTCTACTCCATAGGATTTGGCGGTCAGGGGCATCAACTGCATCAGGCCCTTTGCCCCCTTCTTGGAAATTGCTCTAGGATTGTAACTGGATTCAACCATAATAATAGCTTTTACCAGGGCTGGATCGATCTCGTGACGATAGGCTACTTCATCGATAATCGGATGGAATAATTCATCCTTCTTCTTGGGAATAATTGATGATGCAAAGTTTACCCCTTTAGCTCCGGTTTTTCCCACAATTGGAGCAGAAGTGACTCCCTCCTGAACAACAATGGATTTCGTATCTGCGCTCCGGATTAGCCCTTGTCTTTCAGGACTGAAATCAGATTGTATATATGAAATGATCACGCCGAGTAATATCCATAGCGCTAGCTTTCTCTTAGAATGGTTCATAACTTATGACTCCTTTTACTTACACCTTCCACAATTCCACCGGCAAAAACATATCTATGTTCTGGGAAGGATGAATTTAAAACCTACTATTCTATATATTCAGGAACAAATGTAAAGGTTTAAATATGAATTTATCCCCAAAACAAGGCTAATTCGACACGTCAGTGCTTTTTGAACTGAAGCCCCAATTTGTCAGCTAAATACTATGGATTGCGCAACATGTCAACAAGAATCGCAATATATTGCGATTTTGTA
>JAFGFY010000229.1 GCA_016930795.1 Deltaproteobacteria bacterium
AGCCAACTTGTTCTTGATCTGTTCATGGGCGCTTCCTGAGATGCAAATCCCCCCAGCCTCTGCCAGACCCTCTAACCTGGCTGCAATGTTGACGCCATCACCGTAAATGCGGTCTCCCTCTTCAATCACATCACCCAGGTTGACCCCGATGCGAAAGAGCATTCTGCGGTCTTCAGGCAATTCCTCATTCTTGGCCCTGATTACTTCATGGATTTCAACAGCGCATTGCACCGCATCCACGACACTGGAAAACTCCGATAACAGGTTATCTCCGGGGGAATCCACCACTCTGCCACGGAACTGATCGATGAGATCAGACATCACTTTTCTATACGCCTCTAAGGTCCGCACCGTCGAGACCTCATCCTCTCCCATAAGGCTGCTATACCCCACCACATCGGCACTGAGAATGGCGCTGAGTTTGCGTTTCACACGTTCTTCGGTCATGGGATCACCCCCAAAACACAAAAGCCTCCAAAAGGTCAAATGACCCCTTAGAGGCTACTTTTCCATCCCTTCTTCAAACCTTCTTTCATTTATTACTCCAGAAGGCTAAAGGTTAACTGCAAAAGTTGATGATATTTAATGGAAATTTAGGATAGATTGCTGTGATTTGTCAAGACAATCCTAATTTTTCTTCTGTGGATACGCTTAACGGGTTAGGACAACGTAAAGTAGCATGTAAACTGATTGCATATAGACCGCCCCAACAGGTCTAGTTTTTCAGTTTTCCCATTTCGCTTTTGGGGGCCAACACGTGTTTCAAATGTGATAAAATGTGACAGGAATCATTTGGCCAAATTCTTGTTCAGCTAAAATCTGGAGTACACACTTCTCATCCATTGTCATTTTTCCAATTCTTCAACTGTAATGTTTAGCCAGCGATGAAAACGCTCTCGCAATTGATCTTCTATATTCAAAGCACCAATTCGTTTCTTAAGAACTGCACCCTCAACCCTTTTCTCGATCAGTAGGAGGCGAACGAACTCTCTGTCCTTTTCCCTGTATGCCGCCAACTTGCTTGCTGCAAGATCATGCAATTCAATACACCAACCTGTATTCCCACGAGTCGATATTGGGTCACTAATCGGTTTTGTTCTCTCTTCCCAACCTTCGGGAAGTATAGCTGAATCAATCGATACACCGTGGACATAAAAACCATGGGTTTGATGAAACAATGACAATTCTCCCAAGTTCGCGTC
Source organism: Deltaproteobacteria bacterium (assembly GCA_016930795.1). Classification (GTDB taxonomy): domain Bacteria; phylum Desulfobacterota; class DSM-4660; order Desulfatiglandales; family HGW-15; genus JAFGFY01. Next base: position 1,203 of record JAFGFY010000229.1, read on the forward strand.
GATGACATCAACGGCTTCGGGCCTATTCTTCGGCTGAACGTCGACCTCAATGGACGCGCGAAGACTTTCCGGCGCATCCGGGAATTCACCGAGCAACGCCTGAGAACCGAACACCCATAGTTCGGTGTCGTTTGAAACATCACAGGCTGCTCTGATTGCATGTTCAAGTTGATCGCGGGTCATAATAATTCTCCGAATCCTCCCTCAATTGCTCTCGTTCAGTCTCACTTAACACGGCAAAAAAAGGGTTGCTCTGATGGAGGCGATTAGCGCGTTCGCTGGCGGATTTTAGAAAACGGACCAGTCGTCTAATGGAATAGTTATCAAGGATGCTACGCCATTCCAACAAGTCTTTAGCGGCGGGGCCCTGTTCTTCCTTGAGCAGACGATCTATGTGATCCTTAGCGCGTCGCACAAGGGATGCATCTTTTTCAAGGAGGCGGGACAACCTCTGAGACAACACGTTCAATTGGAGTTCCTTTTCCTGGTGCGTCATGGTTTTTTTTCTGTTCCGCTGCTTCAGGGCGTTCATTTCTTGCGGTATAACACCGTATATGACATTGATAGCGCCGCGATCGATATTCGGAATGTCCGCCATCGTATAGCCATCAACTTCTATGGTCAAATCGAATTCTTTTTCGACCGTTTGGAGTCCTGATCGAAAACGGTGAACACACTCCGCGAGATGAAGAGATTCATGTAAAAAGCCCAGTATTAAAGTATCATCGCTTCTCCTTGATGCGGATTGAATCCATACTGCTCGCGGAAATGGTGTCAGCTTATTGATTTCCTTTTTGATCACAACGAGCAGCTCTTCATAACGGTTCTTTTCCGTCTGAAACAACTCTATTATGATTTGCATGAGCCGGTCCGAGCGCCGGATTTCATACTGGTGTTTTCTTCCGCCGCCTACCCGTGAGACAAATCCAGACCTCAAAAGCTTTCCGAGCGCTTTCTGAGCCCCTGGTACCGTTAGCCCCGCGCGTTTGGCAACATCCGCGGCCGTGAGAGGACCTTCTACCTCATTGACCATAACTCTAAGCAGTCTTACATGTGCTCGTGTGCCAATAAGTTCATTGAGCGGATATTTAATAGGGTCCTGTTCGGAAGCAATCGGTCGCATTGGTTTACCTCCATTGATTTGATTCTTCTTCGACCCAAGAATAAAACAATAGTTTTCTTTTGTCAACTATAGTTTGATTTAAAAAACTATAATTTTTGAGCGCCCTTTGAAGATTAAAGCCTTTTACCACTTAGACCCACACACATTAGGGACCACCCTCCCATTCCCAAAACTACCGTGTATTATTTTTATAGTCCCACGTATCTCAGCTCCATGTCATGTGCAAAAAAACTAGGGTTAGAACCACAATCAGGGGGCGAGAATTTCGCCCCCCTCTGCCTCCGTTAGTAATTTCAATTACTCTCATTTAAACCGCAAGTGATCTACAAACGTCAAATTTCTTTCCTGAAATCTTAACGAATTTTAGTGAAATTACTCCCCTGTTTTTCCTTCTGATGGACTAATTTGGATTGGCCTGTGGAAATTCTAGGTTTTGAGGCAGAGAAAATTAATTTTGGGGTAAGGAATTGGAGTAGGGTAGACTTTTGGATACCAATTCGTTATGTTCGATTAAGGGTGGCGTTGAAAACGATTGATTACTGAATGTAGTCTTTAACAACAAGCTAACCGGCGGGAAGGGCGGCGGTAACGAAGCGATCGGATCCCTTTGTGCCCGAGTGCAGCGCAGGGTTAGACCCGTTTTTTGTTTTCAGAATCTCTGACATGCCTCTTTCAGTAATCTCTGAGTCGGTTCACTGAACCAGCAATCAAGGAAAGCCTCATTTCTTGCTTTACCGTTCTTTTCATATCTGTTCCTTATTTCTTCCGTGCGATAGGACTTGATTGCTGAGAATGCGTGAACCTGAAATTCAGACAGTTTGGCTGCTTTTTCAGTTGCTTTCTGCATCACGGTTTCAGTTGAATATATTTCATCAATCAGTCGGATTTCTTTTGCCTCTGAAAATGACATTAAATCACCGCTGTAAAGCACTTCGTTTGCCGATCTGTCGCCGATGATTTGTCTCAGAAGCATATCAGCCAGATAGGGAATCGGAACTCCCAGCTTTATTTCATTCAGACCGATTTTTTTTGTGTCAGTACCTGCAAACCGGTAATCACAAGTCAGAGCAAGAATATTACCACCGGCAACCGCGTGCCCTGACAGGACACATACTGTCGGCAATGAAACTGTATACAAAACAAGAATAAGATGGTTGAATTTATACCAGAAGTCGGACATTTCCGCTCTGTCACATTTTATCAATAGGGGAAGATCGAGGCCGATTGAAAAAAACTTTGCACCTCCGCAGAGAACGATGCCTTTTACCTCATTTCTTATTTCATCAAGTGTCTCCGACAAATCTCTGACCAGATCGGGGCTTATTGAATTGGTTGTTCCATTGTTTAGAGTCAGAACAGCCATATCCTTTTGAATTTCGGTGAATATTGTCGCCATTCGGTTTTTTCCTTTCAAGTCATTATTATTTTCAGCAACGGTCTGATAAACCAACTCAGTTGCATCGCCAAGCGAAGCGAAGGCGATGTCAGTCTCCTTACTACCGTCCCTCCACAGTAAACCGCCAGCGACAGTACAGATCCTTGGGATGCTCATCAGGCGGAGCGAACAAACACTCCACCTTGATCGAGGGGTCGACTACCTGGGCAAAGTTCTCAAATTCAGCCCTATGCATATCCTTGCAGTCATATTCGCCCATACCATGCTTTAGACGCCCCTCTTGGGCCGGGCAACTGGGAACATCGATAGTCAGTTCGTTTTCCCTTTCAGTAAGTTTGTAGTTCACTAAGATATGCCAGGGAAAAAGCTTCAGTGCCTTCACAAACCCCGGGATGCCCTTTTCAGTGATATTAAACCGCTCTTTCAGGTCCCGGGCAGCCAGGTTCCCCACTTTACCCCAAACCAGTTCGTTGATTTTGCAGGCCTCTTCAAGGCCGTGGCGGTTCTCGACATTGATGAACCAGAAGGAGTCCATCACCCGGTAGTTGTACATCAAAAATCCCAGGTATTTCAGGATATCTTCCTTGAGCCAGTCCTTAAAAGGCGCAGCCAACTGATCCATCATGCTATCTCCTTTCATGTTTCGAACTTACTGGTAGAGACTTCACCTAGCTGATTTCCATCCAAGAAGTCACCTTTCCTACTCCTCCATTTGCCTTAGTCCCAGATTACGGGGCAGTTGCCGCGTTCTTCTTCATTTTACTGAAAAACTCCATGCCGTTGATTGCGTGAACGGTTAGCGACTATTTCCTTACGGGGTGATGATAAGCGGATGATCTTTAGATATTCAGGCCCAACACCGTTCCTTCATATATGGCCGCCTTGGCGTTTCTCGGCTCCAGGCAATCGCCGATCAGGTGGGTTTCGAAACCAAGTGCCCGGACAGCTGTGGAGAGCTGGCCATTGGGCAGGCACCCTACAGCCAGGACCACCTTTTCGGCTTCGATGAAGCGTTCATGGTTTTCCACCCCTGCGACCACGACCCCGCTCTCCTCGATTCGGGAAAGCCGGGTTCCGGTAAGCACTTCCACCCCATATTTCTTCAGTTGGCTAAAAAGAACTCTGAAGGTCATCGTCTCGAGTCCATGTCCGATATGGGGAAGCATTTCTACGATGCTGACCGTAGAGCCGTTTTCCGCCAGGTGGAGCGCTATCTCACATCCCGTAGGCCCACCGCCCACCACTACCGTTTTCCGGGGGGCTGGACGGTCTCCGTTTAAAGCTTGAGTGAAGGAAAGGACAAAGGGCTGGTCTATTCCGGAAACGGGCGGGAAAGAGGGCAAAGAACCGGTGGCCAGAACAAGCACATCCGGGTTTTCCTGCTTCACCGTATCGGCCGTCACTTCGCTGCCCAACCGGCAGTCAACGCCGTGTTTTTCGATCTGTTTGACCTGGAAGCGGATCAGGTTTCTAAGCTCCTTTTTAAAGTCCGGTATGCTTCCCAGCAGCAGTTGTCCGCCCAGAACGGTCTGTTGTTCGTAGAGGACCACCTGGTGGCCTCTTTTGGCAGCAATCCAGGCCACGTTGAGCCCTCCTGGTCCCCCGCCGACAACCATCACTTTTCTGGGGAAGCTTGCCGGCCGGCACACCAGTTCCTGCTCCCTGCCCAGGAATGGATTGACAAGACATTCCACATGCCCCTTTCGGAAGATGGATTCCATGCAATGGTTGCAGGCGATGCAGGTGCGGATTTCGTCAAACTGACCTAATCTGGCCTTGTTGGGCATTTCCGGGTCTGCCAGAAGCCCGCGTCCCATGCAGACCAGATCCGCTTTGCCTGAACGGATGATCTCTTCGGCAGTTTCCGGGTCATTGATCCGTCCTACAACCATGACAGGGATGTTCAGTGACTTGCGGATTTTCGCCGCAGAGTCGGCGAGACAGGCTTTTCCCATGAACATGGGTTGGCAGATCCACTCCGCGGTGGCGTCGTTTCCAGCGGAAACCTGAACGATATCGATTCCAGCAGCAGCCAGAATTTTAAGAATTTCCACGCTTTCTTCTACTGTTAGCCCGTCGGGAACAAATTCCTGGGCGCTGATTTTGAAGGAGAGGGGAAAGTCCGCTCCCAGGCACTTTCTGATTTCCGTTACAATCTCCCGGGCAAACCGGGTTCGACCCTCTATGTCTCCGCCGTATTCATCGTCGCGAATATTGGAAAAACGGGAAAGAAACTGGTTGACCAGGTACCCGTGGGCTCCGTGAATTTCCAGAAGCTCGAAACCGGCATCCCGGGCGCGGATTGCGGCATTTCCGAATTTGGTTACCTGATCCCGGATCCCTTCCAGGATCAGAGGCTCGACCTCTCCACGGATAGTCGGACAGGGAAGGGGAGAAGGGGCGTATGGTTTGCGGCCGATGACTTTGGCAGGGACCTGCCTGCCACTATGGTGGATCTGAACGGCGGGAATCGCCCCTTCGGATTTTATAGCAGCGGCGATTTTGGAGAGCCCGTCCACAAACCGGTCATCATCTATTCTGGCCTGGTGGGAAGACACTACGCCTTCCGGTGAAATGGCGCAGGCTTCCATGATGACCATGGCAGGACCTCCGGCGGCCCTGCACCTGTAGTGTTCCACGGTTTTGCCGGTGGTGGCTCCGCTGTCTTCGATCAGAAACGACGCCAGAGCCGACATCACGATCCTGTTTTTCAACACGCAATTCCTGATGTGAAAGGGGGAAAATAGATGTTTCATGGATATGCTGCCTTTCAATGAATTCACCAACGTATCAGGGCGCTACCCCAGGTCAGTCCGCCTCCAAAAACGGGCAGGCAGATCAGGTCGTCTTTTTGTATGATGTTTCCACGGACCGCCTCGTCGAGGGTGATGACGCAGGAGGCCGACGAGATGTTTCCGTATTTGTGAACCGTCATATAAAATCTTTCGAAAGGGATCTTCAGAGAGGCGGCCACCGCTTGAAACATGCGAATATTGGCCTGATGGGGGATGAACCAGTTGATCTTCTCTGCGGCGATCCGGTTGTGGTCTGCCGCTTCCAGGATGCATTCGGTAAAGCGGCGGACAGCAACCCGAAAGCTCAAGTGGGCTTCGATCATGTTTAACGTATGCAGTCCTTTATCGACACTCTCATGGGAAATGGGAGTGGTTCTGGACCCGCCGCCCGGCAGCAGCAGGGTTTGGCCGTTGGCCCCATCGCTGTGGATATGCGTGGAAAGAATTTCAGGCCCTTCCGTTCCAAGGGTCAACAGGGCCGCGCCTGCGCCGTCTCCCCAGAGAATGCAGGTGCTCCGGTCGCTCCAGTCGAGGGTGCGGCTCATGATTTCCGAAGCGACTACGAGTACATTTCGAGCGGTACGGTTTTTCAGATACTGTTCAGCCACATTGAGGGCGAATATGAAGCCCGAGCAGGCGGCCGTCACGTCGAAGGTAACGGCTTGGGAAGCCGCCAACTTTGCCTGAAGCCAGTTTGCGGCCGAAGGGCAACAGGTGTCCGGCGTGATGGTGGCAAAGATAATCAGATCCACGTCTCCGGCCCTCATGCCGGCTGCTTCTAGAGCCCGGAGGGAAGCCTCGAATCCGAGGTCGGATGCGGCTACGTCGGGATCGGCTATGCGCCTTTCCCGTACGCCCGTCCGCCGGCTGATCCATTCATCGGTGGTATCCAGACCCATTTCTTGAAACTCGTCATTGGTCAGGACTTTCGAGGGTACGTAAGAGCCTGTTCCTAGTATTCTTACTGTCTCCAAAGCAAAAACCTTGAAATTGCGTGGTTGAATTTGACAGATAAATGACTTCTCTTAATAAGGGAATCGACCACTCTCCCACGGAACTGCTCGATGAGATCAGACATCACTTTCCGATACGCCTCTAAGGTCCGCACGGTCGAGACCTCATCCTCTCCCATAAGGCTGCTATAACCCACAACATCGGCACTGAGAATGGCGTTGAGTTTGCGTTTCACACGTTCTTCGGACATGGGATTTCTCCCTTTGGAATGTTGAAGGTTTACCCTGTTAAATGCCGCCAACGGCGGCCCTTGCGACGCAAGGATTTAACAGGGTGAACCCCATGAATTCCGCATATAGTGGACCCTGCGAAGAATGGATTAAATCGTAATAAAGGTTGGCTGCAAAAGTCGGTGATATTTATTGGAAATTTAGGATAGAATACCGTGATTTGTCAAGACAATCCTCTTTTTCCTCTCAAGTACACTCGCCAGTTCACGTAACTGCTCTATAACCTGAAAAGCCTTCACTTCATTGAGTTATTTATCCGCCGATGAACGTAATAGACGCCACTTTAGGGGGTCGGATTGTGATTGTATTCGTCATTTAGGGGGTCTTTGCTCTTCAATCCGACCTCTCTACCCCTTATTTTCACCTTTTCAGTGTCCGTCGCTGTCTCTGAACTTTTTTCAATATCGGAGAGGTAATGTGCGCCCGGCTCGTCACCGCTAGATTTTTTAAAATAGCTTTTGTTTTTCAATTGGACTTCTTTGCCCGACACCTTGACCTCTTTTGAGCCTTTCGTCGTATCGGAAGCTGCACCGTTATTAGGGTAAGGTACGAGGACTCCAGGTGGAGCAGCAGGACTGGAAGGGGGTGTTTGACACACGTCAGGCGTTGCGGCCACTGCCTTTCCACCATCTTGTTTGGATGATATTGGGGTGCTCTTTGGAGAAACCTGATCCCAGGCATAAGCCATTCCAATCGACATAACGGCTATGCCCAAAAACATGAATAGTAATCTACTGACCATGATATGGTCTCCTGTCGTTTTCAAAAAGCTGTGGTTTGGATAGAATGATCCCTTGTGGGCTCCCGGCAGAGCAGTCATTCCCCTGTCAGGAGCAAGGCATGCACATTTTGGTATGTTTTTCCATAGAAACCTCCAGGATAGAGGTCTTAAGAATGGCAATAACTTAATTGATTATGAAATGATAAAAGGTGGCAAAAGTCAAGATGAATCAATAAAAAAAGGGTTGTCCTTAAATCAGATAACCCCTTGATATGACTGGTAGGCCTGAGAGGGCTCGAACCTCCGACCAATTGATTAAGAGTCAACTGCTCTACCAACTGAGCTACAGGCCCACAAAACAGATACAATACACATGGCGCGCCCGGCAGGATTCGAACCTGCGACCTACGGGTTCGAAGCCCGGCGCTCTATCCAGCTGAGCTACGGGCGCAATGTATATATATTTGATACCAGGGCTGTTCTTTCTTGTCAATGATATTTGATCGTTCCCTGGGCTCCAGCAAGATGTCATCCGCCACAATAACGGCGGATAAATCTGCCGAAATGCTGGCGGATAAACCTGTCATTCGAGAGGCTCATAGCCGAGGACTGTACATATTAAGAAATCTTCGAAAACTACTTGACAAGCCCGGCGGTTTTGCGTAAAAAGAATAGTTTTGATCAATGGATTCAATGTTATGAAAACTTTTGTCGCGAAAGAACAAGAAATTCAAAAAAAATGGTTTCTGGTGGACGCGGAAAACAGGGTCTTGGGAAGGCTTGCCACGCAGATAGCCATTCGTTTGAGGGGAAAACACAAACCCGTCTTCACCCCACATGCCGACACGGGGGACTTTGTCGTGGTGATTAACGCGGAAAAAGTCACCCTGACAGGGGCGAAATTGGACAAGAAAATCTACTATCGGCATAGCGGCTATATTGGCGGACTCAAGAAGATCACGGCCAGGCGACTTCTGGAACAAAAACCCGAAGATGTCCTGCGTCTCGCAGTCAAACGAATGCTGCCAAAAAACAGCCTGGGTCGTCGACAGCTGAAGAAGCTGAAGATTTATAAGGGAACTGATCACCCTCACCAAGCACAACACCCTGAAGTATTGGAGATCTAAATGGCGCAAGAGTTGTATCACGCTGTAGGAAAGAGAAAACGGGCTATCGCCCGAATCTGGATGAGACCGGGAAGAGGCCTTATTACCATTAATAACAAGCCTATGAATGAATATCTAACAAGGGATTCCGACCAAGCGACCATCATGGGCCCTCTTAAATTGACCGATACTCTGGCCAGGTACGATATTGCCGCCAACGTAAGGGGTGGGGGTGTCGCCGGCCAGGCAGGCGCAATCAGGCATGGAATTAGCCGCGCTCTGGTCAGTATCAATCCTGACCTTCGGTCGCCTTTAAAGAAGGCAGAATTTCTGACGAGGGACCCCAGAATTAAGGAACGGAAAAAATACGGGCAGCCCGGCGCCCGGAAGCGATTCCAATATTCAAAACGCTAAGCCTTTTCCTGCCCCCTTTTTCGCGGACCCTTGCTTGAGTATTCTTCATTCTGTTATCTCAAAAGGGAAGTCATTTGTTATGACTTCCCTTTTCTTGTTTATATACTCCGCAGTCCAACCCCACTAGGTCGAGAAGATCGCTTTCTAACAGGCACGGATTTTGATAATATCCGTTGAGAGTTAACAAACGCTCTACGAGGTTATCACCATGGCAAAAAGAAACATCAAGTTAATCCTGGAATACGATGGCAGCGGGTATCATGGATGGCAGCGACAAAACAGAGAGACCACCATTCAGCTCCTTATTGAAGAGAAGATCCGTATAATGACCAAAGAGTCTGTTAAGCTGATCGCTTCCGGCAGAACAGACGCCGGCGTACACGCCTTTTACCATGTGTGCAACTTCATCACCTCCTCACAGATCGATCCTCCCTCTTTCAAACGAGGCCTCAACGCCTTACTTCCGGAGGACATCTTTGTGAAACAGGCTGAGGATGTTCCCATTGATTTTCATTCCATGTACGATACGGAAAGCAAGACATACGAATACAGAATCCTGAACCAGGAAGACCCGGATGTCTTTCTTCGCCTCTACTCCTGGCACATTCCTCGACACCTCGACCGTGATGAGATGCGTAAGTGTCTTTCTTTGTTATGCGGAGAGCACGATTTTTCTTCCTTCAAATCCACTGGAAGCGGAAATCTGAACCCGGTCAGAAAGATGATGCGCGCTGAGATTCATGAGCCGGGCAAGGGCCTGCTACATTTCATCTTTGAGGCAAACGGTTTTTTAAGGCATATGGTACGAAACATCGTGGGGACGGTCGTGGAGGTGGGTCAAGGAAAGATAGGTTTCAACGATTTTGTGGCCATCTTTCAAGCCGGAGACAGAGCCAAGGCTGGAATAAAGGCCCCACCCCAAGGTCTTTTCTTGATAGACGTCCGATACCCCGGCATGTAAACCCTACTAATCCCCGCCTTTTAGACTATTCTCCCGCAAAGACTCCGAATCAGAAGAAAATCATTCCCACACTCCCGGAATACTCACGCCGCAACTGGGGCAGAGGCCGTTCTGAATCCTGTTTTCTCTCACCATAAAGCCGGTACGGTCGATGAGAAGTCCATCACACTCATGGCACCGTGTCTTTTCACCTTCATCCCCGGGAAGATTCCCGGTGTAGACATATTTCAGGCCCATTTCATAGCCGATTTCCCTGGCCCTGTGGATGATTTCCACAGGGGTAGGGGGAATATGGGTCAGGCGATAGGTGGGATGAAACCGGCTGATATGCCAAGGGATATCAGGACTAACACTCGCCAGGAATCCGGCAAGATCTCTGAGTTCCTCTCTCGAATCGTTCATTCCCGGGATAAGCAGAGTGGTCACCTCAACCCAGACACCCAACTCTTTCATTGTCTTGATCGAATGGAGGACAGGTTCAAGTCTACCCCCGCACTGCTCTCTGTAAAACGTGTCGGAAAAGGACTTGAGATCCACGTTAGCCCCGTGAAGAAAAGAATCTATCTCTTTCAAGCAGTCTTCTGTCATGTAACCGTTGGTCACAAAGACGTTGCGCAGTCCTTTTGGCTCGGCCAATCGAGCCGCATCCAGTGCCAGTTCAAAATAGACCGTGGGCTCCGTATAGGTATAGGAAATAGTCATTGCCCTGCCTGCTACTGCATTCTCCACGACAGCCTCCGGGGCCATGTCCTCTCCCCGGATCCGTTTGTGATCGGCGGGCATCTGAGATATGTCAGCGTTTTGGCAAAAAAGGCATTTGAAATTGCATCCTACGGTCGCGATGGAATAGGACCGGCTGCCCGGCAGGAAATGAAATAGGGGTTTTTTCTCGATAGGATCTGTATGACTGGCTATGACCTTCCCATAGACAAGACTCACGAGGGTCCCTCCCTGGTTTTCACGGACCCCGCAGATTCCCCTTGACCCTTCCTTTATCAGGCAGTTGTGGCTGCACAGAAGACACCTGACCCTATTCAGGTCTTTTTTTTCATACAGATAGGCCTCTTTCATCTCCATATACCTCTTTTTACACGGTCCACCTTCTCCATGGATAGCTCGCCAGCAATGGTTTGCCTTTTCTTCTTCACCTCTATCTTCAATGGGATATTGTTCGTCTTTACCGAGTAGACAATGCTCACCGAAGCGCCTAGGAATGAACCAAAAGGCCAATGTTTCAGATTCCAGAGACCATCCTTGCAAATTCCGGTCTTTTCCATAAAAGAGGGCCACGCCTGGGTGCAACGCCATTCCACAGGAACAGGACCGTAGGCCATCCGGATATAAGATTTCAGCTCCCACACGTTGAAGAACTTGATCTGATTAAAAAGGGATTCACGGAACAAATTCAGTAATTTGGTGCGTAGGCAATGCCAGGCAAGGCTATTCATCACACCAATGAAGACCTGTCGTCTGGCCACTCTTCCCGCCTCCCTTAGCGCCTCCAGAGGATCATCCAAAAGCTCAAGCGTATTGATTAAGACCACAAGATCGAACTCGTTGTCCTCATAGGGTAGGTCTTCTGCAATGCCCCTATTGAGTGAACATCGATTCCCGAGGCGTTCTCGGGCCAAATTGATCATATAGGGAGACGCGTCGATACCCGTGATATCAAGGCCCAATCGGTTCATAAACTCGAGATGATTACCACCGCCACATCCGATATCCAAGACCCTTTCACCCGGCCGAGGATTCAGTAAGGCAAGGATGAGTTCTTCCGCAGAACGACGCATGGCCTTTCCTTGAGGCGAGTGACACCAGGATTCATAGAACCTGGCGGTGTGGATATCGAAAACAAGACCCATGAGTTCAAACCGTTAAAAGGCTTGGGGATAGGAATAGTGAGTAAAAACCAAGCAGTTTCTGTAAGGGGACCTTCGCGCTAAGCTAATCCTTCTACGACGTCCTGAGCCACCTCCTGAAGCCTTCGACTTAACTCTTCCCTTTCTTCATCTCGCATCTCCTCCAATCCCTCAAGGACAGCGACAAACTCTTCAATTTTGAAGAGAGAATCCTTTTTCCATTTCTTTAAAACACGTTTGATTGCTTCTCGGTTCTCTCCGATGCCCTCTAAAAAAAGGGGGAGTTCTCTTCTTATTCTTGAAATCCTGTTGTCCCTCTCTTGGGATATGAAATTGGCGATGACCGTGAGAGCGCTCATCATATTTCCAATCTCATAGTACTTATCAAGGTCCAGAATCAGTTGATCCATTGTTACAGACATGCCCCCCCCTTTCTGCTCCGCATTATTCAGTAATATAACAGAATACAGGTATTCGATGAAGATATATTCATGGTCATTGCTGTCCAAGACCTGGCAGTGATAAGACATATTGGACAGGTTTTGGTTGTATGGGTAGTACATCGAAGGGATGGTCTATCCATTCC
>JAFGFY010000230.1 GCA_016930795.1 Deltaproteobacteria bacterium
GCCTTCGCAGGAAACCCCGCATTTATGCGGGGAGGAATGCTCTTGTCATCCGCTTCGGCGGATGTCGCCCTTGACGCCGGGGCGGATTGAAGAAAATGGGATCTTGGGACCGTCGAAGATCTCTTATCAAAAACGTCAGGGTCTTAGGGTTATCACCTTCATATGGATAGGCCGGGGACTAATCATCCTCAATGGGGGCGTCCATCATTTTTTCCTTCAATAGATCCCCTAAATTGGATGTGGCTTGTTGCGGATTTTGCACATAACCCTTATGAGAATCTCTCTCAGCATTTTCGCGCAGTTTTCGAATCGAAAGACCGATCTTTTTTTCTTCTTGTGAGACATTCACAACCTCGGCCTCTATTTCATCTTCGATCTGATAGTCTTTCATAGGATTATCATCCTTGGACTTGGGTAGCTGGGAGATATGAACAAGGCCTTCAATACCTTCTTCCAGTTCCACAAAGATGCCGAAATCGGTGATGCTCGTCACCTTACCGTTCACACGAGTCCCACGTTTGTATTTTTCGGGGATCATATCCCAGGGATCCGGTGTCAATTGTTTGATGCCTAGAGAGAAACGCTGATTTTCTTGGTCAATGTCCAGAATGATCGCCTGAACGAGATCACCTTTCTTATATAGTTCTGAAGGGTGGTTGATTTGCTTGGTCCAAGAAATATCGGATATATGGACAAGCGCATCAATATCTTCCTCAATGCCGATAAAAATGCCGAACTTTGTGATGTCCTTCACTTTTCCCTCAATAGTGGCTCCTATAGGGTATTTCTCAGCGATGCTGTCCCAAGGGTTTGGCTCAAGCTGCTTCACACTCAGGGAAATGCGTTTTTTTTCCGTATCCAGTTCCAGAATAACGGCTTCCACTATTTCCCCGACGTTCAATACCTGAGAAGGGTGCTTGACTTTGCCGCTCCAGGAGAGTTCAGATACATGAATCAACCCCCTTATCCCTTCTTCCAGTTCCACAAATGCGCCGTATTCTTTCAGGCTCTCGACACGACCCGAAACCTTGGTCCCCTCGGCATAGTTTTCGAGAGTCTTGCTCCATGGATCAGGGGTCAATTGTTTGATGCCCAGAGAAACCCTCTCTTTCTCTTTGTCGAAATTCAAGACCTTTACTGTGACCCTATCTCCAATCTGATATTTCTCTGAGGGATGCCCGACCTTGCCCCAAGACAAGTCCGTAATATGTACAAGACCGTCAATGCCTTCGAGATCTATAAACAGACCATAGTCTCTGATATTGCTGACAATCCCTTCAACAATAGCACCGTTTTCCAGACGTTTGAGTGTCTCTTCCCGCAGGGCCTTTCTCTCTGCCTCCATGGCTGCCCGGCGAGATAGGACGACATTCCCCTGGGTTCTTTCATATTTGACGATCCTGAAATCATGCTCTGTTCCAATCAAGGTATTCAGGTCTCTGACGGGCCTCAGATCAGCCTGAGATCTGGGCAAGAAGGCCTGTATGCCTATGTCGACGGAGAGACCCCCTTTCATTTGAGAAATGATCTTGCCTCGAATGGGCACGTCATTTTTATAGGCTTCCTCTATCACATCCCATACCTGGACCCTGGCAGCCCTTTCTTTGGAGAGAATCACACGACCTTCATCGTCCTCTATACTCACGACAAGGACATCAACCTTTTCCCCGACCTTCGCAGTTATATTGCCTTGCAAATCAACAAACTCGGAGAGGTGAATCTGTCCCTCTGATTTATAACCAATATCAACCAGGACAAATTCTTTGTCTATTTGAACGATTTCTCCTTTGGTGACCTTCCCGGTTTGGATACTTTTCAGGCTTTCTTCGAATAGTTCCATGAACTGGTTGTTGTCCTGATGGTCTTCTTCAGTCGAGGAGAATCCGCTTTCTGTCATTTCATCTCTTCCTTTTTCCATTAACTCAAATACCCCCAAATATCATTCGGTCCCGCAAAGTCACGCGACATCCTTCTCCAGGCGTCGGGCTTATCCACGGCGTGATCAAAAAAGCCTGATCCTGTTCTCAATGTTTCAAACACTCAGGCAAAGCGGGTTGTCTGTTCTCTCAAGGATTCAGGAGACCGGATCAGATAAAAGAGGCATCTCGTCTCAAGGCGACAAAATGCCCACAATCATATTACAGCGAGCCAGAGCCTGATCACGTTTTTGGTAAAGAATCCATTCCCTTAGAACAAACAGGCCTCCCATTAAAGGCAGGCCTTTACTGAATGGCTTGAATATACTCTGTTCTTTTCGAGAAATCAACCCCCATTGGAAGAAATCCCCTGTCAAGAAAGAGAGGCTGCCTTTTGGGAGGCTCCTGGGACAAATCTTCCCTTTGAGGGACGATTTCCGGCTATTTGGGTCAGCCGCTTTCTCTGTCGAGGGCTGGACCTTTTCTTTCTAAAAACGGGCTTTGGCATGGTGAGCCATTTTTCTTCCGGTTCCGTACAATCCAGCTTGCGGTCAATGAATTCTTCAATAGCCGGGATGTAGAAGGCGTCCCTTTCATCGGCAAAGCTGACTGAAGTCCCGGTGGCCCCTGCACGGCCGGTACGCCCGATTCTATGCACGTAGTCTTCCGGATCATGAGGCAATGTAAAATTGATGACGTGATCCATACCCTCTATATGAATACCACGTCCGGCAACATCTGTCGCGACAAGGACCCGAATCTTTCCCCGCTTAAACTCCTCGAGACGGCGAACCCGTTTTTTTTGAGGAACTTCGCCGGAAAGCATTTCACAGTTGATCCCATGACGAGTCAGCATCTCCGTGAGGTCTCTCACTTCGTCTCGTCTGTTGCAGAAGACCAGGACTCTGCTGAGATTTTGCTGATGGATAATGTTGAAAAGGAGAGAGAATTTGTTGCTCACGGTCACAATGTAAACGATCTGTTCAACGGTATTGACCGCGACTTGTTCCGGCTCGATTTCCACGGTAACAGGCTCGCGGGTCCACTGGGAGGCGAGGCGAGTAATCTCCTGCGTCAGCGTTGCGCTGAAAAGAAGCGTCTGACGCTCATTTTTAGGCGGCATGCTGTGGATGATTTTCCGGACATCGGGGATAAAACCCATGTCCAGCATCCGATCCGCCTCATCGATGATAAGCATCTCGGTCCTCTTCAGGTTGACATCGCGACGGCCTTTAAAATCGAGCAGCCTTCCGGGTGTGGCCACGATGAGGTCCACCGGGCCGTTGGCCAGCTCTCTTCGTTGTTTTTCGTAATCCATCCCACCGAACACGGAAATGGTTCTCAGTTTACAGTATTTGGAGAGCTGACGCGCTTCTTCGGAAATCTGGAGTGCTAACTCCCGGGTAGGGGCGAGGACCAGAGCGCGGGGCGCTCCGGGCTTTCTTTTTCCCTGGAGGGGCTTGGTTAAGAGACGAGTGATAACCGTAATGAGAAACGCGGCCGTTTTTCCCGTGCCGGTTTGGGCTCGACCGCTCGCATCCTTTCCGGCTAGGGTGCTGGGAAGAATCTCAGCCTGTATGGGAGTGCAGTATTCGAAACCGAGATCAGAGATGGCATGAAGCAGCGGTTCCGGAAGGTTGAAATCATGGAAAAAGGTCTTGTCTTTAAACTCGGTCTCCTCCCTGTCGATTTCATCCTTTCTATTTGAAAGACTCTTGTTCAAGTCTTTCCCTTCTAATTCGAGATATGTCATGTTTTTACAGAGCCGAGCCGTTCAACCCTCGCCCAGAGACGCTCCGTCCTGACTTCAACCTCTATGGGTTTTGGCTTGTCGGAGCCGAGGCGGAGTTCCGGAAATGTAACCTCTCTAGGATTCACTATTTCATTCGGTAGGTGATTAAGCCATGGGTAGGATCATAGGGAGAAACACTGACTTGGACTTGGTCTCCAACCAATACCTTGATCCGATATTTCTTCATGCGCCCTGAAAGACGTCCCCTGACGACGATGTCATTATCGCATTGGACTTCCATGATTCCGGCGCCCAGAATCCTGGTGACCTTCCCTTCCAGTTGGATTAAATCAGCTCGACTCAAAATACTCCTCACATTGATTTTCCGGGATCGGCATAAAGTAGCGAAACCGGCGATATAAAAAAAGCGGGGCTGCCTATCTTTTCAAAAGCATCTCCGCCAATATTAAGCTAAGCAACTGATTAATTTAGTCTAATCTCTTATCAAAAGTCAAGTGAAATTCCTCCAGGCAATACACTGATATCGGGGCTTAGCGAAGAATGGGGAGGCTATTTATACTAACTCATTGAAAATACGAATGAATCTGCGCGCCGCAGGGCGGTGAAGTATTAAGTCGTCATTCCGGAAAGCCCAAAGGGCTCATCCGTGGTTCGACATACCCCCGGTTCAGTGGAACAGAAGTGGATGATCCAAAGGTTTTCTCATTGACGCATAGGCTCTATTTTCATAGACTCCGGCTTATCTACAGCAGCCTTTCATCACACCATTTCATTTGTCCAAGAGAATAAGTGGGGAGGTCTTCTTATGGGTCTCTTTTCAACGTACAGCAGATTGTCTCGTATGAAAAAGTGCGCCATTGTCGCCGGAATCCTGATTCTTCTCTATGCCGTTTCAGGGTTCTTCATCGCTCCACCGGTTCTCAAGTCTCAGCTCAGATCACGACTCTCCGAGCATCTGAGGAGACCGGTGACCATTGAGCAGGTGAGGATGAACCCCTTTGCCCTCTCTTTGACCGTGCGGGGATTTGAACTTGAGGAACCTAAGGGTGGTCCGTTTGCGGGCTTTGAGGAACTCTATGTCAATTTTCAGGTGTCTTCCCTTTTTCGGTGGGCCTATACCTTTGACCGGATTGAGTTGATTAGTCCCCACGGGCTGGTGAAGATACTGCCGGACGGGAACCTGAATTTCTCAGATCTCCTGGCCCCCTCGGATTCTCCCGAGCCCCCTTCGGTCTCCCCTGAGGCATCATCAGATCAAGAGAAGACCCTGCCCGCTGTTTTGATCTTTCATCTGAACATCGAACAGGGAAGGTTTTTGTTTTCCGATCTCTCTCGCGCCACCCCCTTTGAAGCCGTTTTTTCACCTGTCCAAATCACGCTGGAGGATTTCAGTACAAGGCCGGACAGTAAAGGCCCATATGGTTTTACGGCCTCCACCGGGGAGGGAGAGCGTCTCAACTGGGAGGGACATTTTTCCGTCAATCCTCTTCGTTCGGAAGGCCGTCTTGAACTGATCGGCGTCAAGACGAGAACACTTTGGGAATATTTACAGGATCAGGTGGCCTTTGAGGTGACCAGCGGTTCTGTTGATCTGGGCTCTGCATACCATCTGGATGCAGGCGGCGACAGGTTCGAGCTTAAACTCACAGAGGGTGTGTTGGATCTCAGGGATCTGAAAGTCTCTGACAAGGAAGGAGGAGTCGAGCTTGTTTCCATACCCGGTCTGTCCATTGAGGGCGCAGATGTCGATTTGAACCGGAAAAACATCCGGATTGATTCAGTTCGATCCGAACAAGCCCGCGTGAAGGGATGGATGGATGAGGCGGGCGTGTTCAATTATAACCGACTCTGGGTTACGCATGAAGAGGAGGAGGCATCAGACCGGGAAACGTCAACTTCTGTCGACTCAAGTGTTGACACAGCGCCCTGGGCGGTGACCATCAATGAATTGACATTAACGGAATATGGCCTGGATTTGGAGGATCGCACCATGAGCCCGACGCTGAAAATGGGATTTCAGTCCCTTGCCGTCATGGTGAAGAATCTGACCAACAAAGAAGACGCGGAAGCCCAATTCTCTTTAAGTCTGAGGGTCAATGAAACAGGGACTCTGAAGGCTGAAGGGTCAGCCTGTATGAATCCTTTGTCTGCGAAGCTGGCCCTGGAGGCCGGCCATATCCCCCTGAAATCCTTTCAGCCTTTGGTCAATTCCGTGTCCGGCATCGATCTCGTTTCGGGCGCGGCCAATCTCAAAGGAGATGTTCAGTATCGCAAAATGGGTGAGACCGGGCCTGAAATACGCTGGGAGGGCGGCTTGAGCATCCTTGACTTTGAGGCCATAAACCGGTCCTACACGGAAGACTTCCTCAAATGGGAATCCCTTGAATTCAATGGGATCCTCTTTGACGCGGCCCCCAAGAGGCTTCATCTCTCCGAAATTATGGCAAAGGGGGCGTATGCCAGGGTCATCATCTGGCCTGACGGAAGCGTGAACATCAAAGAGGCCTTTTCTTCTCAAAAGGGCGAACATCAGAATGAGACTATCGACACATCCACGATCACGGCTGTTGAGTCTAAGCCGGAGGAGGACTCCATGCCCATCCGTGTCGATATCATTCGGATAGAAGAGAGTTCAGCCAATTTCGCGGACTTTTCAATGAAACCGAATTTCTTCACAGGGATTCAAGACCTCACGGGAACCATCAAGGGCATTTCTTCCGACTCAACGGCCCGTGCGGATGTTTCCCTGAGCGGAAAAGTGGATCGATACGCGCCGGTGATGATCTCAGGTCAGATCAATCCCCTCATCCCCAAGGCCTACGTGGATATGGTCCTCTCTTTTAAGAATATGGA
>JAFGFY010000231.1 GCA_016930795.1 Deltaproteobacteria bacterium
ATAAAAATGCTGATCAAATGTAGTAATAAGGAGGCAATGTAACATGCTAGGGAAAATGGATATCGATGAGGAAAGAAGAAACAGAATCATTGATAAAGCGGGGCATTTTGCGGATGAAATCGGGGTAAAATATATGGCCTGCGCCCCGGCCGCCTTTGGAGCCATATGCGAAGCCTTCAAATCCGAGGGTATCGAGTTGTTTGCGCCGGAAATACAGGAAGTCCTGACCCAAGGCATGATGGGACTCCATGGCGGTATAGCCATGACAGGAGTCGGCACATGTGGGGCTGTCACCGCTGCAACCTTTCTTATAAGCTATGTTGTGGGTGTTCCCACCGCGAAGCTGGAAAAAGACGGCAATCTCAATTATGCCGCGGCTATTCCTGCCTTGGAGTATGTTATTGATCGGTTTGAAGAAGATTATGGCGCGATTGATTGTCTTAGAGTGCGGTATAATCGCGTTCAGAGGGCCTTAGACCTTACCGATCCGGACGCCAGGATACTGGAGATGACTTTTGCTTTGCTTCAAAGGGATAAATGCGGCATGACGTCTGATAAATTCGAAGGGGGTCGTGACCAGACACCGCCTGTGAGAGGAGCCCGCTGGGCGGCGGAGGCGATTTGTGACCTATTGGAGATGGAACCTGAAGAACGTTGGGACCTCCCACCCCACCTTAGGGGCCTGGGACCTCAGGAAATGATGCCAAAGCTTCAAAAGGTTGTCGAAGTATTAAAAGAACTAGGCTGGGGACACCCGGAGGAGAAGATTTCTTATCGGGAGTACCGCAAATTGAAACTGAAGGGAAAAGAGGGCCTGGAAAAGGAAAGACTGGGTTCAGTAAGCGCGCCAAAACAGTAAGGTAAAGGGATGGGCTTAAATTTTCTAGATATTATGAAGGGGCTCAAGATTAGTTTTACGCTAATGTGGGAAGTTTTGGAATGGTAATGGTGGATGATAGCAATAAGTGCCAAAGGGCATAAGTGAGTTTTAATAAACAATAGGGGAATGATAAAAAACACATAGAGGGCTTGGGAAATACAGGTTTATAAATCAGTATCTCTTTTTAAAAATTATAATTAAATAAAGCATAAGAGGTGGTAAACATGGGAAAGGAAATAGATTCCGTACTGAACGCCTTTATTGAAGAATGGGAAGAAACGCCTGAAAAAAACAAAGAGGTGTTTCTACATTTAAAGGAATACCTAGGAAAAAAAGAAGGTGTTACACTCGAATTCATCCCCCGACCCGGTGTTACGTATTCTCTTAGGGCTGTTCATGCTAATCAGAAAAAAAGAGGGCTTTTTGCCATGGTGGATGTCATCGAAGATGATCCCAGATGGCTTTCCGTGTGTTTTTACGGTGAAATGATAGCAGATCCTGAAGAAAAGGGTGACTTTGTTCCCGAAGGTCTACTCGGCGAAGATGCCGTGTGTTTTGATGTTGAAGAACGGGATGAAAAAGTCGTCAGATATATCGAAGACCGTCTTGATGAAGCTTGCTGTAGTGCTTTGGAGGAATAAAAAGGGGATCCTTTTAGTCCGTCTCTCTATCCCAACTAAGCTGATCTGACCCTGGGAAATGTGAGAATGAAAGGAAGGGATAACAGGGGCAGGAAGGAAACCCACATCAGAACAGTATGGATTGAATAAATGTCGGCCAGTTTACCCACCAGAGGCGATATAGCCCCACCCAATCCAAAGGCAAACCCCATCATGAGGCTGGCCACCATGGATCTTCCTTTAGGCGCCAGAATCTGGGCCATAGCCACTCCAAGAGGCATGGTGGCCAAAGCCATGGCGCCGGCCATAATGGCGCCTAAATAAACCCATTGGTTTTGAAGACTCAAAAACAAAATGAGCGCGGGGCACATAAGGGAATGGGCAAAGATAAAGACCGGTTTGAAGCCGATACGGTCCGCGACATGACCGGCGATCAAGCCGCTTATAGTCCCGGCCACGGTGAAGAGAGAAAACATGCCTCCGGCAGCAAACACTGAAAACCCTTTCTCCACGTAATAAACCGACATGAATGTCAAAAAGGATTGACCTGTAACCGCTCGAATAACCATCACCAACCATATGCAAATAATGGTTTTCCAAACGCTCCCCAGGCTGTCTTTTAGGGAGCCCCAAAAACCCAGTTGTCGCAGTCCCTCACTCTGGGGAACCGGTACGTTCCAATACAGATACCAAGCCGCCATGAGTCCAAGAGCCATGGTAAAGGGCAAAGCGGTTAGGCCAAAGCGACCGGCATACCACGTAATAAACAACGGACCGATCCCGAACGCGAAAGTGCCGCCGGTATTGAACACGGACATGGCAAAACCGGTTTGCCGCCCGGCATACACAGGGACTAAGCCCGTGACCGAAGGATGGAACATGGATGAACCGATGGACCCCAATGCCACGACCAACAGAAGGGTCCTGAATCCAGGAGTGACGCCTGAAAGGGGAATAAATACGATAGGCATGAGCACACCGATTAGGATGAAATGACGGGTGCTGTAGCGATCGGCCAGGTATCCCACAGAAGGTTGAACAATAAAAGCCAATAGACGGACAATGCCTGAGATGATGCCGACCTGAGCCAGGGATAATCCCATTTTTTCGACAAAGAGCGGATATAATGGGCTGATAAAAGAGCTGTAGAAATCACCTGTAAAATGGACCAGGGTCAAGGCGAAGAGTATCTTAATATTGGCTCGGACTGAATCATTCATAGATCATTTCCCATTTTATTAGAGAAAATCCTGTTCACAAAGTAGAATCAAGAAACTTGACAATAATTCGATATCAAATTATCATATTCCGTATTGTTTTAGGCTGTATTACATAACAGCCTTTGAAAGGGGATGACCTGAAATGAATCAAAATAAGACCTTTGACAGGATGATTCAATTCATTAAGGATTATAAGGACATTGATCCTGAAAAAGTCAAGGACGGTCTTTCGCTGCTTCACCTTCACCGTGAAATAGAGATGTTTTCTGAAATGAAGGCCTCTATGCAGGGGCTTTCAGCAAGGCAGATAGAGACCCTTGAAATCATTTTTCATCACCCGGAGAGATCTCTCACTCCGGCACAATTGGCCGACCAAATCCATCTTACCCGGTCTGCCATGACCAGCAATCTTGACTCACTTCAACACAAGGGATACCTCAAAAGGGCCTCACATCCGAAGGATCGGAGAATGATCTTGATTACTCTCACACAAAAAGGTGTTCATTTCTGTCATAAAAATCTCCCTAAAAGATACCATGATATTCAGGGCGTCATGGGGGTCCTTTCATCCGAAGAGAGACAACAGCTTCAGGATTTTTATGGCAGGATTATTTCATTTTTAAGGGAGATGTCAAATGCACAATAGTGCTTCCCATAAATGGCGCATATTAGGATTACTAGTTGCTATAATTGTTGCCTCCACCTTTGCAGGCTGTTCAAGGGACTTCATTCGAGTACGGAAACAACATGCCGAAGATTTCACACAGTCCATCACGAAAAAAAGCTCTGATATCGTTTCACTCAAAGCCGATTTCGACCTCGACGATTGTATCAGAATTGCGCTTGAAAATAATCTGGAGATCAAAATAGCGGATCTAAAAGGCCGTTTGGCCGGAATAGATAAAAATATAGCCTTTAGCCGCTTCCTGCCCTACATCAATGTGCAGTTCACCCATATTGAAAACGATAAGATGCAGATGAGGAATGCGTTCGGCTCATATTTTGCCATGTCGGATAAGGATGTTACACAGACCGTTATAAGTGGTCAGCTCTCAATACTTGATCCTGAAACATGGTTTATCTACATGGCCTTTAGAAAAGGGGAGGATATAGAACGCCTTATCACGAAGAGAATAAGACAGGCCATAAGGCTACAGATCACAGCCCTCTACCTCGCCTCCCTTTCACAGGAATCCTCCGTCAGGGCGATAAAATCATCATTAGCCCAGGCCATCGCGCTTCAACGGGAGATAGAAGCCCTTTACAGAGAAGGGCTTGTGCTAAAAAGCGATCTTGAAGGATCAAATGTGTTTCTCTCGGCCCAGCAAAACAATTTGAGTGATCATAAGAGGCTTCTAATACAAACAAAGGCGGAATTGATGGGGGCAATGGGCCTTTCTCCGCTTTCGAATATCACACTGGCCGGAGCCCCATCATTTTCAGTTCAACAGGAGGAATTATCAGGGCAGATATTTTCCGCTTTCATCAACCGGCCTGAACTTGAAGTCAGTGACAGGACCGTAGAAGTCCGTAAGGACGCCCTCATGATAGCACTCGCCGCTTTTATACCAAAGATCTCAATCTTCAGCGACATGACGAACAACCAGGACTCATACCTGCTCTATGAAGATATTTGGAGTTACGGTATTTCGGGGATCCTCACAATATTTGACGGCTTCAAAAATATCCTTGAATATAAGGCGGCCGCGAAGGAGCGTGAAAAAGTCATGCTTGAAAGAGAACAGGCATGTCTAAAGATCATTCTGGAAGTCATCAAAGCAAGACATCTGCTTGACCAGGCCATTGAGCAGCGCGACCTGATGTCACTTGAATCCAGGGCCGCGCTGACCGCCTTAAACGAAACAGAGGCCCTTTGGCGGGAAGGGCTGGTTACTTCTTCCGAGAAACTTAAGGCGATCAGTCGAAATGAAACAGCGGCGGCCAATCTGTCCCTGGCCGAGTACAGATATCAGGTCGCTGCCGCTACCATGCAAGATGTCATGGGACTATCGGGAAAGGAATAGGCAAGTGGAAAAACAAAACATGGTTTTCATGTGGGTAAAAGTATTCATTATGATAATCGGGACCTGTCTAGTTTTCGGGAACCTCATGACAGGAGAATCCTTTGCTCAAGAAAATTCTTCCTCAGAGGATAAGAAAGGCATGTCCGTTGTAGTGACGGAAGCAAAAGAAATGATCTTTGAGGAGTATGTTGAAACGTCCGGGAATCTTGAGACAAGAGAGTTTTCACTTGTTTCGGCCCGCGTGCCCGGAATTATCGATGATATTTTCGTCAGGGAAGGCGATCAGGTCATTGCCGGAAAAACCAGACTCTTCCATATCGACAGGGTAAAATCAAAACAGGCTATA
The DNA here is from genome assembly GCA_016930795.1 of Deltaproteobacteria bacterium. Taxonomy (GTDB): domain Bacteria; phylum Desulfobacterota; class DSM-4660; order Desulfatiglandales; family HGW-15; genus JAFGFY01. The sequence goes on from JAFGFY010000231.1 coordinate 5,091, forward strand.
GATATCGCAAAAGAGGCCGTATCAGTATCCGAATTCAGATACAGGGCGAGACTCGCGACAGTCAAAAGAATTGAAGCGGACCTGAATAAGACAGAAATAGACTATGAACGCTTTAAGCGTCTATATCACGATGACCTGGCTGTTACAAAGAATGCCCTTGAATCTCAGGAATCCCGTTATATACAGACAAAGGCCGCCCTTGATGAGGCAAAGGCCATGGCTGACCTTTCTGAAAAAGAACTGGAACAGGAACGGGGAAGGCTTATTATGGCCCAAAAAGATTTTGAAAACTCCATGGGAATATCACCAATAAGCGGATATGTAACCAAAAGATTTAAAGAACCGGGAGAAATGGTAGGAGCCGGCACACCAATTGTCGAGATAGATAATCTGTCGGTCCTGGAAGTTTCAGCGTACCTTCCTGCTGCTTATTACCAGAAAGTGGTTACAGGAAAAACAACAATGAAAGTAACTGTCGGGACTTTACAGGTTGGCGAACTGCCTGTCATTTATAAAAGTCCTGTCATAGACAGCAGACTCAGGAATTTCGAGATAAAGGCGCTCATTAAAGACCCGCGGGAAGGAGTCACTTCGGGTGACATTGCCCTCATCAATGTCATCCTTGGCGCACACGAGGGGACAGGTGTACCACGGGAGGCGGTTCTCAAAAGATTAAACGGCACCAACCTCTTTGTGGCCGAAAAAGGAATTGCAAAAATGGTGCCCGTTGAAACAGGACTGGAAAACGACGGCTGGATTGAAATATTGTCAAAGAATATTAAAGAAGGGCAATCCATCGTTACCATGGGTCAGGATCGCCTCTCCGACGGCACGGCCATTTCTATTGTGAAGGAGGAATAGACCATGTTTCTTTCGGATGCCTCCATAAGAAGACCCATTGCCATGGGGTGCCTGATCATTGCCCTGACCATCCTCGGATTTAACGCTTCGAGAAAAATAGGTCTTGACCTGATGCCGAGGGCCGACCTTCCCTATATCACAATTACGACCATATACCCCGGGGCAAGCCCTTCTGAGATAGAAACGGATATTGCTAAACCGATTGAGGACCAGATGGTTAGTCTGGACGGACTCAAGCATGTTAGTTCAACATGTATGGAGAATGTGACCCAGACAATGCTCGAGTTCAACCTGGATGTTGATGTGGATATAGCGGCAACCGATGTTCGCGAAAAACTCGACCTGATAAGGGCGGATTTTCCTGAAGATGCCGAGGATCCTAAAATACTCAAGTATGATATCAATGCCAAACCCGTAATCCAGATGGCCCTCACGGGAGATCTTCCCATTGATGAAATATACGATTATGCCGACAACACCCTGCGTGACCGCTTGACTGTTCTTTCGGGCGTTGCTGATGTTACGCTTGTAGGCGGTGCTGAAAGGGAAGTCCATGTTATCCTGGAAAGGGGGAAACTCGCGGCAAGGGGACTTACAAGCTTCGATGTGATTCAGGCCATCCAACAGGGAATAAGGACCATCCCATCAGGTAGGATCAGGGACAGGGGCATGGAATATTCCGTAAAATTTGACGCGGATTATGCCAGGGTAGAAGACATAAACACCCTTGAGATTGCGAATATGGAGGGTCAACGGTGCTATATCAAGGATGTGGGTCATGTGGAGATGAGCACGGAAGAACTCAGACAGATAGCAATTGTCGACGGCAGGCCGTGCGTATCCATTAAGGTTGTTAAGAAATCGGATGCGAATGCCGTAAAGGTTGTCAACAGCGTCAAAAACTCCTTGGACGTTATCAAGAAGAACCTCCCCGGTGGAATGGAACTTGTGTGGGTTACTGACGACGGGACATTTATCGAGGCCACGGTCAGCAGCGCCTGGACCAATGTGGGGCAGGGAATTATTTTAACCGCTTTGATCCTCTTTCTCTTTCTGTATAATTTCAGGACCCTTCTCGTGGTATCCATCACAATGCCCCTCACCATTGTCATCGGGCTTTTCTTTATCTATTTCATGGGATTTACATTCAATATTCCCACCCTCCTGGCGATAGGGATGTCCGTGGGCATACTGGTGACCAATTCAATCGTTGTACTGGAAGGAATTTCCAGAAGGCTTGATGAAACCGGAGACCCGAAATCATCCTCCAGACTGGGGGCAAAGGAAACATCCATAGCAGTCCTTGCAAGCGCCGGTACGAATGTGGTCGTCCTTTTTCCACTCTCCATGATGGCGAGTAGGATCGGTATTTTTATCAGGTCTTTTTCCCTTTCAATGGTCGTCATGACCATTGTTTCCCTTTTTATATCCTTTACCCTTACTCCCCTGCTCTGTTCCATCCTGCTTAAACCGAAGAACATGGAATCCGACTCCATCCTTTCAAGAATGGAAAAAGGCTGGAACAGATGGTTTGATAGGATTGTGTCAGTTTATGGGTCATCCCTAGATTTTCTTGAAAAGAAGAGATTGGCCGGCTTACTGGTGCTTTTGACTGTCGGAATCATTCTTCTGCATTCATTCTTTGTCGCATCAAGGCTCGGGAGCGGCTTTTTCAGTGAAGCCGACAGAGGCGATATGCTTGTTAAAATGGAATTCCCGACCTGGTACAACCTTGGTCGCACCAGTGAACGGGTTAATGAAAGCATGGAGTTAATCAAAAGTATTCCTCATCTCAGGCATGTCCTTATTACGATCGGCAAGGTGGAAGGTATGATGGGCCAAGCGTCCGAAGGGGTGAACCTCGCCCAGGTACTGCTGAAGTTCACTGACAAGACCGGGAGAGACTTAAGCATTCACGATCTGTTAAAGGAAGTGAGAAAACGCTTAATGGATATTCCCGATGCCATCATGACTGCCAGCATACCAAACATTTCCGGGGGACAGAGTTCCGGTATTGAATTGGAAATCGCCGGAGATGATCTGAAGGTCTTAGACAGGCTGGCCCTTAAAGCAAAGGATTTTACCACCCGGATTGACGGAATAATCGACCAGGATACGAGCGTTAGAATAGGTAAACCGGAGATAAGGATCAGGCCCAACAGGGACGTCATGGCGGACCTGGGTTCTCCCGTAACAGGGCTTGGTATTGTAATAAGAGCCAACCTGGAAGGAATTGAAGCAGGCACATACAAGCGTAACGCCAGGAACTACGATATTGTCGTCATCATGGAAGAAATAGAGGGCAGGGATCAGATCGAGAATACGCTGCTGCCCGGAAAAGGCGCCCCTGTTCTTTTGAAGAACCTGGCCTATGTGGAGGAAACCACCGCCCCTGTCCAGATTATCAGAAAGGATAAGCTCCGCATCTCGAAACTCTTTACAAATCTTGATGAAAAATTGCCCCTTGGTACAGCGGTCAATCTGACGACAAAGGCCCTTAATGAAAAGGGTGTATTGCCGCCAGGCTATAGTCTCTCATTTTCCGGTATGTATGAAATAATGGCCGAAGGTCAGTCTGGAATCGCTGAAGCGGCCCTGATTTCACTCGTACTGGTCTTTCTGGCACTGGCGGCCATCATGGAATCATTCAAACAGCCGGTCATTATCCTGGTCACGGTGCCCCTGGCATTGATAGGCATGTTCTACGGACTTTATCTTGCGGGAAAGAGTATTGAAATGTTTGCACTTATGGGTGGTGTCATGCTAATAGGCATTGTGGTGAACAACGCCATACTGATTATGGACAGGCTTAATATCCTTGTAGAGGAAGGCGTTCCCCGTCACAGGGCCATGATAAGGGCCGCCTGTGAACGCTTTCGTCCTGTGGCCATGATTACACTGGCCGCCGTCCTTGGAATGCTTCCCCTGGCGATCGGTAGGGGCATCGGGTCTGAGATGCGGCATGCCTGCGGTGCCGCGTCTGTTGGAGGAATTCTGGTTTCGGGTATTCTGACCATGTATGTCCTGCCGGTGCTCTATAATCTGTGCACACATCGAAGACTTGAAAAGTGATCCCCATAACCGTTTCTCGACACTCAATCCTTTCTTTTCACTCCTGGGTAAGAGTAAGAGGGACGCCCATGAAATTATTCCTTTCTTTATTAGGCAAAGCCATGATATATTAAT
>JAFGFY010000037.1 GCA_016930795.1 Deltaproteobacteria bacterium
GATCATCAGGTTTGGAGTCGTTGCAGACCCAGGTCTAGTCATTCGGCCGACTTCACTCGAAAGCCAGATTCACCAGGTGATGGATTTTAGTATGGGATGTCAGCTACAGGAAGATTTTTTCTATGACAAAAAGACCGGAGTCAAACTGAATGCAAATATGTTTGACTACAAGAAGGTTACGATGATGGATATGCCCCATGTCGATATGAAGTTTCTGGAAACACGGGCCGGCAATGCCGCCTACGGGTCCAATGGAATCAGCCATTCCCTGGCCAATACACATCTCGTTATCTGTGCCATACACAACGCAATCGGTAAATGGATTGATCCTCCGGCCACCCCGGATAAGGTTCTTAAGGCCTTGGGAAAGGCTTAGGATAAAAGAACGGTGTTAAGGTACACGGTACAAGGCGCAAGGCGTAGGGTCAAGGAATAGAATCCGGTTGTTTAGCCTTACACCGCAAACTTGTTCCCTATATAAAACAAAAGGGTCAGACTTTGATAGTTTGACCCTTTTGTTTTGAAATTGTCATCGGGATCGGCTTATACCCGGTTGGTAACCGTCAACCCCGATAGTAGTGAAAATGCCCAGCGAGCGCATTCCCCACAAGCTTGTTGGAGCGTAGCGGAAATCCCGCTTGCGGGGCTGCAGGAAGCTTCAATAAACGGCTATTTTGATATGGGATATACTTTTTCTTCCGCTTCCCAGCTGGATTTGGTGCCATAGGGCAGGGCTGCCCCGGGGGCTTCTATTTCATAGAGTTTGCCATTTCTAATTTTGAAGAAATGCAGCGCGGCCAGGTTAAATTGCCCCCATTGGGTATTGCTGTCCGTTTCCTGCGCAGCATCCGCGGTGAGCCGTTTGGTCCCATCATGCCGGAACATGGAAAAACCGACGGCTAATCCTTTTTGCACGTCGGCGACCACCAAGCGCGGTTTGATTTCAGTGATATACGAGAAAACACCGGAGCTGATCTGTCCTTCGCAGTCCATCGGAATGTTTCCAAATCCTCCCATGGGCATGGGGCTATCGGGAGAATCTTTTTTCGGAGCAGGGGGAGTGCCGCCGGCTGTTATCATACCATTCTCGTGACGTTCGCATTCCTTGGCGAACGGCGCCCGTGTGCCGTCTTCCGAGGTAAGCGCGTCGTAGTAGGAGAGCCCGATTCGAATTAAATCCTCCCGTTTCATCTGTTCGGCCTGTGGTATATCTTCCGCAAAACCGGGTCGGGCCTTTTGGAGCGTAGGCATTTCACTAAAAGGCTGCCTGCTCATGCCTTCGCCTCGAACCACCAGGTGTTCGGCTTCAGTAATCTTACCGTTGTCAAGCTTGATGCGGGCTCCGAGCATAATATCCTTATCCTTCTCTTTCATCACCACGAGGCAGGCCGCTGACTGGACCTCGGAATCCGCGGCATAAATCTGAAACTCCGTCGGGCCTCCCGTCGCGTTTCCCCAAAGTCCTTTTCCGACCTCCAATAAATCGACTCCATCCTCAGAGTTCTCGGTAAATTTGACCTTTTCGGCGAACGGCAAATCATTGGGATTATGATTGGCCAGCGCCCCGACATATTTTTGCATGAGATCGACCAGACCCTGCCGGTCGTATGTCGAAGAGGTCTTCGTGCAGCCCGTCCCCAACACAACCAGCGAAACGACTAACAAAAAAGCGATGATTAAACGATGAAATTTCATACCTGTCTCCTTTCACTGTAATCCAGAAGTCCCATTTCTAAGAATCCCCTCTTTGAGTGAAGAAGTATATGGAGCCCTGTGCTGTATGTCAATGTGAATTAACCCTGTTAAATACCCTGAGGCAAATCAACCCTATTATAGATCCATGCACTAATTAGCATTAAAGACGAAAGGTTTTATACAGGTTATACACAAGACCGCAAGCTAAGATTTAAGCATTATCAAAAATGACTCAATCTTATTTAACAGGGTGAACCCCTTTATAATATGAAACCAACCGGCGTTAAGCAGACCTGCCTCCCTTTTCCTTCTTGACACACAAGCCTGCCCCCCATATACTCGAATGAAATAAGAAATGGAGGTGCAACATGATGAAAAAACTATGGTCCTTCGCATTGACTATCCTTCTCATCGCTGTATGTTCTGCAGCATATTCTTCGGAAAAGAAAATAAGGGTCCTCAATCCGACCCCTCCGAATAGGATGGTCGATCGCGTACCCCTTACACCGCGACTCGATACACTGGAAGGAAAGACGATTTTCCTGGTGGATATCGGCTGGGGAGGTAAGGATGCGGCTCCCAGCATTTATAAGGAAATGAAAGCCTGGTTTGCCGAGAATATGCCGAGCGTGAAAATAGAGACAAGAGGAATCAAAGGCTTCTATATGCAGGACCAGCCGGAACTCCTAAAGGAAATATCCGAGAAGGGAGACGCGGCCATGTTCGGGATAGCCGGTTGAGACAGCTGTACTTCGGCCGTGAGCCGAAACTGTAAACAGCTGGAACAGCAATATCATATCCCCACTCTCGGGGGTACGGCATCTAATGTCATGGATTATGCCCTGAATCACGATTTCAAGTATACCAATGGATCACCCATTCGATACATAGCCTTTCCTTTTCCCGTGGCCGGTCAATCTCAAGAGGTCCACCATAAATATATCTTTGACACCAAAGACGTCGTCAGTGGAAAACCGATGATGCAGGCATTCATCGACGCCCTGACCCTCCCCCTCACCGAAAATGAGAAATATGAAGGACCGGCACCTGAACCTCCTGCGGGGGCATCACGTTTTCTCGGGCCGGACACTGAAGAGAATCTGCATCAGCTTTTCAAGGACCTGGACTATACGGACTATCTTCCCATTGTTCTCCCGACTGAAGAGCGGGTAGCCAATATGCTGAAAGGCACCTCACATGAACCGAATGAAGTCATCAAGACACTCGACTGGCCGGGAGGAAAGCGGGAAGTGACCGTGGAAAGGGTGGCGACCTGCGCGGTTATGGCCGGCGCCAAACCGGAATATTTGCCGGTGATCCTTGCCCTGGCCAATCATATCCCTTTTGGGAACTCCACCTCCTCCATGGCCAACATGATCCTGGTCAACGGACCCATACGGGACGAAATCGGCATGAACTACGGTCTTAACGTCATGGGACCGCATAATGAAGCCAATTCGGTTATCGGCCGCAGTTACACCATCATGTCGAAAACCATCGGCGGTCTGCACAGCGGAAAAACAACGTGGAGCACCCTGGGAAGCACCATGCAGTACAACAATGTCTGCATCGCGGAAAATGAGGAGGCCCTTCCCGAAGGGTGGAAGCCTTTTCATGTGCAGGCGGGATTCAAATCCGAAGACAGCGTGATAACCGTGGCAACCGGCTGGTCATATATTTCCTGCGTAACGGAAGCCAAGAGGGAGTACCCTGTTAATATGTGGATGGGCGATTTAATGAAGGTCCTCACCATGCCAATGGCCACAGTCATTATGGATCCGTCTGTCGCCGTCCTTCTCAAGGACACCTATGGTTTTCAGACCAAGGAGCAGCTTGGCAAGTGGTTTGAAGAAAATGTTGAAAAAACAATGCAACCTTCCGGACAGAAAACCAAACCATTCCGGGAATCCGCGATCAATATCGTTGTGACCGGAGGTGGGGGTCAGACCACATGGTTTGTGACGGATTTCATGTTGAACCGGAATATGGTTACGATGGGAGGGAGTACAAAAATCGATGACTGGCGCTAAACAATGAACAATGATCAGTGATCAATGATCAATTAAAAGGGTTCCCCGCATACAATGGAGAAGGGGGCGTTATTAAGTTTTAAAGTTCTTTTTCGAAATACTTTCTAACTTACAGCGTCCCCTTTTTCATAGGCTGCAGCCTAACATGCTTCAGTCTTTTTTATTGTTAATTGTTCAACCGATATCCTTCCCATAAAGCCGGCAGGAATTGTTATACACCTCTTCCGCCACGATTTGGACGGTCTCTCCTTTTAAATAGGCGATAGTCTCGATGGCAATCCGGCTGTTGGCCGGTTCGTTCCGCTCTCCGGCTTCGGGTCCCAGAACCGGGCTGTCGGATTCCACCATCATGCAGGAGAGGGGTAGGTTCCTGACCAGTTTCTGTTTCTGGCGGGAGCGCGCCACCGATGGCGGAATGGAGAAGAAAAACCCGGCTTCCACCGCCGCCAGGGCCGTTCCGAACTTTCCGTCAAAGGCATGAAGCTGAACCCGCCTCGCTCCCCGAGCCAGCAGGATGTCGATCACATGCCGCCCCGTGGATCGGGAATGCACGTTCAAGGGCAGGTCCAGTTCAAGGGAAAGATCGACGAACATCGAAAAGATATTGGCTTGCAGTTCCCGGTCTTCCGGCGCCTTCGCGATCCAAAAATCGAGGCCGACCTCGCCGATGGCCCACAGCCGAGCCCGGTTCTTCCGAATCCAGGCCACCATCTCTTGGGCCTGTGTTTGATCCGGGTTGTCAGGATAAAGGCCGGCCGCCGGCCGAATCATTGAATAGATTTCAGAAAGTTGAAGGTTCCTCCTTGCATCGGAAAGGTCTTCACTTACAGCCACGATCTTACAGACCCCTGCCCCGACCGCGCGGTTCAGCACTTCTTCCAGGTCCTCGTCAAAGGAGCTGTCGCAAAGATGGGCGTGAGTGTCGAATATCTTCATCGGTGAATTGAAGCTCCACGAGGCACGTCTTCCGCCATGCCGTGCCGTGACTACGGGGATGGACAAGCCGAGGGGTTAGAGCTCGCTGTGCATGGTCAAGTTAATGTATTCCGGGCGTGACCCATTACATGAAAAATGTCATTTAAACCAGTTTAGGGCCGCTTGAACGTTCAACAAATATAAATGGACGGTTAACCCTGGTCTTAGCGATACAGTACTTCATTCCTGCGGGGACAAAGACGACAGTGGATTTATTAAAGGTTTGCTTTTCCAGTTTGTCACCCATAAGCATCTCAACTTCTGCGCCTAACTCAAACTGGTTTTCCGGATCAATGCCGAAGAATCCCAAAACCGTTCCGTAAGGATGGGATTTGGCAGTTTGCTGCTGAAGAGGATGATCGTTGCTCACGAAAGACGAGGCAAAATGGAAACTGCCTTTTATGACATCGTCATCCAGGTACGTCGTGCAGTTCTTATATTCTTTCCGGGATTCTCCCGCTTTAGGCCCGTTTAAAACATTCTTGTCATAATGTCTTTCAAAGATGCCTTCCTGTTTTACTTTTCCATTAAAAAGATTTATCACATCCACAGGACCCGTTACGCTGTAAATATGGAAGACGGGTCTTTTCATTCGGGAAATAATCGGGCAGTGAACCAGCCGTGGCGGAATATAGACCAATGACGTCTTGGTTATCGTATGCCTTTCAAACTCCTCACCCATATACAGATCAATTTCCCATCCGAGTTCCTCCGGCTTGTCAGGGTTTAGTCCCTGAAAGAAAAGGACTTCGGAATAGGGATGGTAATGTGAGGGGGTTACTGGAGTGGAGTATTTCGGCTGCATGAAGAGAGCACTGAAAAAGAAACTGCCCTTCACCACATCATCATCCAACATAGCGATATATCGTTTTATCGTCTCATTCGTTTCCTCAGGTTTAGGACCCCTTACAAAATATTGTCTGAATGCATCTGCCATATTGATATACCCTCCTTTAATAGGCTGAATTGATCATTGTATGATTTATGCGAGATAGGGATTCGGGTCTGTAAACAAATGCTTATCTACGTCCTCTGGACTGCCGTATTTCCCAATCATGACGAAAATCTCGCGGTCTTTACCGTCCGTTGTCATCGTACCGAAACCTCGGCCTACGCTGTATAGATGATTCCAGTTGTCTAGGAAGCATAGCGTGTCGCTGCGAAAGCCAACCTTGTCCCCCAGTATCTTTTCCATATTCTGCTCGGTGATACTGACCAGGTATATTCCTTCTTTGATTTTGACATAGAACGCGGGCTCGTCCGAACCGGGCATTTTTTTCATCATTTCATCAAACACTTCGTTCAACTCAAGGGCATCCTTGGAAGTCAAATCGTCCTTCGGAAATGTAATGCGGTACCAATTGGAACTGTAATAGACGTGTACGGTTGATGCCGCGTGACCGTAAGTCCACCTGACGCTGGTGCCCGCGACATCGTCTGTGAAACCGTGACGTTTGAGGTCCGTGCGTTCCTTGCCCTCTTCCCTGACGTAGCCGAAAGTAAAGTGGCTTTCTATAAGGTACGGATAGTACCGGTTTTCTCCCATTGCGCAGCGCAGGAACGTGACAAGGTTTTGTTCCATGTCGATTATCCAGGTATGGTTTTCTCTTGGTATTTTTCCCTTCAGGCAGTAAGTAACTAGGTACGTCCGGTCGTCGGCCTTACGACACTCGTATTGATCGGACTTCAGGTCGTCCGTGCTTTTCATGCTCCATGCGACCTCCGTTTCGCCGAGGAAATCGAGAACCGCGTCGCCAGTATCCTCGCCTGTGTCCATGACCAGCTCAAAGCGTTTACCTGCAAGTTCATAGCACGCGGGCGGACAATACTGACCGATTGACAGCTTAGCAGCGATAGGGGCGTATTTTTTAGCAAGGTTCATGGTAAAATCCTCCCAAAGGTTTTATGACTGTGTTATAACATGATGCGAAAGGTTCGAGAAATATTCATTCGTGAAATATCAAAACAATGAACTCATATATGATCTTCCATGTCAACAGGATATTTATTATAACATTTAGCCGTGTAAACAGGGACGTCTCCATCTCACATGAACGTATCTCAACAGGAGGTCTCACATGAAACATCATTCATCTCGTAGACAATTTTTAAAGTCCGGCTTGGCACTGTCTGCAGTGGGACTTTTACCCACATGCAAGTCACAAAAAAACAAATCTGAGGAGGGATTCAATCCAATGATAAAAGATGCAGGCGATCAGGTGGTTTTGAACGTTTTAAATCCCCGCGGGGTTCTCCCGTCAATCCTCCCAAGCGGTTTGACCGCGCCGAGGCTCGACTCTCTCGAAGGCAAACGAATGATCCTTTTGGCCGGCAAGCCGGATTCAATCGTTTTCTTTGACGCCCTGGAAGCATTGTTAAAGGAAAGATACCCCACATTGACTATCGTGCGTAGCGCCTTTTTCTCCCCTACGGAAGGGGAAAAATATGATTTCGACGCATTCATAGAGGGGGTTAAAACCTCTGGCGCCGGAAGAGTGGACAACGAGGCTAGGCTTGAAAAAATGGGTATACCCGGAGTCACCATCACGGTCGATGACCAGCTCCCTCAACGGAAACGTTTGGCAGAGACCAACGGCCTTCCGAATATTCGCATCGTCACTGTTCCCGCTGAAACGTATTTTGTCTGTGAATGCAAGCCGGCGAAACTAAAACCCATAGCTGCCGCAGCGTTTGATGACATCATTGAAGCCCTGACCTCCCCTTTGACCGAGTTGGAAAAGAATCCCCAGCCTCTTGTTTACGATTACGGGGCGATTCACTTCGAGGGTTCCTCTTATGACGAGGTTTATGAGAAATTTCAGCAGTACTGCATGGAC
>JAFGFY010000232.1 GCA_016930795.1 Deltaproteobacteria bacterium
CACGGTTGAGCTGGAGCGAACGCTCGGGAAGACGACGCGCCTCATCAAGAAAAAGAGCGCGAGGACTACTACAAGGACGGTCATCCCATCCGCCCATGCGTCCGGCAGCGCTGACCAGTCCCACTCGAGTCTAGATTCGCTCCATAGAACGATATGTCCACTCAGCCAGATAGGTACGGCGAACAGGCATAGGTGAAACACGTAGCGGAGGCCTGCGTACACGGGTGTTTTGAGGGCAGCCCGATGAAAGGGGAGGAAGGAACGACCGACAATGATCAAGTAATGACCCCAACCCAGTTTTTCTCCCCCAGGGCCTCTGGCGATGGCTGAAAAGAAGAAGGCAAGCCTGGTCAGCAGGCCGACAGCAAATACGAGAAAGGCTATCCAAATCAAGGGACCATTTACAAATGAATAGAAATCCAAATTGCCGTATCCTCCACCTGTGTCAAGTCGAGGGAAATTATTTCGGGGATGATTCGTATCAAGAGATTTTCGTTCGTTATTCTGAACGACCAAATGAAAAAAGTCTAACAGAAATTCCCATTTTGTCAAGAAAAATCCAACGTTATTCAGGTATTATATCAATATTGGTATATGTTCAGGCTTGACATAGAACGATAAAGGGTATAATATGTGCAAAAATGTTCAGTATGGTGAACAATGGCTGACTCATATCAAGCCCCTTCGGTCAAAAAGGCATTTCAGATTCTGGAGCTTATCTCGGAAAGAGGTGGAAACCTGGGCATCAGTGAACTGTCACAGAGTCTGAGAATAGGAAAAAGTACGGTCCATGGAATCACTTCGGCCCTGGAAGAGATCGGAGCCATAAAAAGAGACCCCTTGTCGAAGAAGTATTCTCTGGGCTTCACGCTCTTTGAACTTGGGAGAGTGGCCTACGCTCTGAACGCTTTGAAAGATCTCGCAAGGCCCGTTCTCGAGCAGCTCATGGAAAAAGTGAGAGAATCCGTCTTCTTGGGGGGGTTGAATGGAGATAGGGCCACGATCCTGGATATCGTGGAATCCAGGCAGGATCTCAGGATCATCGCGCAGGTCGGAGCAACCATTCCTCTAACCGCAGCGGCTACGGGAAAGGTCTTTCTGGCAGGTATGGAAGAACGGAAGGTCTTGGAAATTCTCAATCAATCAGGGATGAAAAGATATACGGAGTACTCGATCACAGATCCGGATGAATATCTTCGAGAGATCAGACGGGTCCGGGAACAAGGCTACGCCACGGATTATGAGGAGTACATCCTTGGTGTTCGGGCCGTGGCTTTTCCCATTGAAGGAGAGAACCTGATATCGGCTATATGGGTTGTGGGATTTAAGACAAGCCTAGACGATGAGAAAATAAAGGCCGTGATAGAGGCAACGAGAGAGGCGGCCAAGGAGATTCGTCGGCGGGTCCTGCATAGCAGGTAAAGGCCATGGAGACCTTTGAAAAACGCCCCCTTTTGCCCAATCCCGGCGTCAGACTCAAATTTTAATCCTCGAAATACTACAAGTATTCCTGTGGTTAAAATTGTCGCCTTCCTTGGCCTTGAACAAAATTGAGCATTTTTCAAAGGTCTCCATGGGAGTTTGAAGAGTATTTTTTGATAAAGATATTGTTGTATTCGATGTAGAATTTCGTGAAGTGTGACCTTAATCCAATCCGGGAAACCGCTCCATCAAAGACTTCCTTTCAGCCTCTATTCGTGCATCCCCCGGCTCCCTTTTTTGTAGTTGGTGATAAAGGGTCATGGCATCTTTCGGCTGATTCCTCTTAATATGGATCTTTGCGAGGCCCAGATAGGCAAACTTGTCATACCCCAATTCAACCGCCTTCCTGTAATTCTCTTCAGCTTTTTCCAGATCTCCCAAGACTCTGTGCGCATCACCGATTCTGGTCAAAGCAATTCGGGTCTTCATGCCGTATTTCATGGCCCTTTCCCACGCCTGAATGGCATCTTTCTGTTTTCCCAGGGCCCTGAGACAATCAGCCTTTCCGTGCCACGCGTAGGATTGTTTTGGATCCATGTCAAGGATTCGATCATAACAGGCCATGGCCTCTTGATAGTCCCTCCGGTTCCTGTAGATATTGGCGGCTGATGTCAAGGCCCAGGGTGATCCTCCCTCTATGGAATCAACCCTAACAAAATATTCCAGGGCCCGATCTTCATCCCTGCCCTTGAGGTGAACATTCCCTAAGCCCATGAGGGCGTAAGAGTCATCAGGATTCAATTCAAGGGCTTTTAAGTAATAGGTCTTCGATAGGTTCAGTTCCCCAATTCTTTGATATCCATCGGCGACACGGGTCATAATCCGATAGTCTTCATGATGATCATCCAGGTATTTCAGCCAAATGCTTAATGCTTTCTCTATTTTGTGAAGTCCTCGGTAAGCATCACCCAGACCCATCATGGCGTACTTATTGTTCTCATGCAACTCCAACGCTTTTTTATAGACGGAAACCGCCTGGTCAAATCGTTTCTGCTTCCGTTTCAAATCTCCAAGGCCGACAAGGGAAAAAATATCATTGGGATCGAGTTCCAACGCTTCCAGATACTTCTTCTCAGCCTCAGAGTACTTTTTTTCCTTCATCAAACGGCGGGCGTGCTTTCCGGGGTCTAGAGGCTTAGCCCGGTGATCCATCTTGTTCATAAACCTACCCCTTCCTGAATTGAGAAACTCAATAGTCGTTATTCTATCTGAAAGGGATCGGTTTGTGAAGGATTATCAAGGGCTTTCATCTGACAAGTCTATCAGAAAGCGGAAAAAATCATGATCATTCCTAGTGGTATTCTGCTTAACGAGATCCACTTGATGTGATATGAGTCCTGAGTATATGATCCAGTACCGGAACCTTGATTTTGTATTCGGCATCGGGCATCCGCTGATACGGGCAACGATTCTGAAGTTGCCATACAACGGACCATATCGTTTTGTGCAGCAATAGGGTGAATATGAGAACGAGCTACCTCTTTTCCTCCCATGCAGGTGATGTCCCGGTTTCCCCACTGAATGAATGCATCATGGATCCATTAGAGCCGATCCTCTTTTTCTTATTGAATATGACCGTGAGGATGCGGATTGACAGGTTTGAGGGGATGGGCGATCCCGTATGGGCGTGGGCTTCAATTCTGCCGGCGGTCCTGAGCGGATTCTTCGAGGGGCTTCGGCAAAAGGAGGATGAAGGAAAAATAAGCAGCCATATCAGGGAGAAGATGCTCCTGTATTTAAGAGATATTCCCAGGAAGACATTGCGTGAAAAACTTGTTCGACAAATCGAGATCTATCGCGGGATTGATCCAGTCGATTTCTCATGAATGCAAGAGCATATTGAGACACATGGGGATGAACTATATGACGCCTTGATGAAAACTCCCGCATCTGAGATTTAACATGTCTCTCTTCCCTTATGCCATGGATCGTCAATGGAGGCTTTAAAAGCGCACATCTATATGGTATCATTAGCCTTATATTGTTTGTCACGGGAAGAAGGAAGACACGGGCCGGGACAAGGAGCGGAAGAATATGACGATAACGTGTCCTGATTGCGGACATCATATTCCGGACGGAAAAAACATTTGTATGTATTGCGGTGCTCCTCTGAGTGAGGAGGTTGTGAATACCGAATCAAAGACGGAAATAATGGGGGAGGATTTCCACTGGGCGTTCTCTTTGGGCAAATCAAGAAGGCCGATCCAATTATCCCCCGTGATTCAGGCTTTGATCTTCCTTATGTCGGCTGCTATTGGAGGATTTCTTGTTTTTCTGATGGGATAATCCTGTGATTAGAGATGAATGATCTCCATAGATACTCTCAGGTTTGACGTTAGCAGAGAAGGATTATGAAAGGACTCGTTTTAGCGAGGGAATACTATCATCATGTAGGAGCGCCAATGCTCCGGGAGAGATTCGCTGAGCATTTCGATCGTATTGCGGTAGGACTTGTCGGTCCGGGATCGGAATGCTTCGGGTTTGATGACGATATATCCAGAGATCATGATTGGGGTCCCGCTTTTTGTATGTGGCTAACCGCAGATGATTATCAGAAATACGGAAAGGATTTACAGAATGCCTATGAGAAACTGCCAAAGATATTCCAGGGGTTCGGACCCCGTTACTCCAGCACTGGTGAGGAGTTCAGAGTAGGGGTTTGTCCTATAGAGACCTTCTACGCCACTTATACAGGACTGAGTCGCCATCCGGTCACCATCAAGGAATGGCTTTCCATTCCTGAGTCTTCTCTGGCTGTGTGCACCAACGGTCAGGTCTTTTCAGATGAGTTGGGTCAGTTCAGCCGGATGCGTCGAATGCTGCTGGCGTTCTATCCAGAGGATGTACGCCTCAAGAAAATAGCCTCCCGCTGTTTTACTCTCGCTCAATCCGGCCAATACAACCTGCCCCGGTCCCTTAAACGAGGAGATCTCTTTGCGGCGAATTGGGCGCTTTCGGAGTTTTGCGCCGGAACCATCTCTCTGATA
>JAFGFY010000038.1 GCA_016930795.1 Deltaproteobacteria bacterium
ATGATCGATCTCGGCAGAAAGACCTGCACACAGTGCAAGATGATGGCCCCCATATTGGAAAGGCTTGAAAAAGAATACAGGGGAAAGGCCGCGATCGTTTTCATCAATCTTATTGATTACCCGAAACAGCAATATAAATACAAGTTAAAAGCTCTGCCTACACAGATATTCTTTAATCCGGCGGGTGAAGAAGTATACAGGCATGTGGGATTTATGGCTGAGGAGTATATAGTCGCTCAGCTCAATAAGATGGGCGTTGAGTAATATATTAATATCTCGGGAGTATCATCGAATGTTTGAATCCTTTTTTCTTACTGTTAATGAATGGATCACAGGCGGTCCATTACTCGCGGCTGTAGGGTGTTTTTTGTGGGGTGTGATAAGCGTCCTGCTCAGTCCATGTCATCTGGCTTCAATCCCCCTTATTATTGGGTATGTAGGAGGCCAGGAGGCCATGGTGACACCGCGAAAGGCGGGTATTTACTCGGCTCTATTTTCAATTGGGTTGTTTATTTCCATAGCCCTTGTCGGGATCATCTGTGCGCTTCTAGGACGAATGCTGGGTGATATTGGCAATTATTGGCAGGTTCTCATCGGGCTTGTTCTAATATGGGTCGCGCTGGGCATGATAGGAGTGGAAAAATGTTCCGCATCCGGCAATCTTCTTTACAGGCTTAATTTCAGAGGAATTAGCGGGGCATTCGGTCTCGGACTGGCATACGGCATTCTTTCAGGTTCATGTACCTTTGGTTTTATTGCACCAATCCTGGCGGTCATCACAGTACAAAAGCAAATCACCACCGGAATCCTTTTTATACTCGTCTTTGCCATAGGCCATTGCCTGCCCATTGTTCTCGCGGGGAGCTTTACAGGGTTTGTCAAGAGCATAATGGAGAACAGCAGATGGCAGGGAGCAGGGAACTGGTTTCGAAGGGGCGCGGGCGTTGTTATTGTCCTCTTGGGTTTATATTTTATTGTTAATCCTTTTATAACCTCTGCCTAAACAGGAAAAACAGGGGTCGCGTCATGCTGTTAAACAGCTACAGGAAAGAGATATTCAGGGTAAAGTGCAATCCCAGCTTTGAATCCCTTCACTGTATCGCTCATCTTGATCAGGATATATCTGAGGCATTACCATATCTCAATTCAGTACTTGGCGGCTTTGAATATCTTAAAAATCCACTGGCGGTCACATTCAGGATATACGGCAAACTTATCGCTGTTCATTCTAAAGAGATAGCTATAAATGCCCTTAAAGATGAAGAAGAAGCAAACAAAATACTGGAATGGCTAAAAAAGGAGATCAACGATGCCTGGGAGAAAAGGGATGAGATAGAGCCGAGGTGCGAGGGCGACCCGAAGCCCAAGATCTTTGAGATTCTGAAACTCCTGCCAAGAACCAACTGTCACGAGTGTGCAGAACCTACATGTATGGTTTTTGCGGCGAGGATCGCGGAAGGAGCAAAAGGTCCGGAAGATTGCCCGCAGTTAAAGGAAGAAGAAAGGTTGAAGCTTGCCAGGTACATGGGACAGTTTCAACTGGGTATATAGCAGTTTTTACATTTAGGAGTAAGACAATGACCGACCAAATTGAAGGAACAGGGGAAGCGAGAGGACTGGGATTTTTTGAAAAATATCTCTATATATGGGTTATCCTTTGTATTATTGGCGGTATAATCCTTGGTAAAGTGGCCCCTGGTTTTGCAAAATATCTTGATGGCTTGGCCATTTATGTTGGAGAGGCGCCTGTTGTCTCTATTCCTATTGCCATATGCCTTTTTTTTATGATGTATCCTATCATGGTAAAGATAGATTTTGCAGAGGTAATAAAGGCCGGCAAAAGCGGAAAACCCGTGTTTCTGACACTGGTTGTCAACTGGGCCATAAAACCCTTTACCATGTATGCCATAGCAATTTTCTTTCTGGGGACCCTGTTTTACGGCCTTATCGGGCCGGATGCAATGGACCTTGTTAAAATGCCCTTTGGGCTTGATCTGCCTGAGGGCGCTACCCATGGCGCAGGAACAGTGGTAATGGTTGACGGCATAAAGATGCTTGAGGTTCCACTATGGCGGAGCTACCTGGCAGGGTGTATCCTTTTGGGTATAGCACCATGCACGGCTATGGTTCTTGTGTGGGGTTTTCTCGCCCGAGGGAATGACGGCCTTACCCTTGTAATGGTTGCCATTAATTCACTTACCATGCTGGTGCTCTATGGTGTACTTGGCGGCTTCTTACTTGGTGTGGGAAGACTTCCGGTGCCGTGGCAGGCCTTGTTGCTTTCCATCGGGATATATGTGGCCCTTCCCCTTGTTGCTGGATTTATCTCCAGAAAGGCTATTATCAGCGCCAGAGGAGAGACATGGTTCAAGGAAAAGTTTCTGCATATACTTACACCCATTACCATTATTGCCCTGCTTATCACCCTGATCCTGCTCTTCAGTTTCAAGGGAGAGGTTATAGTTGCTAATCCGCTTACCATACTATGGATTGCCATCCCTCTCTTTATACAGACCAATCTGATTTTCTGGCTTGGTTATGGTCTGGCCCGATGGTTGAGACTGGATTATCGAGATGCAGCCCCGGCCGCGATGATAGGCGCTTCAAACCACTTTGAGGTGGCTATTGCCACGGCCACCATGCTCTTTGGCCTTTCATCCGGGGCTGCCCTGGCTACGGTCGTGGGAGTCCTTATAGAGGTTCCGGTTATGCTTATGCTCGTAAAGATATGCCTGAAAACCAGCCACTGGTTCCGTGCATCCGGAGCAACGGCCTCGTAATTTTTTTAAAAGAGATATGGAGTCGGCCTTTGCCACATGTATCCGGTTACCTTTTTTACCTGCAATAATCCGTGAAAGCCGCAGTGTGTTGTCGGAGAACCAATGAGTGATATAACACAGAAACTCCGTTTTTCTGATTTTTTACGCCATGATTAGAGGACATGACTCAGAGAAAGGGGAACCATAAACAAATGGCTGAAAGAATGAAGATATTGTTTTTGTGCACAGGCAATTCCTGCCGCAGCCAGATGGCAGAAGCGTGGACAAGACATCTGAGACACGATGAATTTGATTCATACTCGGCTGGGATTGAGCCGAAAGCCATTGATCCCAGGGCAATAAAGGCAATGGCCGAGGTGGGGATTGATATCTCACATCAGAAGTCAAAGAATATCGACTCCCTGGGGGATATGGAATTCGATTATGTGGTCACGCTTTGTGATAATGCCAAAGAGTCATGTCCTTTCTTTCCCGCAAAAACCAGGCTTCTGCACAGAGGGTTTGATGACCCTCCAAGACTTGCAGAAAAAATTGCTGATGAGGAAAAAGCCATGAATCATTTCAGAAGGGTCAGGGATGAGATAAAGGCCTTTGTGGGAAATATTGAGGAAGACATTATTAAATAAGGAGGGATGAAAATGTCTGAAGCAGTAAAAGATATCAACTGGAAAGGTTATTCCATTATCAGTATCTTGTTGATAATAGGGATCACACTGGTTGCCATTTATACAAAGCTATGGGTATTAACCGCTATACCTGTTGGTTTTCTGTTCGGTTTTTTCCTTAAAAAAGGTGAGTTATGTGGTGCGAGCGCCATGAGCGAAATACCACTTATGAGGGATAAATCCAAGGCCTTCGGATTGTGGATTGCTATAGTGGTGAGCATGGTGCTGTTTGCCGCATTTGATCTTATGGGTATGATAAAACTATCGCCCAAGCCTTTGATCTATCTTAACTATATTGTTGGCGGCGTACTCTTTGGAATAGGCATAGTGCTTGCCGGAGGATGCGTCAGCGGATGTCTGTTCAAGTCGGCAGCGGGCAACATTAACTCAATGGTAGGTCTTATTGGCATTCCTCTTGGGATAGCCCTTGTTGAGTATGGTTATCTGAGCGGTTTCCAAAAATCTATGCAAAGTTTTGTAATCAAATCACAGGATGGCGGTCCTGTTACCTTGTCATCCCTCACAGGTATGCCTTACTGGATGCTGGCAGCTATCTTCGCAGTGGCAACAATCATCTGGATTATTGCAGGCAGAAAAAAGAATAAAAAACAGAACATTAAACAGGATGATACGGAGGTAATATTCAGGACAATCAGACGTCCATGGAAGCCCTGGAAGGCAGGGATTGCCATCGGAGTTCTTGCCATATTTGCCTACCTGTCATCCGCTTCTACAGGCAGAAATTATCCACTGGGAGTTACCCATGGTGTCCTTCACATGCAGATGCTCTTTACAGAAAATAACATAACCTATGTTTACAAAAAGCCTGAGATAAAAAGCCCATCTTCAATTCAGCAGGCGCCAGTGGCAGCGCAGGCCTCAACCGGTGAAAAACCGGTAACTCCTCCTGCTCCTGCGCCCAAAAAGATAAACCTGTGGCTATTGTTACTTGTTGTGAGCCTCATGATCGGTTCATGGGTCTCAGGCAGGCTTTCAGGCACTATTGAATTTATCCCAAGGCACCCCTCACAGACAGTGATCGCATTTATAGGGGGGATAATGCTGGGTGCAGGCGCAGCATTTGCAGGAGGATGCGTAATCGGAAATATCCTCTCAGGCTGGGCGCTCATGAGTGTGGGCAATATCCTATTCGGAGTAGTTACCATACTGACTAACTGGGCAACCACATATTTTTACCTAATGGGTGGCAAAGTATCTGATTTCATTTTTAATGAATAAAAACGACTAGGGTTGATAGATCAAACTTGGATATTCTTAGCCCTTTGGAGTATAGAATATCATGCAGGATCTTGTTGTTTATCGTGACTCACTCAATGGAACAGATATTGATGGACTAAGGAACAAGGAGGATAGCGATGCGGCAACGAAAAGATACCCATGTATTTGATCTGCCTGTTCAGGAATTACGTCGTGGTTATCTCAGCGACATCTATTTCTGGCGGGAGAAAATCACCCTAGAACATCACAATCTAAACCCGGAAGTCACCATGCAGGTGTTTCAGAAAGAGGATGCGGTGCTGTGCGGAGTGGACGAGACTGTCGCTGTGCTCAAACTGGCCACCGGAAAATACACGGATTACGAAACGGCCTATAAATTGTTCGATAAACTGATCGGCCTCAAGGCGAATGCACGCCGGCAGTTCCTCGAAGACTACGATGCCTATTTGAAAACCATTGAGAAGAAGATGGAAATTTCCAAACAATTGGACGAATTGTGGGAAAGCGGTTACGAACAGCTCAAAGTGGAGGCATTGTACGATGGTGACGCCATTTCACCCTGGGAGACCGTCATGCACATCACCGGCAATGCCAGCCATTTTGCCCACCTGGAAACCGTCTATCTCGGTATACTGGCCCGCCGCACCAAAATCGCCAGGAATGTCCGGCGTGTTGTTGATGCGGCCAACGGCAAAAAGGTTCTCTACTTTCCAGCGCGCTTTGATCATTGGGCGGTCCAGGGGGGTGACGGATACGCCGCTCATATCGGCGGTGCAGCCGGAGTCTCCACCAACGCCCAGACCCAATGGTGGGGCGCCAATGCTTCCGGCACGGTCCCTCACGCCTTGATTGCGGCCGTGGGCGGCGATACGGTCAAAGCCGTCACACTTTTCGGTGAAACGTATCCGGAAGTGGATCTGGTCGCCCTGGTGGATTTTGACAATGACTGCGTGGGAACATCGTTGAAGTGCTGTGAAGTCTTAGGGGATAGACTCTGGGGAGTGAGGCTGGACACATCCGAATCGTTGGTGGACAAATCCATTGTGCCGGAGATGCAGAATTTCAATCCCGTTGGTGTGACACCCAGACTGGTGGAATTGACCCGCCAAACTCTGGACAGACACGGCTATGGCCATGTCAAAATCATTGTGTCGGGAGGGTTTAATCCCGACAGAATCGCCGCGTTCGAAAAGCACCAGGTCCCCGTGGATGTCTATGGCGTCGGCAATTACTTGATGGGGGGCGTCAACGCCTTCACTGCCGATATTGTCCGAGTGGAAGGAAGACCCTGTGCAAAAGTCGGTAGGAAATACAACCCTAACCCTCGCCTTGAGAGGGTAAAATTCTAGGGACAAAAACGACTGAACAGCCTATTGATCGCCAAGGATTGTGGCGCCGTTCGCCTTCATCTCCCGAATTGCGCTTTCAGTGGTCTCCGGGCTGACCCCGCGGCATAGATCAAGGGCAACCTCAACCTCATACTCACTTTTCAAAGAGTCCAGCACGGTGGCCTTGACACAATAGTCGGTCGCCAACCCGTAAATAATCAGCTTCTGCATAGAGTCCCGGCGCAACAGGTTATCCAACTCCGTCTTATGGCCGCCATCATCTGCAAAACCTGAATAGGAATCGAATCGGGAATTCGTTCCTTTGCGTACCGTTTTTGCTGACGCATCGACGGTGACGATAATATCCGCGCCTGGAGTTCCCTGGACACAGTGGGGCGGCCACATGACTTGAGGTCGTCCCCCTATCTCAATAACCTGCAACGGCTCCGTACCCGGATTGTTGGTATAAAAACTCATGTGGTCGGCCGGATGCCAATCTTGAGTGAAATAAACGCAGAATCCTTGCTGCAAAAACTGCTGGGTCGATCTCTGAACCGCATCGATGTATTGGGCATCGGTCCCAGGTACTGCGAGCGACCCAGACTTCAATTCCGTGAAATCTGCCTGAATGTCTACAACGATAACGCCGGTATTCTCAGTAGACACGGATTGTCTTTCCATCCCCATCCCCCCATATTGTATATGGAATAATCAACACGAGATTGTAGAAGACGACTCATATGAGTTCATCCAAAGCCGGGTCGTTTATCCCCGGGTTATTTCATGGATTGTTTCTTCTTTTCTATCACATATTATTTCTTTTATCAAAGGCTTGTCTATATGTATGATATCAAAAACTTATCTCGGGTGGACATAATAGGATGAAATGGTATATTATGGATTTGATTCATAGAAACTGAAAAAGCTTAAGGGCGTCCTGCTTTCATCGCCTTGTCTTTAGTGAAATGGGTTGATCATGTAAGTGATTCTCATCTTCTCCGAAGATCCATTTGAGTTTATGATATGCCTGCCATTGAAATTACGACAAAAATTGGATGTGATGTAAATTGCGCCTATTGTCCACAGGCAACAATTATCAATGCTTATTCTAACAGAAGTAAAGAATTCGAAATGACTTTTGATGTTTTCGAAAAATGTCTCTCTAAACTGCCAAGCGAAGTTGACATTCACTTCTCGGGAATGTGCGAACCCTGGCTAAATTCGGAGACAACAAAGATGGTTCTTTATGCTCATCAAAGAGGGCATGTTCAGATAGTATATACGACTTTAATGGGTATGAATTTTTCTGATTTTGAACTTCTTAAAACAGTCCCATTTAAGGTTTTTGAAATCCATTTGCCCTCTCTTGAGGCGGGTCGCCAAAACATCATGATCAATGATCATTATTTAACATTGTTGAATAGTTTTTTGAAAAGCCATGTTCCTACTGCTTTTCGCCTCCATGGGAAATCTGTTCATCCCCGATTAAGTTCATTGGTGAAGAGTAAGATTATGAAGGTTAAAACTCATACAAGAGCCGGGAATATTACAACAACCCGATCTTCTATCAAAAGAAGAAAGGGGCTTTTGGATTGTTTAAGAGGATTCCGACAAAATGTTCTCCTCCCCAATGGGGATGTCGTCCTTTGTTGTATGGATTATGGACTGAAACATGTATTAGGAAATTTAATCACCTCTAATTATGAAGATCTGTTTTTAAGCGAAGAATTTTTAAAAATCAAATCAGGACAAAAAGATGATTCAATAGATATTTTGTGCAGATATTGTGATGGTTTTGCTTATAACCCAAACTCATTTACAAAAGCCTATTTTTATATTAGGGAAGTCCTAAAACGTTTCGGCAAATTGAAAATATGGAACCTTTGATTTCCGTTGTCATTCCAACAAGAGAGAGACCATCCTTGGTATTTCGTGCGGTACAAAGTGCCCTAAGACAAACCCTCAATGAAATTGAAGTCATCGTCGTTATTGACGGACCTGACGCAGCCACATCACAAGTCCTTATTCAGCTAGATGACCCAAAATTGCATGTGCGAACGCTAAACCAGAGGCGAGGATGTGCTGGTGCCAGGAATGCGGGGATCAGCGAGGCGAAAAGTCACTGGATTGCTTTCCTGGATGACGACGATGAATGGTTTCCTCAGAAACTTGAGATACAACTCCAAATCGCAAAGCAATCACATCATTTTTATCCCATTATTTCTTGTCGGTTTATTTCCCGTAGTGAAGGTGGTGATCTTATTTGGCCTCGAAGATATCCGAAGCCAGAAGAACCCCTGAGTGAGTACTTGTTCTGCCAGAGTGGGGTCTTTGGTGGTGAAGGGGTGGTACTGCCTTCTTCCATCTTGACGAAAAGAGACCTTTTACGAAAGGTCCCGTTTAGAAGTGGTATACCGCGTCATGACGATGTGGATTGGCTTTTGAGAGCAAGCACCATAGAAGGAGTTGGTGTGGAATTCGTTCCCACAACAGACCCATTGCTCATTTGGCATATGGAAAATGATCGAAACAGAATAAGTAACACGGCCGATTGGCATTTCTCTTTGTCATGGATTCAAGCAAACAGACAAATCGTCACACCCCATGCTTATGCCTCATTCCTCATGATATGGACAAGTTTATCCGCAGCCAAGAGAAGGAATTGGATAGCCTTCTGGCTGCTTCCATGGAAGGCATATAGAGAGGGCAAACCAAAGATCATCGATTTTATCGCTCATCTAGTCATTTGGCTGCTTCCTGTGAAAATGCGTCGATTGATTACTGTTTTTTTAGATAGAAGAGAGCATGAAAGAATTTATATAACAGGAGAAAAATAAGGTCAAAAGAAAGATCCAATGAATACTCCTCCAATAACAGTTCTTGTTTGCACCCGTAATCGAGCTGATTCCATCCTTAATACAGTTCGGACCATTCTGCTCAATGAATATCCTGATTTTAGACTGGCGATTGTAGATCAAAGTGAAAATGATTTGACTGAAAGAGCCTTACAGTCTTTCATTCGAACTCCACATGTACATTACTTGAAAACTTCAACCAAGGGCCTCTCTGTGGCACGTAACCTTGTCATTGAAAACTCACATAGCGAGTTCATAGCTACAACCGACGATGATTGTGAGACGCCAAGGAATTGGCTTGAAGAATTGGTGACTGCATTTTCTTTGAATAACCGCGTTGGCATAGTATTTGGTAACACCTTGGCGGCGCCCCACAACCGTCAAGCGGGATTTATTCCTGCTTATAACATGAATCGACCGTTTCTGGCTCGCAGCATTCGCGATAAACATCGTGTAGAGGGGATTTCAGCCTGCATGGGATTAAGAAAGACTGTCTGGCAGCGATTAGGCGGTTTTGACGAGATGCTTGGGGCGGGGGCTCTTTTCAATGCGGCTGAAGAGCTTGACTTTACTATTCGTGCATTATGCGCAGGCTATTATGTATATGAAACTCCGAATGTGGCAGTTATCCATCATGGATTTCGAACCTGGGATCAAGGAGAAGCTCTTATAAAGGGTTATCTTTACGGTATCGGAGCGATGTTTGCCAAGCATCTAAAGTGTGGATACTGGTCTGTCATTCATGTATTACTTCACCTGGCATGGCGTTGGGCTTTTGGACATCCTGCAGTTGATTTTGGACATCGACCTCCGAGAGGAATAAGGCTGAATGCATTTGTCAAAGGCTTTCTAGAAGGCCTTCGTCATCCCGTAAATAAGACTTCAGGACACTACCTGGAATGATAAATACGAAAGTGCCATGTTTTTCCATTCCCCAATTTTTTATTGATTTGCGGGGTCATATATCCTTAACACAAGTTATGTTACTAGAGGTATTTGCGGGTTCCCACCGTGCTTCTTGAAATCCAGTCAGGCTGGAGTTTCACACATTTCCAGAGTGACTATATTATCTCCAACAGAATGGTCCTATTATGTTACCAAAACGGGGATAGGATGCTTTAAAAGGAAAGATTTAATGCCTTGGACGAAAAGGGGATCGGACAGGGCTGTCATATGATCCGCTTTCGGGATCACTGAGATCTCGAGGTTGGACATCAGGCCCTCCATCCCGTCCACATTCGTTTTCTGCGCATCCTTTTCACCGATCAATGCAAGCACTGGGACCTTGTTGGCCCGGAGATGGTCTTCCGTCACGAGCCTGCTGTGATCGGATCCTCGTATCAGGGCCGCCAAGGCGAGCTGGTCATTATTGGGTAGAAACCAATTGTTTATCTCTTCCACCTCTTCGGGCGTGGGCGGTTCCGAGCCGACAGGCTTAAGGGCAGCCGCAAGGGGACCGATCCCATTGCCCTGCTCCAGCGATTTCACAAGGGCATCAAGCATCGCTGAGTCTCCGTCCGGCGGCGACCACCCGGCTCCGCCAAGAACGGCAGACTGTAAACGTTCCGAGTATTGCGCGACGATTCCCAGTGTAATGAATCCCCCCATCGAATATCCCACCACATGGGTTTTCTGAATCTTCAGTTCATCGAGAAGACGGATAGGGTCGTCGGTCAAATTGTTTCCATAGGCCTTAGGATCGCGCGGCTTATCGCTTTCTCCATGGCCGCGGGGATCCATGGTGATGACCATGAAAACATCAGACAGTTCCTTGATAATGCCCGAATCCTCCCACATCTTGATATTGCCGCCGAAGCCGGGGATAAGGACGACAGGCTCCCCCCTGCCTTCGACGGTGTAATGGATCCTGACGCCGTCGGAGTCGAAGAAGAAATCTTCGGCATGTGAGAACGAAACGGACATAACGAAGAGGACAGCGACAATGAGCAACTGTATCTTCAGAATGGATATGAAATGAATCATGTTAGTGCTTTCTCCAAAATGGATATGTATCGGCATGCAGTCGTCTGCTGCCTAGTATGCTGGGTTAAGGCTTTATGAGTTTGATCCAGTAAAACTGAAAAACTCAAAAGTTTCACGCTTCATCAAAATATCAAGAAACGAAATTTTTTAAGGTCCCATTTTCCAAGCAGTTTGGACGTTTTCTCTGATTTTGACTCCTTTCCTTTCTAGGGTTTTTCCGCTAGCGCTTTGGCTTCCGCCAGGCAATCACAAACCGGTTTAAGATTCTTGCCTCGAACAGTTTCTAGTTCAATCCTGGCGGCCTCTATATCGGCACGAAACGTGGGCTCGGCATGCAATCGGGCAACAACGGCTGCGCCAACAAAACGACCTTCAGTCACATCACTCTGCCAATGAACATTGCATACTACTCGGCTTTGACCAAACGCCCTTCCACGGGCGAGGATCGCATCGGTATACTCGGGTGATATTTCAGTTAAAACAAGAGCGCACGCCCAACCACAGGCCGTGTGCCCCGAAGGATATGAGCCATTTCCCCTCAACCATTCTTTAAACTCTGGGGTACATATCGGTTCATCGTTCACAATGAAGGGACGAGGACGATTGTATTTCTGTTTCGTTTGAGAAGTAGCGAAACCCGCGTCAATACAGACACGTTGCAGAAACATGTATAGCAGGGGTGTGTCTTTTTCAGTTATCGGCGTGTTTAACACACAGGAAAAGGCCTCAACCACTTGATTCGCGTCCTTGGCGGCCAGCTCCCAGCGAGAAGTTCCTTCTAAAGCAAGATTCTGTTTACTGACTTCTTTATCATAGGCAAACGCGGCTGAACCAACTTCAGGTGGAGGAGATATGAGTTCATGAATGTTTGGTATTGAATCAAGAGACAGATAGCCTCTCATCGTTGGTCCCCCGTGTTCCGGCACATGAGGGGATTCTTCAGCGGCATTTACAATTTCACAATTCATGCCGATTAAAATACACATCAAGACCAGAATTACCCTCATGAATACAGCAGCATTACGCATATGATTTATCATCTGAAATTCTCCATTGATTGAAAATACAGAGCGAGCGCATTCCCCGAAGGCTTGTTGGAGCGAAGCGGAAATCCCGCTCACCGGGGCTGCGGGGTTAGCGAGCGAATTACAATAAATATTTTATTTTGACCTAAGGTCCCGTGGTGCCTGAAGCGATTTTTTTTCTGAGGATCCGTCGGCATCTATAAAGATGTATTTGGTCCGCATGTCCTCAGGTACAAGGTCTCTCCTGGCGACCTCGGCAAGCTTGGGGCCGTAGTGCGCCTGTATAAACAGGAAGGGCCGGGTCACCTCATTAATGATAAAAGGGCAGTGCACGGTGTTTTCCGGGATGTAGATCAGCGTCGACTTGGTGATGATGTGCTTCTCCATTTCCTCTCCCATGAAAAGCTCAAATTCCGCTCCAAGGTCCTCTGGATGTTCCGGATCAGAACCGAGTGCCACCAGCACTTCAGGAACCGGGTGGGTGTGAGGCCCGTGACCCAGTATTTTGGTGGAGCTTTTCCCCATCCACATGGCCGAAAAGTAGTCGCATCCGTCAATGATGTCGCTGTCGGCGAATGTCACGAACATCTTGCTGGCGCCGAAGCCGATTTCCCTTTCTTCGCGAGTCAGTTCGTCGAGAAAACATTTGCGGTATTTCGATCCCTCGGGCGCCGTTGGATCAACTGGATTCGAAGTCGCGGCCAGGCTCTCCTTCGACGGCATGAAAGCCGAAGCAAACAGGCTCGCCAGGGCAATTCCCGCGGCTCCCGCGGTGATTTCCTTCACAAATCCCCTCCGTGTTGTACCTTTTTCCGTGTTTTGGTCAGTGCTCATGGCTATATCTCCTTTTAATGAGTGAAAGTAGTTTTAAAACCTCTTATGCCGGAAGCGGCGTAAAATTCGTCGGTCCGACAAGTGTCACATTCATTCCGAGGAGAGCGTCCTCGATGGCCCGGGTGTAATTATCGAGCACCAAAATCTGGTGAAGTCCCGGGACGTTTTGAAGGAACCGGTCGGCATCCCTGATTTTCACGTCCATGGTATTCGCGCAGACGTTACTCATCGGCCCCCTTCGGGACCGGGCCAGATCGGTGTCCATGACCTGGTTTTCTATTCGTCCCGGCCACAATGAGAAGCTTTTCAGGTCCTTGCTGAATCCGCCGGTAATGACTTGCCCGCGCTGCGGAAACTCGACTTCCGGCACAGCCCCTCTCCCGGAACCGTGGTAGTCGTGAAGCCTGTACCTCATCTGTGCGGTGTCCAGACCGTTCAGCTTCAGCGGGGCGACGCAGTGACTCACGGTAATTTTCGAAACCAGAGGGTCCAGTGACATCAGGTTGCACATAAAGGAGGGCTTGCGGCTGATTTCCTCCAGGAGCATCGATGACAGCATGCCGCACACGTCCGCTTCACAGGCGGCTGTGATGCCCTCGTCCCGCAATCTCGCGAATGCCAGGCAGGGATAGGGCAGTATCGGGTTCGGGCTGAGTGTGAAGCCCAGGCAATCGATCGAAACGGCGCTTAATTCCTCTTTCTCAACAATGGAACGAAGCAGGATATAAAGTCTACAGGCATTGACAATCGTTTCATCCGAAACCCCGATGACCTTCACTGCCTCCCTCTTCCACCGCTCCATTTCCCTTACGGCGTCTTTGGCATCCACTTCCTTATAAAGCGCCGCCAGTTCCTCAATCGGCCGGAACTGGATTTTCACGCCGGTGCGCTGGTAAACCAGGTCTTCGTTGAGGTTGCGAGCCGGTACGGTGGTGGAGTCAAACGGCCTTCCATAAAGGACGGCCCGACGGCCTTGGAGGATCCCTGGAGATGCCAAGATTCTGATCCTCTCAAGGGCCTGGTCTTGTGATAAGGCGAATGTGACATTGGCGCCGTTTCCACGCAGAGATGCCGCGAGATTCGCGTCGATGGGGATCAGTTCGGGATTCATGGTAAGGACGATTATGGGAATGTCCAGGTCTCCCATGGCGTCGTATAAGCTTCCGAAGTTGAAGGTCATGAGAGGCAGAATGAGGAGGAGAATGTCCATGTCCCGCTCGTGAACGATTCGGGCGATTTCCTCCGGACTTCGATAATTGCCCTTTATGGAAGATACCTGGAGGTCGGTCCCCGGAATCGACTGGATCGACTCGATGAATTTCTCATGTGCCGGCGGATTGTCACTCAGACAGAGAAGGGCTTTTTTGCCTTCGGCGGGCCGCCGCCGAGATGCTTCGGTGGGCTGTGCCCGGTTTGCTCCCGCGGGATTCTGGTCCGCGAGGGCCGCTCTAGGCGGAGTTGTCGGCAGGGTTGCCGCCATGCCTGCCAGTGTCATCGTTTTTAAAAAATCTCGTCTTCCTACTTGGATTCCCTTTTGATCCGCGCCGGACACCTGGACCTCCTTCCTGTTTATCTTCTTGTCGATACACATATGTCATTTATACGATAATGGGTGATCATGTCAATAGCGGAGGGGTCAGGTATTCGTTGACTTTCATGAATCTGAATATTCCAACTATCATGGTATGGGGCTTTTTTGGGGGACTTTCTATCTGATTTGTTGTCTAAAGACTTAAAGGTGAAGAGGATTTTAAACCAAAATAATGAAAAAGAGGGGTTCTGGATCATGTCAAAAAGATCCAAGGAAAAGGAGCAGCCCTTGAACCGGGGCAGAATGGTCCCAGTTCAAGGGTGACGCCGATGCATTCACTTGAGTGGTAACTCATAATTCCCTGGCTCCGGGTGTGCTCATTCAGGTGTGCTCGGGTTTTGGCAACAGACAAGGAAAATTACGGGGGAGCCATTCTTCATGAACGTCCCCCGTCTTGTTTTATTGCCGAATCCAGGAGCCTATGATTGTCGTTCCCACCATGTTGGGAGCGTACGTAGGTCCGACATGCATCAGGCGCACCTGTTTGCCATTATCGCACAATACCCCGAACATCTGCAGATAGATTTCACCCATACCCTCCAATTCGGCATACACATCGAGCAAGAATGTGCCGTCCGGATTCATGTCGTAGGCGCCCTCCCAGGAATAATTCACGAGCATTCCGTTATAGTTATCGTATACGGTCCCCCAGGCGTTCCCCTTGCCATCCGCGGTGACCCGGCCTGTAAGGGCAAAGGGACCGTTAAATGGCGAAAGTGGATGCCCTTCAGGACAGTTGATTGTTCCAGTCAGTTGAGAAGCATAGCTGCCCCATAGGTAGTGATTGTTGAACTTACTATGCTGCGCGTCTGCCGGAGTCATACCGATAATGAAAAGCACAATACACCCAAACGCAATTGCACCAAAACTCACTCTCATAACTTTGCGACTCATAATATCCCCTCCTTTTTATGCCTCCTGACCTTGTTCCAGGGTCAGGGTCGGTTTATTGATGTTGAAGGATTTACCAGATTGTGATAGGGTTTTCATGATAATATCCTGTAAAATTCCTGTAATTATCTTGAAGGTGCAGCGATGACATCAGGGTCACGGACTTTTCGGTTTGATGATTTTTCGCTTGAGTCGGGAGAACGCCAATTGTTGAGAGACGGAGTTGAAGTCGTTATCCGTCCCAAGGCTTTCGAGACCCTACTGTGTCTTCTAGAGCGACATAGTCACCTGATCACAAGGAGTGAATTGATGGATAGAGTATGGCCCGACACCTTTGTGAGCGAGTCGGTGCTTGATCACTGTATTTCAGAAATACGAAAAGCACTGGGAGATGATCCTCGCAATCCGCGTTATCTTAAAACCATTCCTCGGGTAGGATACAAATTCATGAATGCAGTGGAAGAGGTGATTCCAACAGGACCGGAGACCAGGTCTGCAGCAAAAGTCCCGCCCGCTTGGTCCATCGCTGTTCTGCCGTTCGCCAACATCAGCACTGAACCAAATAACGAGTTCTTCTGCGACGGACTTTCAGAGGAACTGATCAATGGGTTCACGAAGGTGTCTGCCATGCGGGTCGTGGCACATAGTTCCTCTTTTGCTTTTAAAGGCCGAAATCTCGATGTACGGGAAATCGGGCGTCAGCTGAACGTCGCTGCCATTCTGGAAGGAAGTGTGCGCAGGGCCGGAAACCGATTACGAATTTCGGCTCAACTTATTGACACAGCTGAAGGTTTTCACCTGTGGTCTGACCAATATGACAGACCGTTGGAAGATGTATTTGCCATCCAGGATGAGATATCCGCTGTAATTCTGGATACGTTGAAAGTTGAATGGCTTAGCCAAAAAGGGAAAGACTCAGCAAGGCGGCCAACGGGTAATATGGAAGCCTACGAATTGTATCTTAGGGGGCGTTCGTTCTGGCATCGTCGTTATCAGGGCTTTATGCAGAAGGCAATGGAATGCTTTGAACAAGCCATTCGGAAAGACTCACATTTTGCCCTGGCATTCACCGGTTTGGCTGATACTTACAGTTTGCTGGGAGTTTGGGGTTGGTCGCCCCCTAAGGAAGTCTTCCCCAAAGCAGCGTCATTGGTCCAAGGTGCCTTGGATATCGATGATAAGCTCGCGGAAGCGCATGCGTCCCAAGGTTTCATCCACACATTCTATGATTGGAACTGGGAGTTGGCGGACAAGGAGTTACAGCGGGCCATAGATCTCAACCCGGGATGTGCACTGAATCACCTTTGGAACGCGCACTATCTCAGTATAATCGGGCGCATGGACGAAGCCATAGCCGAGGTAAGAAAAGCCCATAGCCTCGATCCGATGTCGCCGGTTGTGGCAGCCAACGTGGGATGGACCCTATTTCTAGCGTCCGAAAATGATCGCGCTGTTGGAGAATTGCAGAAGGCACTGGAACTCGATCCCCACAATGCCATGGCCCATTTTTATCTCGGGTATCCCTTTGCCGATTCGGGGAAATTTGGAGAGGCGATCGAGATGTTTCAGGAGGCGATGCGGCTGACCGGAGGAATGCCCTGGAGTGCGGAGTCCCTTGGATGGGTTTATGGGTTGGCCGGGAAACGGGCCAAGGCCAAGGTTATTCTTAGTGAGGCACAATTGAGAGTCGAACGGAAACAGTATGTCCCTTCATCCGCGTTTGCCCTGATTCACCTGGGGTTGGGCAACACTGATGAATTCTTCAGATGTTTAGCGCGAGCTTTTGATGAAAGGGATGCTTTTTTGGTATGGCTCAAGTCTTCTCCGACTTTCAAACCGCTGCACTCCGATCCTCGTTTCTCAAATCTTATGCTCAATCTCGGGCTGAAATAATCTTTGAGCCTTAGTGGGAAGGGCAGGGAGGCAGTAAGGTTTTTCTTCACATCCCGATGTGTTATACGGTATAAATATTCATTCGTCTTTTCAAAACACAAAGCTGTTACCATAACATGAACTCTCAAAGAGTAACGGGGGTAATTATGGATACGACAGAAATTGAGGAAATCCTTGAGAATTGTGAATTCTTCAAAGGCCTCGGAAGAGATGAGATTAAAAAGATGGCCGGCCATTGCAAATTGGAGACCTACATGGCAGGGGACTCTATATTCCGCCAGGGTGATTTTGGGGAGAACCTATATGTGATTGCCAAAGGACACGTGTTTTTGGAGAGATCGGTGGATTTGGAGGCGAAAAAGGGGAGCGTGATAACGGCCATTCTGGGCAATGGGCGAGTTCTGGGTTGCTGGTCCACCCTCTTAGGTGAACCCCACAATCTTATGTCTTCCGCGACTTGCCAAAAACCCGCGACACTCGTGTCCATGAAAGGGATTGAGTTGAGAGACTTGATGTTAGAGAATAAAGAACTGGGCTTTAACGTCCTTGAAAGGCTTTGTTTCTTGCTGAGAGATAGAATGCAGGGCGCGTACGGGGCTCTTGAAAGAATTTAGGGGAAATAAGGTTAATCCCAATTTGGAAGAGCAAGAGGGATAACATGGATCATGAGTTTAGCGCCGATGAAGAGACCTTAAAAGATATTGCCTCAGAGCTGACACGGTTTGAAATTAAGAGAAGCAACGTGATTCCGATCTTGCAGATGATCCAGGAACGACATGCCTACCTCGCGCCCGAGGCCATCCGGATGGTGGCGGAACACCTGGGAATGGCCGCTTGCGAAGTCTACGGAGTGGCCACATTCTATAATCAGTTTCGATTCCAGCCGCCGGGCAAACATCAAATCAAGGTCTGCCTTGGTACTGCCTGTCACGTGAAAGGAGGCGATATCATTCTTGAAAACTTTGAACGAAAACTGGGGATCAGTGAAGGACAAACGACCCCTGACAGGGAATTCAGCATTGACCGGGTCGCTTGCGTGGGATGTTGTGCCTTGGCACCGGTAGCCATTGTGGACGAGACCGTCTATGGTAAGGTGGCCCCTAGCAAGGTGGAAGGCCTGATCCTTGGCTTTGAGATCGAGAAGGAAAAGGAAGAAAGAAGAAAACAACGGGATGAATCCAACTGATAAAGACAAAATCGATCTCGCGTACCAAAGACTTCGCGAAAAAGCACAAAAACATGCCGAATCGGCTCAAAGGCCTGACATTGCCAAGATATATATCGGAATGGCCACATGCGGCCTTGCTTCCGGGGCCCTGGAGACAAGGCACGCGTTTGAGGAGACACTGGCTGAACGAAACATAGAGGCCGTTATTCGTCCGGTGGGATGCATCGGGCACTGCTATGCGGAACCTCTGGTCATTATTGATCGTCCAGAGTTTCCTCCTATCCTTTATCATCAAGTCACTCCCGGCAAAGCCAGAATGCTGGTCAAGTCTTTTCTGGAAAACGGGGATCCCCTCTTTGAGCACGTCCTGGGCGCTATGGAGGAGAACGATCTCATTCCTTGGGTGATGGATTTTCCGCGATTCAACCAGGAGAAAAAAATCGTAACGGCATTATGTGGGAAAATCGACCCGGAGGAGATATATGATTATATAAACGAAAATGGATATTCCGCGCTCGCGGCTTCTCTCTATATGGATCCCAATGAACTCATTACAATCATAGAGACGTCCGGCCTCAGGGGCAGAGGCGGAGCGGGCTTTCTCACCGGCAAGAAATGGGGACTGGCAAGAAGCGTTGAAGGATCGGAGAAATTTGTGATCTGCAATGCGGATGAGGGTGATCCGGGCGCGTATATGGACAGGACGATCCTGGAGAGTAATCCACACCAGCTCCTCGAAGGGATGGCCATCTGTTCTTACGCCGTGGGCGCGAATAAAGGCATCATCTATGTGAGGGCGGAATATCCTCTCGCCGTTAAAACGGTTAAAAGAGCCATAGAACAAGCAACCGATTTGGGTCTTTTGGGCAAGAGCATCCTTGGCAGCTCATATGACCTTGAGATATCCATATTCGAGGGGTCCGGCGCTTTTGTGTGTGGAGAAGAGACGGCCTTAATCCAGTCCATCGAAGGAAAAAGGGGGATGCCTCAAAACCGTCCGCCCTATCCGGTCCAAAAAGGACTCTTGGGGCGCCCTACTGTCATAAACAACGTGAAGACCTTGTCCGCTGTCCCATCCATTTTGGAGCATGGGCCGGAGTGGTACAAAGAGATCGGCACCGTGAAGAGTCCAGGTACAGCCATATTCTCAGTGGTGGGTGACGTTATACATGCCGGTCTGGTGGAGATCCCGATGGGTGTGTCTCTTCGAACCCTCATCTTCGACATCTGTGGAGGGATTCCGAACAAAAAGCAATTTAAGGCGGTTCAAATCGGCGGTCCATCGGGGGGCTGTCTTCCCTCTGATTTTCTGGATACGCCCATCGATTTTGACTCCCTTACTGAGGCGGGCGCGATGATGGGATCCGGCGGCATGGTCGTCATGGATGAAGATACATGTATGGTGGACGTCGCTCGATATTTTCTGGATTTCACCCAAAAGGAATCTTGCGGTAAATGCACGTTTTGTAGGATTGGAACACGTCATCTTCTCAACATCTTGGAACGCATGACAAAAGGTGAAGGAAATCCTGAAGATCTGGATGTATTGGAAGAGCTAAGTCAAGACGTTAAAATGGGTTCCCTGTGCGGTCTTGGGAAGACGGCTCCCAACCCCATCCTCACATCTCTTCGGTATTTCAGAGATGAATATGAAGCGCATGTCAAAGAAAAGAGATGCCCTGCCTGTGTCTGCCGAAAACTCACGGCCTACTACATTGATCTTGATAAGTGCGCCAGGGGTTGTGACGCATGCGTCGGAAGCTGTCCGGTGGAGGCCATTTTTACGACTAAGGATCGAAAGAAAGGAATCGATCAGTCTCTTTGCGTAAAATGCGGAGAATGTATGGCGGCTTGTCCTCCTGAATATGCCGCCGTCAGGAAAGTGTCTCCACCCGAAAAGGCCCCCATAATCGAGCGGCCGGAGAAAAGTGAGAATGATGGTCAAGATCATAGTGGATAATCAAGAGATTGAGGCGGAAGAAGGCACAACCGTGCTCAAGGCCTGCCTTGATAACGGTATCTACGTTCCCAACCTTTGTTTCTTGGAGAGTATGACCAATCCGCCTGCTTCATGCAGAATGTGTCTTGTTGAGATTGAAGGTGAAAAAGGTCCCATTCCTTCCTGTACCATCGAGGTAAGAGAAGGGATGGTCATCAGGACGGAAACGGCACCTGTGAGGAGATTGCAGCGCTCCGCACTTCGCCTTCTCCTTTCCGTGCACGAAGTGGACTGCGCGGCATGTCCCGCAAATAAAAAATGTGAACTACAGCGCCTGTCAAAGTTCTTGAAAGTAGGTTTGAAGCCCAAAGGTTTCGAGTTGTTGTTAAAAGAGGCAAAAAGAGACGATGAACACCCTTTTCTAGACTACCATCCCAATCGCTGTATCGTGTGCGGGAAATGCGTTCATGTTTGTCAAACAACGCATGGAAGGCCGTTTCTGACTTTCGCCAAACGTGGTTTTAACACGACGATCAGTACTTTTGGCGAAAAGGATGCAACCAAGATTCCCTGTCCGACGTGTATGGCCTGCGTTGAAATCTGTCCGGTCGCCGCTTTAACCGTGAAGACCGACCCTCAATGAGGATATTCCTCCGGAGACTCTAGGCCGTTATGCCATGTCTTGTGGTTGCAGGTGATGTGGTTTCTAAGAACTGATGGGAGTTAGCTTACGATAATATTCGGCGGTTGGCTGATCCCTGTTTTAGCTAAAAGCTGATCCAAGGTTAGATTTTCAACGCGTTGCAGGTTGCGCACGGCGAAGTAGGCGTTGTTGAAAGCGTTGTAGGTAAAGGATTTCTCAGCGACGTCTAGGACTTCGGCCCATTCTGCATTAAAATAGCTTCTGAAGGAATCTTGCAGCTCCTCATCAGCAACATCCTCGGGAACTGCAATCCAGACCTTGTCGAGATTGCCAACGGCAACCAGCCGGCGCGGGAAGATTCAGCCGGTTTCATAGAAAAAGACCGGCAAGTTAGACACCATACCACCCACAACACAGGAAGTGAAATCGGCGAGTACCCTCCCATCCATCGTTCCAAAAACGACAAAATGGTGCCTCGCAGTGATATCAACTATTCTCGGCAAGCGACCACGGCCGAGTGCCACTAAAAGAATTTCTTCACTCACACTAATTGTCACTTCGTCCAGGGGAGTTCAATCTTATTGCGTCTCTTTTTCCGCCCTCATTTTTTGGGCAAGTTCTTTGATCTCAACCAGATCCTTTTTCATTTTGGCATATCCATACCAGGTCGAATAGTCGTAGTTCATGTGAAAAGCCCCCTGAAAGGTTTTCATGCGATGGTCCATGAACATTTCATATAATACTTGCTCAATCTTCGTATCCACATCGTAAAAGGCCAGAAGATCCGGATAAGCAGGCTGATCCCCTTTTTTCATAATAATGCCGTCCTGATAAAGGCCGGCTACAATCTCTATGCCTTCGGCAAAGACTTTATCCGCCTCTTTGATCATCAAATCCGCGTTTTTCATATTTTCGTTGACGAAATGGGGCGTATGACATTGTCCGCACACATCTGTAAAACGTTTTCTTTCCGCCTGAAATTCTTCCTTTGTGAGCCTTGCCACCTTCCCCGCCTTTACGATTTCCAGACGCGGCGTCGGCTGACCATTCGGGTCCAGAACGCCCAGGGCCTTCAGGATGGTTGTGCGATATCCCATCCATTCCGTATCGTCTTCCGGAAGGCGGACAGCGAGAAAGCCCCACGCGGAAAAGACACGGTGATTTCCATCAGGCATATGACAGGTTTGACACCTGGGGGAACGGTCCCTGTTTTCAGGATCGATGTCACGGTGCACGAGATAACTCACCCCATGCTTCGCGCCGGAATACATCTCCCATTGGGCGTGATCAAAACCCATGTGGCATGTTTTGCATGCCTCGGGTTCGGCCGCTTCTTTCTTGGAAAAGGCGTGACGGGTATGGCAGTTCTGGCAGTCCATTCCATATCGATAATACTTTCGACTCTGACTTTCTCTTGCATTTTCATCGGTCAACCCCAGGGTGTGACATCCTCCACAGCCTTTCTGTCCCTCGACAAATGCCTTGGGTTGCATATGGGTGTATGGCATGGCTTCAAGGGCCACAAGTCCCAGTGCATGTTTGCCTGAAATATACTGTTCCGCTTTATCGGTATGACATGCTTCGCATGTGGCGATTGTAGGGAGTTGCGCTTTCTCAACATCGTTTTCGCCCTGGTGCTGAACGCCATGGCAATCCGAACAAGTGACTTCCGAAGCCATTTTCCCTCTGCCATAGTCCTTTATAATACCCGGTGTAATCTTCATATGGCATCCTTGACAATCTAAAGCCTCTTCCGAGTACAAATTGGTGATCCCGACAAAAAAAAGGAAAAGGAAAGATGAAACTATAACCATTTTATGTGCCATTTCGTCCTCCTTCTATCAATTCAAACATCAGTCCGTCATTATCGACGGGCCCCAATTCCAATAGGCCACACAGAATATAACCATAAACATGCAAAACAGGATAAAGTATGCCATAAAAATAAAAGCAGTCGCCGCCGGTGTTTTCTTTGAAACATCTTGAAAAGATGAAGGACCGATTTTTTTTATACGCTCAAACACTTCATTCCCATGGGGCGCGTCATCCATCGCCGATGACAGATCCGTACCGGCATAATGTCGTCCCATATGCACACCGTTGCGCCACATCTTGCTTTCAGATGCGTCAAAAAGCTCATTATTAAAAACAAAATAAGCAGGTCTTCCTTCTTTTCCATCATATTCGGTGAGTGAGCCTTTTTTGGCCGATCTTTGGGCTTCTCGCATACGACGGTTCAGCCGGGTCGTGGCGACAGCCGCAATCAATACCATGATGATAAAAAAGAAAATCTTTACCAGCCAAACAATCCCGAATGTCGTGGTCCAAAACTCTTCAATGGATCGGACGCGGAGAAATGTCAGGATCGTTCCCGTGACTCCGACGATGGCGATGCATACCCATCCCAAAATTCGTTCATTTCGCGGGAGGCCGCCTGTCAGGGAAGTGGGTTTAATAAAAATATGAATGTAAAATATCGCCCCAAACCATATGACTGAAGCTAAGACATGCAAAAAACCGGAAATCAGCCTCAGGGATATAGGCCATCCCGGGGCGCTGACGCTTTCATCAAAGATGTAATCGGCTGCGACAAATGCCTCTCCTTTGGCCGTCAACGTATCTCCACCCTCAGGACTTTCGTGGCAATAGATGCATGATTGTCCGGTCTCGCAGGTAAATTCAACTGTGCCTTCCGTTTTTTTGGGCATATTCAGGCTGACCAAAAGACACGAAAGGAATAAAATAGTAGCTCTAATCTTATGTTTATTAATTGACTCCATTTTGAGAAGCAGAAATCCCCAAATTGATGATGTATGTCGTCAAAAAAACAATCATAACGACTGAACATAGGCTAATAGTTCGGAGGGCTCAACAGGGGTATCTTACGGTATTCTTCTCGTTATCTCAATCATAAAAAGGGATGAACCGCTGAGTACAGCTGTACGGAATAAAAAGCCTTATCTTTTCGATATTACTTGCGTTGTCATTGAATCACGATAAATGCGACAATTCTACTAACATTCTGAACCGGTTAAGATAGACCTATTCTCATATCACAGGTTTGACCGCTTCTGTGACCAATAGGGAATGTCACAGGTTTTGTCTCCGATCCAGTACTCACAGAATCTTGCGGTGGCGCTAATGGTTGTGTTTGGAATTGCTGACTTGTGTGGGTTCGTCCGGACTCATGAATAGGATAATTAACGTTTCAGAAGGGGTAACAACCTGAACTATCCTTCTATTATTTCATATTTCCAGAATGATTTCACCCACAATATGGGGCGAAATTTATTTTGACATATAACCCGGAAATCCATTATACTCCATCCCTAAAAAGAAACTTCTATCAATTCAACATCAGCCGTGGTTTTGAGCGCTTCTCCGGCCTTGGCAAATAACCCTATGGAACACGCCATCACAGCTTTTAGAGATTCAAGATTTAACCTTAAGATCATGGTAGGCGACGGTCAGATCGACGAACAGGTCTGTCAGAATACCGACGAAGACGCATATCGCCGTGATGCCATTGCCGCAGCTTCCTTAACTAAAGAATAGGGAAAGGAGTCATTATGTTCACGAGATCCGATAATTGGAATGAATTGTCTCCCCTTGAACGGCGAAAGATTCGTCTGGACCACTGGCAGAACCAGCCAGTAGAGTTTGTCAACCCGCAAGCGGAAGCTAATTACAAAAAGCGCATCGATCGCCTGCGCAAAACCTATGATATGGAGCCACATGATCGCCCAATAGCCGATATTTACATGGGCGCTAATGAGTATATAGTACGCCGCAAAGGGATTATAGGCAAGGATATCATTTACAACCATGAGAAATTACGAGAACCCCTCCTGGAGTTCCACAATGAATTCCAACCAGATACGGCTGCTACGCCTCTTCCCTATCCTGGCAAGGTGATGGATATGCTAAATTACCAGAATTATGTCTGGGGTGGACAAAAGCTGCCTGATCATTTGACGATCCAG
Source organism: Deltaproteobacteria bacterium (assembly GCA_016930795.1). GTDB lineage: Bacteria > Desulfobacterota > DSM-4660 > Desulfatiglandales > HGW-15 > JAFGFY01. The sequence continues at coordinate 24,818 of JAFGFY010000038.1, forward strand.
GCCGTTGAAGGAGAGTATATGATGGGGGATGAATATGCGGAATTTACCGCCGACCCGACCGATTTTTGGATCAAAAAATATCTTCCGCGGGTGATGCCTACACTTGCACCGCTTTCTATGCTGACAGAATTCCCACGCGTCTCAGAGAATGTAGACATCATCGATCTTGTTGTACCATTTGGGGTATCTTCTTTCCAGGACATGCTAAAAACGCTGATGGAAGCTGGCAACGATTTGATGAAGATGTTGGAGGTTGTCGGACAGACCGCAGGTATGATAGCCGCCGCCGGGTTCCCAGGCATGAAATACAGTATTGTCAAGACCCCCTTTGATTATCTTGGTGACACCTTGCGCGGCACAAAGAATATCTTGATGGATATGCACCGCCGCCCGGACGACTTGCTGGCTGCCTGCGAAGCTTATGTTCCCATCCTGATCAACGCTGTTGTTAATGCCAGCGATAGAAATGGCGCGCCCGCAGCGATGTATGTGCTGCATAAAGGTGCTGATACGTTCATGTCACAGGAGCAATTTGAGAAATTCTATTGGCCAACCTGGAAGCAAGTCATGCTGGCTCTGTACGAAGAAGGCATTACGAGTTATTTGTTCGTTGAAGGCTCTTACAACAACCGGTTGGAGAATCTGGCTGAAATGCCGGAGAAATCCCTGGTGTGTCACTTCGACAAGACCAAAATGGGTCCTGTAAAGGAAATTCTGAGTGATAAATTCATCATCACCGGGAATGTTCCCGCCTCCCTGATGGTGGCAGGAACGACTGATGAAGTTCGTGCCTACTGTGATGATCTGTTGGAGTTGTTCGAAGACGCACCGGCTTATATACTGGCTCATGGATGCTACTTTGAAAATACCACAGACGAAAAGCTTCGTGCTTTTATAGATGCAGTCAAAAAGTAATCCTGCTTTCTATTAGTTCACGAAAGTTTCTTCTCTGAGGATAAACTGAACCGGTTATGACTGAGAACCGTTATCTTCACTTAAGCCAATGTGTAGACGATCCTCATAAACCAGAAGTTTCACAGTTTCCACTCCGGCCAAGAATATTTGCATTATCATTGAATCCCGAAAAAATTAGCAATTCTCATGATATCCTAACCTCGTTAAGATGAATAAAGACATTATTCTCTTGTCACAGAGGAGGGTGACGTTGTGATCTATAGAAGTGAGCACAGATTTTGGCCCCCATCCGGCATACACAATATGTTAAGGTGCCGCGAATGAACACTATTGATAAGGTTGACAAATGGAAGGCGGTCGGAATTTGCGAATAGGATAATAATCCTGAAATCCTAGCATCGTGAACCCGGATACTTGGAGACCATCAGTTTGTGCTGGATACGCTTAAAGAAGCAGATGAGAGGTTTGAAAGAAAGTATGAGTTAAGGGTTCAAGGATATGATCTTGATGCTCCGGCAAAACGGGTTGAATCGAATGATTAAGGCATTTTTTCATGGACGTCCTCTCTATGGGAAAGGAAAAATTTACATTAGCAGATTTGTGGGATGAGATGCGGGGTTTTGGGACTAAAAACCCAGAGCTCCTAACCATTGTGCTTGCATCTGCCGTTTGCCTGATATGCCTTCACTATTATGTTGTGGAAGGACCATTCCGTTTCCATGTCATGGGATTGGTCAATAACGGAGGCATGCCCGATGATCTGGCCGCTCTGGTGGGTTGGGCTGTGGGTTGTATGGTATGTTATTTCGTCATTCCGACTCTCGTCCTCAGACTGATGGGTAAGAATCTTTCCGATTACGGCTGGACTGTGCGAGGGTTGAAGATCCATTTGCCGCTATATTTGTTGTTATTTATTCCGGCCGGGATAGCTGTTGTTACGGTTTCCTCTCGGGCCGAGTTCACACAGGTCTACCCTTTTTATTCGCGGCCAAACGGATGGCTGGAATTCGTCATATGGGAAGTCTTCTACGGTTTGCAGTTCCTGACTCTGGAATTCTTTTTTCGAGGATTCATGGTCCATGGTCTAAAAGAGAGACTGGGTAAGGTTAGTGCGGTGATTGTGATGCTCTTTCCCTACATGATGATCCATTTCCCAAAACCCTGGATGGAGACTTCAGGCGCTTTTTTGGCTGGGATCTTGTTGGGTTGGCTGTCTTTGCGTACAGGAAGTATTTTTGGAGGGGTCATGCTTCATATTCTGGTGGCATGGAGTTTGGACATATTGGCTCTGTGGCACAAAGGGTGGTTTTAGTAGGACGGTGTAGAATCCTTTTCTCCCAGATTGAGGAAATGATTCCTGTGATCTTGTGAAAGACCGGAGGCTGTCATCAGTCACTATGTGATGTGCTTTTGGGGCTGACACAAGATATCTTTGAAAGGGAAAGGAGTTCAATATGGCGGATATCATTGATTACGAAATTCACGGGGATGACATGCAGGCGGTGGAGATTGAGTTGGACCCGGGCGAAGGTGTAAGAGCGGAGGCCGGTGCCATGATGTTTATGGAAGAGGGGATTGAAATGCAGACCTCCACAGAAGGCGGGTTGTTTAGGGGTTTCAAGAGGATGATTACCGGTGAAAGCTTCTTTATAACCACCTTCCTGAACAATGCCTCCAGAAAGACTCATGTGACCTTCGGCGCGCCGTATCCGGGCAAGATCATCCCCCTGGAACTCGATAGGCTTGGAGGGGAGTTTTTATGCCAAAAGGATGCCTTCTTGTGTTCGGCAAGAGGAGTGGATATTGAAGTGGCCTTTACAAAGAGACTAGGCGCCGGAATATTCGGCGGTGAGGGATTCATTCTGCAGCGACTGGTGGGTGACGGTATGGCCTTTGTTCATGCGGGAGGGACTATTATTCAGAAAGAATTGGCCGTAGGCGAAACCCTCCGGGTGGATACGGGATGTCTGGTCGCCTTTGCCAAAAACGTTGATTATGATATTCAATTTATCGGGGGATTCAGGAACTCGCTTTTTGGAGGAGAGGGCCTGTTTTTTGCCAGGCTGACCGGTCCTGGGACGGTCTATTTGCAGAGCCTGCCCTTTTCCAGATTGGCTGATCGGATTCTGGCCGCGGCGAGATTTCAGAACAAAGGGGAAAACAAGGGAATCGGCGGATTGGGCGGAAATATTCTTGGTGGTTTGTTGCAGGGGGACAGGTGAGGGCTTTGGAATGACGGTGATCAGATTTCTCGGTTTCATCTCCACATTCCTGGTGGTTTTGTTTGGCGGCCATTACCTGGTCTATTTATCCATCACTCGCTTCTTCCCGATCTCAGACCCCGGTATAAGGAAGACGATTCTATGGATCATGGCCTTTCTTGCCATAGCCATTTTCCCCTCCGCGATGCTGGTGCGAACCCATACGAATATTTTCACCGGCCTTTTCTATCAAGTGACCTCTGTCTGGACGGGATTGTTCATTTATCTTTTCATGGCCGCTATCCTCACCTGGCTGATATTCGCGGCGGACTATCTTTTCAGGTTTTCGCCCAATATGCGGATCGTCAGTATCGGACTGGTCTTACTCGTTGTGGTCGTGACTGTAGTGGGGATGTGGCGTGCAAAGCATCCGGTCGTCAAATGGATGGACATCAAGATCGAGAATCTGCCTGATCACTGGCGAAACAGAACCATAGTCCATCTCTCTGATGTACACCTCGGGGTCATCAATGGGATGGGATTCTTGAGGCGAGTTGTAGAACAAGTAAACAGCCTTGAACCGGACCTTATCCTGATCACAGGGGACCTTTTTGACGGCATGGCAGGGGAGTTGTCTCCTTTTCCGGACCTTCTCAACAGCCTCAATGCATCCAAAGGCGTCTTTTTTGTGACAGGGAATCATGAGGGGTATCTGGGACTTGATGGCCCTCTTTCGGTCTTGAAGAAGACCGATATCAGGGTGCTGGATGACGAAATTGTTGAGCGGGACGGCCTTCAGATCGTGGGAATCAGCTATCCCGAGTATCAACGGCAGAACAAAGCCCGCTATCTTTTGGAGGAATCCGGCGCCTTTGATTCCAGTAAGCCCAGTATCCTGTTGTACCACACGCCCACAAGCATTGAAGATGATAACCAAAACAGGGCAGACCAGCAGAATCGCGCCTACTGGTCCCCGGACACCACTATGAGTCTGGCTAAAGAGGCAGGTATCGACCTCCAACTCTCAGGGCATACTCATAAGGGGCAGTTTTTCCCCTTTGGGATCCTCACAAGAAGGATATACAACGGATATGACTATGGCCTGCACAAAGACGGCAGGTTTCACATTTATGTCACAAGCGGTACGGGGACCTGGGGGCCACCCATGAGGATTGGGTCTTCGTCCGAGATCGTGGCCATACGGTTGCGATGAACATGAGGATTGAAGGGTTCGGCATTGAAGCTCCCCGCGGCAAGCCGCAGGGAGCTTCCAAATCTAAGGATTTTTCTATTATTGTAATTCGCTCGCTAACCCCGCAGCAAGCTACGGGGAATGCGCTCGCTGTGCATTTTCATGTTTGACCTCTCAACCGTAAACAGCTTCAAAGGGAGTTTAAGCGTATGGGATTACTGAAGAGCATTTTGGGACAAAACCCAGCGAAATGCGAGAAAAAGGGAGATGAATTCTTCAGTCGATCCGAGTGGGGCAGGGCAAAGCTTGAATATGAAAACGCCTTGAACCAAATGGATAGAAGATCTCCCGGCTATTTGAGGGATGAACCCAGGCTTCAAAAGAAACTTAACCAAGCCAAAGAGTCTCTGGCCAGTAAGCACAGACAGACGGGCGAAGAACTGATGGAAACGAAACATTATGAAGAGGCCCGGGAACTCTTTGAACTCGTGAAGGACTTGAGCCGGGATCGGGACTTGATTGCCGATGTCGAGCAACGGTTGAAGGAATTGGAGGATCTTTCATCAAAAGATCTTCCGATGGAAGGCTACGAGGTCTCTGTCAGTGAAGAGGAGTTCTTTGACGGGCAGGATGAGGAGATGTTCACGGCCCTGTGCGGCACCTTGCCTGAAGATGTTCGTGATGCCTATCTTTCATACGGAGAAGAATTTAAGGCAGGCTATCTCGCCTTGAACCGGGGTGAGTTTCGGATTGCAGCCGACGCGCTATCCCGGGCCATGGAGAGGAATTCGTCCCTGGATTCGTTTATCCCTCTTGAAATGGCTTCGGCCTGTTTGAACCTGGGGCAATATGATGAGGCGCGTCATTTGCTGGAGGGTTTTCTCTCCTATCATCCAGATGCATTGCCTGGGTATCAGCTCCTTTGCGAGGCCTTCTGGGCCATGGGGTCTTTCGATCAGGCAGAAAAGCTTCTCGATGACTGCCCGGGTGAGCTTAAGGAATCGGTCGCCTTTTTTTTGCTGCGGGGTGAAACCCTTTTTCAGGCGGAGCGCTATGGAGAAGCCATATCCTTATATCGGGATTTCACAACAGAATACGGATGGAGTAACGAGATCATGAAGGGTTTGGCCAAAGCCTACGAGGCATCAGGCAATCTTAAGAACGCCCAGGGTATTTATAGTAGCATCATGGATCAATGTACCAGTTGTCATTCCCGGGTCGATCTTTTTGTCAAGAGAAAATTCGCGGATATCAGTTTTGATCTGGGCCAACGTACGACACCCATGTTGGAAATGTATCTCTCTTTGGCCCGGGAAGATTCACCAAATGTCTCCTTCTACTATCAAAGAGTCAGTGAGATCTATTCTTCCCAGGGTAACGAGGTCGAAGCCCGTCGATTCCAAGGATTTGTCCGTCAAATACAAGAGGGGAAAGGGCGTGTCTGAAACCGCATTATGGTTTCTTATCAAAGACCAAAAGCTTCTGATGAAAACCGAAGGTGGAAAAGGGATTATCCTTCAGTCTTCTGATCTGAGAAAACTGGGTTTAGAACCCCTGCACCGGCAATACCTTGGATCGCTGAATGACCGCCCCTGCTACGCCGCGGAGGTATCGGAGAGTACACGTATCTCTGATCCTTTGTTTGCTTTTAAGGATCCCCGGAGGGTCTTTGAGTGGCTTGATGAAGAGGAAATCTGGATAGCGGCCCTGGCAAACCAGTTGGTACATTGGAATCGAAACCATCAATACTGCGGAAAATGCGGGCACCCCACTCAAGACAAGAAGGACGAACGGGCGAAGGTATGTCCCAATTGCGGGTTAATCAACTATCCCCGTCTCTCACCCGCCGTCATTGTGGCCGTCATCAAGGGGAATCAGATCCTGCTGGCCCATTCACGGCGTTACCCAAAGGGGCTCTACAGTGTTTTGGCAGGTTTTGTCGAGCCGGGGGAGACCCTGGAGGAATGTCTGCAGAGAGAGGTGCGGGAAGAGGTCGGTATTGAAGTGAAGAACATCCGCTATTTCGGCAGTCAGCCCTGGCTTTTCCCTGACTCTTTCATGATCGCCTTCACGGCCGAATATGCCGGGGGAGAAATAGCGGTGGACCATTCCGAGATTCTTGACGCAGGCTGGTTTTTTCCAGACAGCCTTCCTTCCATTCCAACAAAGATCAGCATTTCCCGGAAAATGATCGACTGGTTCATAGAGAAGAATCGGGGCTGATCCATCCATAGAAGTCAACCTTCTCGGCCTCCAGCCTGGTATCTTCCACCAGACAAGCCGTATTCCTACCGCAGTGTTTTTACGAGACTCTGTCAGAGAAAAATCAGTAGTGAAAACAGGATAACTTGTTCTTTTCATTTCAGAAATTAAAGAATTCAGACTGCCTCATTGGATGAATTTCGGTTGGGATCTTCCACCCATCTGTGAATAATATTAAAGAAAAAATAAATAATATTCAATTTATGCTTGACATTATTTATGTCATGGGCTATTTTTTGCATCAAGGAGATCCACATGGCAAAACTTCCAACCAAATGCCCGAGTTGTGAGGCATCAGTCAATGTGACGCGACTGACCTGTCCCGGTTGCGGGACCAATCTTGATGGGACCTTTCGATTGCCGAAACTGCTCAATCTGAGCGAAGACGAACTGCGTTTTGTGACCGAATTTGTCATGGCATCCGGAAGCCTCAAAGAAATGGCAAGGCTCCGCAACCAAAGCTATCCCACCATTCGAAACCGATTAAATGACATTATCGAGAAGTTGAGGCAGGAAGAGGCTGATCAGGAGAAACGCCAAATGGAAATACTGGACGCCATCTCGACGGGGAAAATGAGTGTACAAGAGGCTATTCAGAGACTGCGGGAGGAGCATAGGGATGAATAAGGCTTCGGAAAAGGTCCTGGACCTTGTTAAAGAGGGAAAGATTTCACCTGAAGAAGGGGACCAACTGCTGTCCGCGATGGATTCTTCAAAGGGTAGGTTTTGGCAGATGCTGTTTCATCCATTTGAACGCCTTTCTTCAAAGACTACAGTTGGAATCGCTTTTGTGGTTGCCTTGTGCGGCCTGGCTCTTTCTCGATGGTCTATTCGTTTTGATGGCGCGCTGGATCTTCATATCAATATCGCTCCCGTTGTATGGAGAGTAGCTTTCATAGAGCAGGTGGTCGCTTGGCCCCTAACGGCGATCAGCTTATGGGGCCTGGCCAAAGTGTTGCATAAACAGACAAGACTGTCGGACTTCATTGGATTTGTCGGCGCCGCACGTTTGCCGTTGTTATTGGCTGCTGTATCATTAGTGTTGGTCGTTCAGAATCCGCAATTCACACAGACCTATCAGTCATTCACTCAGTTTTCTTTTCTACTCCTTGTTGGAGTGACGTTGCCCTGGTATTGTTGGTTTATCACCCTCTTGTTTAACGCCTACAAAGTCGCCTCGGGTATACGCGGAAGAAGATTGATTGTTTCGTTTATTGTAGGAATTTTTCTTGCTGAAACCATTTCCAAGATTGGGTTATGGATAACACTATGGTGAAGTCAGACGCTGTCATATTCGCAGTCCAAGTGAAAATGCGTCTTGTTATCAAATAAATAACAATGTTCGACTTTTCAGATCTGAACAGAAGAAGGAGGGAATAATGATGATTCGCAAAATCATGTATCTGGTTTTGGTGGGGTTGATCTTGTCAAGTGTCACTGCCGTGGCAGGAAACTCAGAAAAGGAAGCGGCGGCTGTGACTGCCGCAGAGGAGTGGTTGTCATTGGTGGACCATGAGAAGTATGCGGAGAGCTGGGACGAAGCGGCTGAGTTCTTCAAGCAATCTCTTTCGAAAGACCAATGGGTGCAGGCGATGCAAGCCGGGAGGAAGCCATTAGGAAAAAATATGTCCAGGAAACTCACGGCCAAGGACTATGAGACTTCCTTACCGGCGGCTCCAAAGGGAGAGTATGTGGTGATCCAGTTCAATACGTCTTTCGAAAATAAAAAGCATGCTGTTGAAACCGTTACACCCATGCTGGATAAGGATGGGAAATGGAGGGTATCCGGATATTTTATCAAATAAAACCCAGAAAATTCAGGCTGAAACAATCATGAGGATTGGAGTCGGTATCCTCCCTCCTCCGGGGGGATACCGACTCCAATAAAACAAGCAAATGCCATGAGACTCCACCATAGTGCAAGATGGAGCAGCAGGGCTGTGCATTTTCAGGGTTTCGGTGGCGGGGGAGGAAACCCTTCCACTCCTCCTTCCATGTGCAAGACGGAGTGGACGTTCTTCAATTCCTCCATAATCTTGATCTGTTGAGGGCACTTTTCTTCGCACTCCCCGCATTCCACACAACTGGAGGCTCTTTGATTTTCAGGCATAAACATATTATACATCATCCGTGCCATTTGCTGTTGGTCGAAGAGAAAGTAGTTGTTATAGGCGTTGAAGTTTGTGGGGATATCAACCCCGTTAGGACACGGCATGCAGTAACCACACCCTGTGCAGCCCACCTTGAGAAGCGCCTCATATTCTTGCCTAGCCTTTTGGATAAGCGACAGTTCATCCTGGGTGAGAGAATCGGATTCAGCGTCCTCGACTATTTTCAGGTTTTCAACAAGCTGGGGCATGGCACTCATCCCGCTGAGGACCACAGAGACCTCAGCATGGTTTAAGACCCATCTCAGGGCCCACTCCGCGGGGGTCCTTTTCGTTTCAGCCGAATCCCAGATCGCCTGGACGGTTGGAGGGATATTGTCGGTCAGGTTTCCCCCGCGTAGGGGTTCCATAATAACCACGCCGATGCCTTTACCGGCCGCGTATTGCAGGCCTTCTTTTCCGGCCTGGCGGTTTTCGTCAAAGTAGTTGTACTGGATTTGGCAGAGGGTCCAGTCATAGCTGTCCACGATCTCTTTAAAAACTTTGACTTCGTCATGGAAGGAGAATCCCGCGTAACGTATGCGACCGTCTGAGATGAGCCTTTCCATGAATTCTAATGCCTTGAAGTCCTTCATAAGGGACCATGAATGATTACTCAGGCCATGGAGAAGATAGAAATCCACGTAATCGGAGTCGAGCCTCTTCAGCTGTTCATCAATAAACCTTTCAACATCAGAGGCCTCCTTGACCATCATCGCGGGGAGTTTGGTCGCGATCATGACTCTGTCGCGATGGGGTTTCATGGTTCTGCCCAAGATCTCTTCACTCTTCCCCCCGTGATAGGGATAGGCTGTATCAAAATAGTTGATTCCGTTTTCCATGGCATATAGGAGCATCTTTTCTGACTCTTCCTCATTGACTGGTATTTCAAACGGTGAGAGGCTTTCATCGTCTGTTTCCATGGTGGGGAATCTCATACAACCGAACCCGAGAGCAGATACTTTGATGCCGCTTTTACCCAATTTTCTATATTTCATAGGTCACCTCTTTCTTTCTCCTGTAATTATTTTCCAATGAGAAATGCGTGATGAGCTCCGTCCCTCCCGAGAGATCATTCCGTAAAAAATATGCCTGGAAGATCTCATCTGTCATTTGTCACTTTACCAATCTTTCCCGAGGAACACCACTATTTCTTTATCGAATTGACACGCATGGTGTGATCCCCTATAGTTCAACCCTAACCACTTGGTAATCTAACGGAAAAATGGTTATCAGCAGCCCCCTCAGAAAATTCTTTTTACCCAAGATAACAAAACGATATCTGATCAGAATATCGATGGTAGCCCTTTTTTCATATATCTTTTTCAGCTTTGTCTGTACACCTTTCCGAATCAAGGGGCACAGCATGGCGCCAACCTATATGGATGGTAGATTCAATTTCTGTTTCAAGTTGCGGTATATCTTCTCAAGACCGGAGAGAGGGGATATTGTGGCTATTCGTCTGGCCGGTGAAAGCGTTATGCTGTTGAAACGCGTGGTAGCTCTGGAGGGAGATGTCGTGGAATTTCGGAACGGCGATCTTTTTGTCAATGAAAGAAAAATCGAGGAAGACTACTCCCGTTACCCTTCTGAATGGAACCTTGCTCCTCGTAAGGTCAATGAAGGGAATGTTTATGTTGTGGGGGATAATCGAGGGGTCTCTATCGATATCCACCGGTTCGGTCAAACACCCGCGGATAGGATCGTTGGAAGCCCATTATGGTAAAGACAAAGCACATCATTGTTCTTGGAATCCTGGCGGGGGGGATGCTTGCAGTTTTCATCTTCTGGCAGAGTGAAGAGGCAAAGATTAAGAAGCAGTTTGAGTTTATCACAGCAAAGATTGAAAAGAGACCCGGCGAAAGCCTGATTGTTTCTGCCGCAAAGGCAAAACAGATAAAAGAAGTGTTTACTGAGAGATGCAGGATCAATGCGCCTGCCTATTCAGTTTACAGAGATATTTTATCCGATGAGTTGCCGGACATCGTCCTTAGGGTGCGCGCCGAATATTCAGAAATATCCCTCATGTTTCAGGATTTTGATATTGAATTTCCCGAACAGGATGCCGCTCAAGTCAACGTAACCGTGATCATGGAAGGTAAATCAGTCAATGGAGAACCTGTTGAGGATCTCCATGAGTTGAAATGCGGTCTTCAGAAGATTGAAGAGGTCTGGAGATTCAAGGAGATCGGGATTGTTGAGGTCTTGAAGAAGTGAAAGGATAGGGGAGACCGGGTCAACCCATTGGCCTGGTGGTATTGATTCCTGAATCGAAAAAGAGAGAATAAGACTGTACAAATGAGGATAATTCCAATATCTTCAAAAGGTCCATATAATGCGGGAAAGACAACATCTTCCCATCCTTAAAAATAGAGATTCCACAGAATGGAAGGCTTTTCATGAATTATCCGACATACTGAGAAAGTATTCGTGTCGTGTTTCAGAATGAACTTGAACAAGAAGTACCTGCTGCAGATCCAAAGGGGACATGGGGGTCTCTTTTCAGTTCCACCACCCAAAAGACGCCCAAGCCTTTAATCGCCCCCAAAGAGGACAGCGTTCAGTGGACAGGCACAAGAAATGCCCATCGCTGTGGGTAGATTGTTTGTGGGGCTGCTTCATAATATGCAAAATTATGGTGCCGTTCCACGGCCTCTGGATAGATGGTGGTGAAACTGAAAAGAGACCCCCATACCCCCCCAGGGTGTCATAGAGCATGCTAAAGCTATGGAAGGTATTTCTGGGACACGACACAAGATGACGGATAGACGTTTGATGGAGAAGGATTGTAGAGGTGATGAAGACATGAGAAAGAGGATCAAAGTGGCTATCCTGTTTGGAGGGCGGTCAGCTGAACACGAAGTATCTCTCAAGTCCGCGATCAATGTGATTAACGCCGTCGATGGGGATAAGTATGAGCCTGTACTGATTGGTATTGATCGAGAGGGAAGGTGGTTTAAGAATGAAAACGCACTGCTTCTTTTGAAATCCAGGAATGCGGACTGGATTCAGCATGACGAAGGGAATCGCGAAATCGCCCCCATATCCAGTAAGGACCATGGACAGCTCCTTGATTTGACGAATCGAGAACAGATAGAACCGATCGATGTGATATTCCCTGTTCTTCACGGGCCCTATGGTGAAGATGGATCTATTCAAGGTTTTTCAAGACTCGCCAATGTCCCCTGTGTGGGCGCGGGTATTCTTGGCTCGGCCATATGTATGGACAAAGATGTAGCGAAACGGATTCTTCGGGAGGCCGGGATTGCCGTGGCAGAGTTTGTGACTCTAAGGAGAAAAGACGATGTAAAGGAACGAATAGAAGAGATAGAAAAAAGTCTTAAATACCCCTTGTTCGTCAAGCCTGCCAACATGGGATCATCTGTTGGGATCTCCAGGGTGATGAACTTGGATGAGCTCTATCCGGCGATTGACTTGGCATTTGAATACGATACGAAGGTTATGGTTGAACAGGAGGTTCCGGGTCGCGAAATCGAGTGTTCAGTTCTGGGCAATGAGAGTCCGATAGCTTCGGTTCCCGGAGAGATCGTCACAAAGGACGGATTCTATTCATATGATTCGAAATATGTGGATGAAGATGGGGCCCTCCTCATCATTCCTGCGGATATAGAACCCGAAACCATGGAAAATATACAGACCACGGCTCTTAGCGCTTTTGAACGACTCGAATGTAGCGGTATGGCCCGAGTGGATATGTTTCTAACAGACCATGGCGAGATCTATGTGAATGAAATCAACTCGATTCCCGGATTCACAAGAATCAGCATGTATCCCAAGCTGTGGGAGGCCTCGGGGATCTCATATTCAGACCTGATTGACCGTCTCATAACCCTAGCCATTGAGGATTTCGAACGACGCAATCATCTAAAGACCTCACGTGAATGACATCGCTAGGCCTTTTCACTCAACGCAACTTTTTTCTCCAGGAGATAGAAAGTGATCATATTCATCCTATTGAAAAGGACTGAACCGCTGTGATATGACCCCTTCACAATTCGATGCCGATTTCTTCTCAAAAACCGTCCTTGTCACTGGCGCCACTGGATATGTCGGTGGACGTCTGGTCCCGAGGCTGCTTGCCGGAGGCCACCGGGTCAGGGCTACGGGTCGCTCCATGCGAAAGCTCCGGGGAAGAACATGGGCGAATCATCCCCGAGTTGAGTTGGTCCGGGCTGACTTTCAGTCCCCTGATTCGGCTCAGCTACGAGAAGCCATTGAGGGCTGTTCATCGGCATACTACCTTGTCCACTCCATGAGCCCGGAGTATAAGGATTTTCCCCATGCCGACCGACGAGCTGCGCGAAATTTTATGAGTGCTGCGATCCAGGCAAATCTCAAGAGAATCATTTATTTGGGCGGGTTGGGCATGGATTCTCCCGAACTCAGTTCACATCTGAAGAGCAGGGCCGAGGTAGGACGCATCCTGCGATCAGGCCCCATTCCAACGACCATATTGCGATCCGCCATTATCCTCGGGTCCGGGAGCGCATCATTCGAGATTCTGAGGTATCTGAGTGAACGACTCCCTTTGATGTTGCTCCCTCCAAATGTGTTAAATACAGAAATTCAACCCATCTGTATCCGAGATGTCTTGACTTATCTTGAGAGCTGCCTAGGCAATGAGGAAACAATCGGTGAAATCTTCGACATTGGGGGCCCGGATGTGTTGACCTATCGACAACTCTTCAACCTGTACGCAAAGGAGACCGGCCTAGGCAAACCCCTGTTCATTACTCCGGGATTCTTATCGGATTTCAATACAGGGCGGCGAATTGTCCTTTCAATTGCTCGGATGGTCCTGCCTGTTTCTCCTGCTATATCGGAGCCCCTTTTACAGGGCGCCCGAAACAGGGCGGTTGTCATGGATGATCGAATTACCAAAATCATTCCTTTGAATCTGATGACCTGCAGCGAGGCGATCAGGAGGGCTATTCAAAAGGATTCCCTCAGAATCGTGGAGACGCGATGGAGTGACGCCGGTCAGTTGAAGCCACCGGAGTGGACGCATCCCGGTGACGCACCTTATGCGGGAGGGCCCCTCCTCCAGGGGGGATTTAGGCTTACGCTTGACGCTCCGTCACAGGATGTCTGGCCGGTGATTGCCTGTCTGGGCGGGAAAACCGGCTGGTACTACGGGGACTTTCTCTGGAGGGTCAGAGGATGGATGGATAATCTTGCTGGAGGAGTGGGTTTGAGAAGAGGGCGTCGACATCCTGAACAACTCCTCGTGGGGGATGCCCTTGATTTTTGGCGTGTCCTCATGGTAAAGCCCCCACGGCGCCTAATCCTACTGGCCGAGATGAGACTCCCCGGTGAGGCAATCCTGGATATTGAACTCAATGAGACGCGGCACGGACAGACAGAAATCCGGCTGGGTACCCGATTCAGAAGCAAGGGATTATACGGTCTTTTCTACTGGTATACCCTTTTACCCTTTCATGATCTCCTTTTCGGTGGGATGCTCAGGGCCATCGCCAAAAGGGTAGGACATGATGTCATAAGCGGTCCCGAGAAATTCAAGCCCGGGCCGCTTGTCCTGTAGGAGCAAGAGCTCTGACTTGCCATCAACTAGACATCTATGGTACATATCTTGCCAGTACTCAGTGCCAAGGCATAGTGAAAAACGTGACCTTACGAGGAAGGAGAGAAAGATGGCTGATGCAGGAGAGATTTTAGATGCCAGGGACCTCTCGGAGATGCCGGAACCCGAGAGGGTGAGTATGAAAGGAAAAGGAATAAAGGGCGGAGAAAACCTGGATTGGGGGATGAGAAATCGTCTTTCCCGGCTGATCAAGGAGGATGGGCACTGTCAGTTTCTTCCCATCGATCATGGCTATTTTCAAGGCCCCACGAGGTGTTTGGAGAGGCCGGGGGAGACGATCAAAGATTTGGTCCCCTATGCCGACGGCCTCTTCGTCACAAGGGGTGTTCTGCGCTCAGCCGTGGATCCGGATGATGAAACACCAATCATCCTAAGGGTCTCAGGGGGGACGAGCGTAGTCGGAAAAGATTTGGCCAATGAGGTCATTACAACTTCCGTCGAAGAGATGATTCGCCTCAATGTGGCGGCGGTCGGCATTTCGATCTTTGTGGGGAGTGAATACGAAAAGGAGAGTCTTGAGAACCTGGCTGTCCTCATAAACGAATGCGAGGATTACGGGATTCCTGTCATGGCGGTAACCGCTGTCGGGAAAGAGCTTGAAAAAAGAACAGCGCGATACCTGGCCCTGTCTTGTCGTATTGCTGCAGAATTAGGGGCAAAGATCGTCAAAACATATTATGCCGCTGAAGGCTTTGAGAAAGTGACCAATGGATGCCCTGTCCCGGTTGTGATAGCCGGTGGCCCCAGGTGTGAAACAGAACTTGAGGTGTTTGACTTCGTGTATGATGGTATGCAGAAGGGCGCCATCGGAGTGAATCTTGGGAGAAATGTCTGGCAGCATTCCCATCCCTTGGCCATGATGAGGGCGCTGAATGCCATTATCCATGAGGGCGCGACGCCGAAACAGGCTGTTGATCTTTTTGAAACCATACGGCGGGGCAAAATGGAATAACGTGAACAGAACTGGAACAGATTCTGTATGTGATGATTAATGATCAATGACGAATCACTCATGAACAATAACGATATGGAGTTGAGTCGTTTGTGAGAGTCATCAGAGTGTTAAGCCCGTATGGCGAGGAACTTATCGAACTCAAAAGGACTGGTTGGCGTCGCCACAGGCGACGCCAAGGACTGATCCATATGAAGAGACCAATGGACCGACGCCGAGTGAAAGATGTCTGAAGATCCCAAAATGCGCGTGCTGATGTATTACAGCAACCATGATGTTCGGCTTGAACGGGTCCCTGTCCCTAAGATAGGACCGGATGAAATTCTGATGCGGGTGATAGCCAGCGGAATATGCGGCAGTGATGTGATAGAGTGGTACAGGCGGGATAAAGTCCCGCTCGTGCTTGGTCATGAGGTGGCAGGAGAGGTCGTCTATGTCGGTGAGGATGTAGAAGGGTACGAAGAAGGGGACCGGGTGGCCGCTACTCATCATGTGCCGTGTAACACATGTCATTACTGTCTCAAGGGACACCATACAGTATGTGAGACATTATTAAGGGGGACCCATTTTGATCCGGGTGGATTTGCTGAATATGTGAGAATTCCCGCCATTAACGTGGACCGCGGCGTTTTCAAGATACCTGATGGTGTATCATTTGAGGATGCCTCTTTTATGGAACCCTTAGCCTGCGTTAGCAGGGGACAGAGGCACGCCGGACTGAAATCGGGACAGACCGTGTTGATTTTGGGTTGCGGGATATCCGGGTTGCTACATGTCAGTCTGGCCCGTGCTTTGGGGGCTGGGTTGGTCATAGGTGCGGACACGATCCCTTTTCGTCTGGAGAAGGCAAAATCCCTCGGTGCGCATGTCACGCTTGCAGCGACGGATACGTTGATCGATAGTTTGAGAGACGTCAATGAGGGATATCTCGCAGATCTCGTGATCATCTGTTTTGAAGGATTCATCCCTTTGGCACTCCAGACAGTGGAAAGGGGAGGAACGGTACTTTTTTTTGCTGGAGCATCCGAAGGAATGACCCTCCCTGGAACGATTAATGCTATCTTCTGGAGAACAGAAGTGACTCTGACAAGCAGTTACGGAGGAAGCCCTGGAGACTGTGATACGGCCCTTAGGCTCATCCGTTCGGGGGCTGTCCCCGTAGGCAAACTGATTACTCACCGAATGGCTTTGGCAGATGGGGTAAAGGGTTTTCAGGCTGTCTCCTCTCCGGTGGAGCATGAATGCATCAAGGTCATTATCGAGCCGCATAAGGATTGACGATTGAAGAATCACCCTTCATGTTGTCAATCGACAATCATCAATAATCAATCCAAAAATGGGAGGATGAAAAGATGGGTTCAGAGAAACAAGAATTGCTTCCGGAATTTGTAAAGGCTTTGGAAATCGGGCGTCCACCCAATATCACTCGATTGTTTCCCCATTCTAAGGCTTTAATCGTCAGCGGAAAGGTCATTGACCGCGCCATGATAGGCAAAGGAAAGGCCATGACGATTGCCGCCAACGGGAGAAATCATTTTGTGATCCGCGGCACACTCCAGGCGGCCCAGAGGGCCAATGCGGCCATCATTATTGAAATCGCCAAGTCGGAAGGGGGAGGAGGTGCCTATTGTGCCGTCAACTTTTGGAACTTGGCCAGGCAGGTGGATGCGGTGTGTAATGAATTGGGGATTACCATCCCGGTAGCCATTCATGCCGATCACTACGGGATCAAGAGTGCTCAAGATGTGGAGGCCGCGAAGACGGAGATTCCCTCCCTGTTTGATGCCGGCATTACCTCCATCGCTATTGATGCCTCACACCTGCCGGATGACGAAAATCTCCTCGCCAATCTTGCCTTGAGCCCTTTTGTGCCCACATGGGCCGGCTATGAGACAGAGGTGGGTGAGATCAAGGGTAAGGAAGGACTTTCCACGGTTGACGAGGCCCTTTTCTTGATTCAGGGATTGAATGCCCATGAGATATTCCCTGATTGGATAGCCCTTAATAATGGGACAACCCACGGTATAGAGGCGAGTGATCAAGGGATTCAGGTCCCTCTTACAAGAGAAATCCATGATGCCCTGAAGAAATACAAGGTCTCGGGCGCTCAGCACGGAACCTCCGGGAACAGCTCCGAGAGGCTTCGAAAGATTGTTGAGGAGACGAATACCACCAAAGCCAATGTGGCCACGGCCCTGCAGATGATCGCGTGGGGGGTCAAGGTCAATGAATACGGAAACGCCTTTTTGGATGATAGCGGAGAGTTTGTAAAGATGCCGGAAGAGGGTATGACAGAGGCTTTGTGGACCGAGATGGTGGAATACGCTCGATCAAAGGGCATTAAGGGTGGAGATTACAAGAAGCTCAACCTTCCCTTTGAGAACAGGCTGTTGGGACAAGGGCGGGATATCCGGCAAAGGATGTGCAAAGGCGTGGAGGATTTTGTCTTTGACCTTCTGAGTAACGTCTTTTATGCCAAAGACACAGCTCCTTTGGCCATGGACTCCATTCTTAACACAGGCTCCTATGATTTAGGACCTAAAGTCGCCCGAATTGAAGACCCAGGTGAATGGACAGAGGATAAGATAAGAAAAAGAGCAGCAGGCATCATCTCCGGCAAAAGACCGGAAGGGGATTTTGATGACTGAAAAGAAGAACCTCGCTGAAGAACGAAATGCTTCACGGCTATGGGTCAAGGATATCAAGGTCGACGATCGAATAAGTGATCTCTATATGGCCAAGATGAAGAGGCTGGCTATGACCAAGAAGGGGGATCCGTTTCTGAGCCTGACCCTTGCCGACCGTAGCGGAGATATTGAGGCGCGCATGTGGGATAGGGCAGAGGAATTTTCCTCGATCTTTGTGGAGGGGGATATTCTGGATGTTGAGGGTCACGCGGGTTCCTTTCGAGGACAAATTCAAGTGACGCTTTCAAGTCTCCGAGTCGCAGAAGAAGGTGTGGACCCAACGCTCTTCCTGGAAACAACGCCCAGGGATGTCAATAAGATGATGACGGCGTTGAAGCAGATGGCAAAGGAAATCAGGAATCCTCATCTCAAGAAACTCATTGACCGGTTTCTTGCTGATCGTGGGTTTGTTGCGCAGTTCAAGAGAGCACCGGCAGCCAAGGGTTTTCACCACAGCTATATAGGGGGGCTTTTGGAGCACACCCTTTCAGTGTGCGAAATGATTGGGTCGGTTACGGAGCACTATCCGGAACTGGATAGGGATCTTCTGTGGACAGGTGGTTTCTTACACGATATAGGGAAGACACGAGAATTGAAGTTTGATAGTGCGATCGATTATACGGATGAGGGCCGGCTCCTCGGTCACCTAGCGTTAGGGGTATCGATGATCGACGAGATGTTGTCCGGAATGAAGGATTTTCCTCAAGACCTTTCCACGTTGTTGAAACACCTGGTACTCAGCCATCATGGGGAGTATGAATTCGGCTCACCAAAA
>JAFGFY010000039.1 GCA_016930795.1 Deltaproteobacteria bacterium
GAGTCGAAAAGCCCTATGGATTTCTGGCTTTTTGGCATAGCTTATGCTTTTATAGATAACACTACAATTCGCGATATTATCTGGACGATTCCGTCCAGATAATATCTTGTTCGGCCTATATGAGATAAACTATGAAAAGACGAAAGCTTCTCCAGAAAATAATTGGGGGTTCTAAAAACATAAGGTTCGCAGATATGGTTAGTTTGGTTGAAGGTTTTGGCTTCAGCCTGTCCAGGACTGACGGTAGTCACCACATTTTCTCCCGGTCTGATATCCCTGAGCTTGTGAATCTTCAAGATGTAAAAGGACAGGCCAAGCCATATCAAATGCGACAGTTTCTAAAACTGGTTGAAAAGCATAATCTTAAGTTGGAGGATGAATGATGCGAGATTATCATATTAACATTTTCTATTCGGATGAAGATAACGGATATATAGCCGATATACCTGATCTTGAGGCTTGCTCCGCATACGGTGATACTCCTGATGAGGCATTACGTGAGGTTCAAAAGGCAAAGGAGTTATGGATAGAGGCAGCACGGTCAGAGGGCAAACGTATTCCGTCCCCCCAATATCGACCAGTTATATATCAGGCAGTCTCTGCGTGATAATATTACGGCCGAACATCAGCTTTGAGAAGGATGCTCGTTCCGCTATGCTCCATTCGCACCTCTCAAGCTGGCCGTTAGCTTATGATAATTGCGGAGTAGAAACATGAATCCGTCAAATGATAGACATAGCAATCGATTCATACATTTCTGGGGGGTATCTTGCGAAGTTACGCCCGAACTTAGATCCTTGAGAAAATGTTTTTGGTAGGGACTGTGGATACAACACCGATCCCAAAGGGCGACATGGCTCGTGAAGCAATCGATGCCTTGAGTGGGTACGTTTATCAAATATATCAATCGGCTCTCGCGTTGATAGAACTTGAACCTGAAGAGGTCCTCTTCCTGGAAGTTGCGGAAGACTATGCAATCGTCGCGGCTGATGCATTGAAAGCTGTACAAGTTAAAGAAACAGGACATAAGGCAACAATTAATTCCAAGGATATTGTAGCTTCAATTGATAGCTTTGTTGATCTGCGACAAAAAAACCCCGAACTCCAAGTCAGATTGCGCCATCTCACCACGTCAAGGATAGGGAAAGAGAAGTCCGCAGAACACCGAATTGGCGATACACCAACATTAGTGGTATGGAGGAAGCTGTCGAAAACAGGCGACCTCGCACCTCTTAGAAAAATACTCGACGCTTCAAAACTTTCCAAGCAAACAAAGAACTACATTCGCGAACTCGAGGATACAGAATTCAGGGAGGAATTTTTAAAACGAATCCACTTTGATTGCGGCGCCCTCGACTCAAAATTTCTCGTGCGCCAATTGCGCTCTAAACTTAAATGGTTGGTTCCAAAGCAACTTATTTGAATAGAATAGTTCTAAGTTGTCATGGAACAACAGTCCCATTCTACGCTTGAACCCCAAAACCCAACAGGGTTATTTAAGGACGTTTACCTGGTCAAGGGGAGAGGGATAATCAATCTGATTTCCAGCTAAAACCAAAGACTATCACATCATCCGTCGACTTAACCCTTGACGCACAAGACGAAATCATCTATACTCGGCCCGCAAAAAAGGGAGTCTCTATCACCTCTCCAGGAAACGCTTGAGCCTGGAGTTTATTCTTAGAAATGTTCATGCCTGACAGAGCATATGAGACTCAAATACCATGATTGAGTATGGTATAGAATACTCTACCACCCAACTCCACGGGTCTGATAAAATGGCAATTCACACATGTTATTTTTGAAAGTGAGGCTATAAAAAAATGAAAATGAGTTCATTCTGTTTCGTGGCAAGTATCCTTTTTATTATTTTTATTTCTTCGGCGTTGATCGGTGAAGGGGGATTAAAGCATCCGGAATTTTCACTTCTGGATTACGCGGGCAATGAGATCGGCCAGGGAAGCACGTCCCCCTACAGCCCGAAAAAAACCTGCGGTATGTGCCACGACTATGATAGCATCACCCTGGCCTATCACTTCCAGCAGGGTAGGAGCGACTCAAACGGAAACCTTCTGATAAACGATGGTATGGATTCTAAGAGTCCTTGGCTTATATCACACGGGATGTACGGAAAATGGTCACCACTTTCCTCTGATTCCAGCCAGTTGGCCAGGAAAGTAAATATACGGCGTTGTGATATCGATAAATCATCCTATGTCTGGGTAAAGAGTTGTGGAAGCTGTCATCCCGGGGGAGCCGGTTGCGAATACGACCGCAACGGTCACCGTTATGACGATTTCGCCGCAGACCCGAAGAATAATATAGTCCCTATGGGCGACAATTATCTGGACGGCGACTATTACCAATCGGATTGGGCCAACAGCGGCGTGCTGGAGGCCGACTGCCTGATCTGCCATTTGAAAGGATACGACTGGCAGGCAAGGGCCCAGGCTATACAGGCCGGGCTTTTTTACGAGGCCCCAGCCGTGGGTGCCGGCTGGTATAGAAAGGAAAAGAGAACGGAGGCTATTCCCTCGGGTCAGGCAGAAACGCTCTCCTTCCACCTGGATTATGGCCGCACAGTCCTTGCCGATGCCGAACATCTTGCGGCCTCTATAACCGCCAAGGTCCCTGACGAAAACTGCGGAAATTGTCACACCGGACCCGACACCAAAAAACGGGGCAAATTTTGGGATGCGGATTCGGATGTCCACAAGGCACGCGGACTTTCATGCTCATACTGTCATCCTGCTGCGAAAGATCATGAAATCACAAAAGGCGATGTGATCGCGGGTTCTGTCCGGAACGAAAAGGATAACAGCATGAAAGGATGTGCTGATTGCCATCTGAAAGGGGCGGACGACAGGGCCCCTCAGCCTGATCATTCCTTCCCCGACTTGCACCTAGAGACAATGTCATGTGAAGTCTGTCATATCCCTTACAAGGTCAATGCGGCGACCGCCGTGATCGACAACGCTACCACAGGCAATAGCATCAGCTATTCGGTGAGAGACATCCCCAATCACCTGGCTTTGACGGGCAAATCAGTATCCGGCAATGACCTCGGCAAGGGCTGGCTTCCGGCCTATGTGCGGTATAAGGGCAAAATAGAACCGATCAACCCTATGGAGCTCATTTGGTGGGGAGACTGGGACAAGACCTCTCATCGGGTAATCCCGATCATCCTGTGGCGGATAAGGGATTTCACCGGTGCACGGGCTGAGAACGACTTCACCATCACCAATTATACATTGGTCGAGGCGCTTCGCGGTTCCAGGGAGGTCAATACCTACGAGGAAATTGAAACCTACCTCCGGGAGTTGTCCAAGACCAGAGACCGATTTGGGTGTCGGATTGCATACCATACCCCGGTTTTGGTAAAGGGAGACATGATCTACTACCTGGAAGTCGACAAACTGCACAAGGCCGCTCTGCCTACCATCGAGGGGGGATTCCAATGCTGCGAGCCCTTTGATCTGAGCCACAATGTGGTCAGCGCCAACGCATTGGGGGCCAACGGGTGTAGCGACTGCCATGCAAAACCATCCCCTTTTCTAAATCGGAAAATTCTCATCGATCCCTTTGATCATGAGGGCAAACCGGTCTATAGGGAGGTTTGGGAAATCATCGGCTATTCCAGGGACAGGATGATTGAATTGTGCGTCCCGTTTGATTAACGGATACCTGCCCCGGGTGATGGATATTCGATCGTGTGATCGGCAGGGGCCGCTTCCGCAAGGCTGGATGCACCCAGCATGATCGTCATCTGAATGTGCGGTATCTTAAAGATCTAAATATTAGAAAGTGAATTTGTGGAAAAGAGGGACCCTATCGTTATATTCTCTTTTGTGTCCTCCCGATTCCCTAGGGCTGAAAGACGTAATCTTGATCTCATGGCCTAAAGACATGCTTGTATGGCGCAAATCCGGAACAAAAACATTGGAGTGTAATCTCACCACTCTCATCCAGGGGGACTTCAAGATCAAACGTACCGAGATCGTCACCGCAAGTAAACATCTTCTGACCGTTGGCTAGGACCATGGCACATAGAGAAATCCCATGATATGTCACTGTTCCGTAGATCCTGACATAATCTGGATTTGTGGGGCGTGGCTCCGTTTGCAAGGTTATTTCAATCTGCCGACTGTCAGCGGGCGCGCGGGTCATTTGGATCTCATAATCCAATGCCTCCTCTGGTGTCAGCACTGCCTTAAAGGGGGAGAACCCGGAACAAAAACCGTACAAGGTGATTTCCCCGTTTTCGTCTAGAGGAACAGTGAGATTATAGAGGCCAGGACTATCACCGCAGGTAAACATGTATTGTCCGTTGGCAAGGACTAAAGCGCATAATGGCGTTGTTCCAAAATAGATACTTCCGGAAGATATTTCACTCTCATTCATGTCTTCATCAGACAGGGGAAACAATTGCTTAGATCTTGGCTCCCCACATCCGGCGCATTCGGCGTCGTACCAGCTCATAGGCAGGCCGCACTGGGGACAACGCCAGCGCTCTTCTTCGTATATAACCCATTCCTCAACGCCCATCTGACGAATTTTTTCAAGGTTTGGCAGGTATTCTTTACGGTGCAGATAGCCGCCGTACATATTAATCAAATTCGTAATACGATAGCAGGGTAAATCTTCACAGTCAGTACAACGATCGTCATCCTGGTTAGCCTTCGCGCATAGCCTTATATTGCAGTTTTGGCAATGGCCGGCAAGCTGACCGCCGCTGAGACAGCCGTCACAAAGAAGGCCATCCATCCAATTCGAAGGCGGAATCGTCTCCAGCGCCTTTGTCGGTCCGGATGAAAATCTCTTTTGAAGTGTCATTTTTATTTGCTCATCTTCACTGTGTTTAGCGATGTAAGCCGGGCAGGCTCCGCAAAATGTACCGCATGCGGCTGCCAGATGTACTTTGGCCTTGCTCTCTTCGACGTCTTCGATTTCAAGCCCTGAATACTCTTCTGAGGCTGCCAAACAATCCAATGAAAAACATGCGCAACAAACAGCCGCGCCGGTTACCCCTTTAACAAATTTTCTTCGAGTTATTTTCTCGTTATTATAGAAACCCATATTCGCTCTCGCTCCTTAAAGAATGCTTATCTTAATACTCTTTTATTATGTGGTCCTCTTAATATTTTTCCGGATCAGGTCCTTCGCATGTCCAGTTCTCCGCGTTTTTCAGGTCTCCGGTTTCCTTATTTTCTGCGTAAACCCATTATCTGATCGGGAGTCACGCCCTTTTCAAACATTGAATAGGAGTATCGAAACGGAAAGTCAACCTTATTTCGCCCAATTGAATCAATTTTTTAAAACCACGCTGCTTGCCATCCAATAAGGCAAAATGACGCAGTTGATGGAAAATGTTTCGGAAAAACCAGGATATTCTCCCATAAAAATAAGGGTTTCTACGGATAGACTCATCAGATCTAGCCCTATATGTTACTCGTTAGGACTGAC
>JAFGFY010000233.1 GCA_016930795.1 Deltaproteobacteria bacterium
CGCTCGCCCTCATGGTACTTACCATCCCTCTTTTGTTTCCTATAGTGTTGAGACTAAACTACGACCCGCTATGGTTTGGAGTAATAACGACTCTAATGGGTGAAGCGGGGGCTATCACGCCACCGGTAGGTATAAATGTGTACGTCCTCCATGGAACAAATCCAGATATTCCCTTGGAAACTATCTTCCGGGGAGTGTGGCCATTTGTAATAGCAATAATATTTTGTTCGATTATCTTGACGGTTTTTCCCCAAATCATAACGTTTTTGCCTAATGCCATGATGAAATAGAAAAAGGCATCAAGAGCGGGGAATAAACATATCGGAATAGAAAAAAAGAAGGTCTTTATCTCTAGTGAAGCGTAGAGCAGTGTTCTACGGGCTCTGCCCGTGGGTATCTACGGATATGGTGGTGTGTTATATGAGGAGGTTATATGAAGACGTCTGCTCGACAGATAAAGAAAGATGCTGGCAAAAGAAGTTTCATTAAGAGAACAACCGCTAGAGCTGGGGTAGCAACAGCTGTATCCAAGAAGTGGTCGTTTGAAATTCCACCTCCCTTGACTCCACAGAAACAAATCAAGGAAGTGATAACCACCGATGTCGTCGTCGTCGGTGCGGGGTTGGCCGGGTTGACAGCGGCTGGTTCCGCAGCAGAGAAAGGCACAGAGACAATCCTCCTTGAAAAGGGATCTGGCGCCAGCTTTCGTGGATTTGCCATCGCTGCTGTCAATAACAGGGCTCAGAAAGAAGCGGGTATTGAGATCAACAGGGACAAAGTTATCGCAGAACTAATGACATGGTCGGGGTATTGGGCTGACCAAAAGGTAGTGACACTCTGGGCTGATAACAGCGCCGATGTCGTTGACTGGTTGACGGATCTCGCACTGGCCGCGGGGATTACCCCTAACAAACTCAGCGAGATACCCCAAACGATCCCC
This sequence comes from Deltaproteobacteria bacterium, assembly GCA_016930795.1. Classification (GTDB taxonomy): domain Bacteria; phylum Desulfobacterota; class DSM-4660; order Desulfatiglandales; family HGW-15; genus JAFGFY01. Next base: position 941 of record JAFGFY010000233.1, read on the forward strand.
GGGTCTTTCTACAACTGGACTCCAGTTATTGGTGTCAATTTGCCGGGGTGGAATAAGACTGTGGCGGACTTGCTTGAGCGTAATGCCACTAAGCACGGAGTGGACATCCGTTGGAACACGGTGGCAGAGCAACTTATTCGAAAGGGAAAGGGTCGGGTTACGGGCGTCATTGCCCAAACCTCAGCGGGCAATCAGATACAGTTCAATGCCAGCAAGGCCGTGATTCTCTGCACCGGAGACTATGGACACAACCCTGAAATGGTGAGGAAGTATATCGCTCCCAGAGCTTCGCATTTTGGTGACATCTTCTATGGATTCGACAACGAGTTTTCGAGGAACCCCGAGGTGTTGAAGAAGTATATCGGACCCGGAGCTTTACCCATCCCTGACCACCTCAAGGCTCCCCATAAAAACACCGGGGATGGGCACAAGATGGGTTTGTGGATCGGCGCCGCCATCGATGAACCGCCCCACTGTCCGATGCTTTTTGATCACGCTGTTATCGAGTCGCCCATACCCATATTTGTCCCCCTCACTCGTCAGCCATTTCTAAACGTGAACCTTGATGGGGAACGATTCAAAAACGAAGAGTTGCCCTTTGCTTACATCTGTAACGCAGATCAGGCACAGCCAGGTCACATGAAATGGGTGGTATGGGACGCTAAGTGGGAGGAAGAAGGTAAAAGAATGGCCGAGCCAGGCTGCAAAGCGTTGATACCTCCACTCCATAATCCGCTCATCATTCAAGTGTTAATAGAGAAAGGAATCATAAAAAGTGCAGCCACCCTTGAAGAGCTGGTGCAGAAAATGCAAGTACCGGCCGAGACCTTTAAGGCGACCGTGGCGAGATATAACGAATTAGCAAAGCTGGGAAAGGATTTCGACTTCGGCAAACGTCCCGAATGTTTGACAACAATAGAGAAAGCACCATTTTTCGCCATCAAGATGGGAGTATCCTTGCTGGTAACTTTAGGCGGGTTGAAGGTCAACACCAAACTACAGGTATTGGATACCGAGATGAATGTTATTCCAGGGCTATATGCAGCCGGGAACGCTTCTGGTAGTTTCTTTTCAAATGACTATCCTATCACAATATTTGGTGTTAGTCATAGCCGTGCCCTTACTTTTGGCCGTCTTGCGGGATTCAATGCGGCAGCAGAACAGGTCTAAAGCTAATGGTCCACCCCGCAAGGGCGACGATTAACTGGTCTGGATGTAAGTTTACCAAGGAGAAATTAGGAGTGAAGAGGATTCCTCATGTGAGGGTCAATGTCTGGTCGCTTACGCCCCCCGGAGTTTGAAGGGCACTGGTGGGTGCTGATCATACCTGTGGCAATGCAATTCTAAAATAGATTTAAGGGGAGGCAACGATGAAAACATCAAGGAGACTTAGTGAAAATGAAAAACATGTTATCTGCCGAAAACTTAGAGAGACCATAGGTACAGAAAAGGTGAAGGATGATGAACTTGTCCTTATTACGTATGCCTCTGACATCAGCCCGGTCCCGCCACAGAAACCTTCTTTCGTGATTTTTCCTGAAAATCGTGACGATGTGGTAACCGTCCTTCAAACAGCGAATGAATACAAAATCCCCATCACCGTCATGTCTGCTGGGGTGAACGTAGTGGGGGCGTGTATACCGGAGCAAGATGGCATCGTCATTGACCTGCGGCGCATGAATAGGATTATCGAGATAAATACAGACTCTGGATACGCGGTCGTCGAACCCGGCGTCAATTTCGATAGGTTTAGCGCAGCGCTGGCTGACAAAGGGTTCAGGTGTGCCATCCCCACTGCACCGGGCGGAGCCTCTCCCCTTGGGAACTACATATCTCGTCCATCAGGAAGTCTCGCCAACAGGCATCTCGACTGTATACAGGACCTTGAAGTTGTACTTCCTGATGGAACATTCTTTAATACAGGTTCGGCGCAGTTTCCCAATGTTAGTAGTCATTTAAGGTATGGCCCGTTTCCAGATCTGGCCGGTCTTTTCCTCTGCGCCTATGGCACGCTGGGAGTAATTACGAAGGCTGCGCTGAAAATCTACCCTATAAACGAGTCAAACCGGGTAAACTTAGCGGCTTTTGAAAAGTTCGGCAACGCTGTTGATTTTGTCAAGGAGTTGATCAACCATAACATCCCTGAGCATTGCATCATCTGGAACTGGCAGCTCTTCAAGGCTTTTGAGGTGGGCCTTATTGACGGTGAATACAAGATTCCTCCTGAGACAAGGCTTGATCCCCGCAAACCTCCAAAGGGCGTACCCTACAACATTGTAAGCACCTTCATGTCTGGTTACGAAGAGTCCATGAGAACGAATGACAGGATATGTAGCAAGGTAGCGGCAAGATATGGAGGAAAGGTCCTGAGCAAGAAAGAGGCTCAAGCGGTTGTTCCTGGAGGCGTTGCGGGATGGACAGAGCTTTACGGGAAGTATCGCCCGGTGGAACCAACCTTTTTTGGACTCGGTAGGTATCTTGCTTGGATCGTTTTTACCGAACCCAAAGTAGTTAAGGAGTTAGAAAAGTGGGCCGTTGAAGAATTTTCGAAATTCAAGACCCCCCCTGTCTGTTACTACTCTCAACCTTTTGACTTTGGCCGTTCAATGTTTTTCCGTATTTTTTGCTTCCCCGACCCCAAAAACCAGAAATTAGTGGATCACATCGTCAATAAGTATCGTCAGATGTATGAGGTCGCCATGAAGAGGTATGGGGGAGTACCCATGCGAGTCAAATCAGGTTACCCCGCCCTTGGGTTGGTGGGAGGGTACGGAAAAGCGCTAACCAGGATTAAGAAAGCCTTTGATCCGAACAATATCCTCAGCCCAAACATGAGAATTTACGAGGAGGTGACACTATGAAGCTGACGACCAAGCTGGAAGATATACGGGGGTCCATTTACGCATGTCTTAGATGCAACGGATGCACCTATGGACCGTGGCCGGAAAACTATACGTTTTGCCCGATTTATGAGCGTGGGCAGACGTTTACCTCAAGCGCAGGTGGGCTCCTTTACCTTGCAAAGGCTATTCTCAATAGGCAAATGGATTACAACCCATCTCTTGCAGACCTGGCGTTTACATGCGTTGCATGCAGTGCCTGCAATGGTAAGTGCATAGTCGTCCGCTCCATCAATCCAGAGATGGCCCTCTCCGATATCATCCGCCTTCTCAGATACGAACTAATCAAGAGAGGCTTTGCTCCAGAAGGCCCAATCAAAGAGATGTATGAGGCCGTGAAGAAAAACGGCGATCTCTTGGGAAGAGGACAAGGAGAATTCCTGAAAATTCCAAACAAGATACAAAATGAAAAGGCCGATACGCTCCTTATTGCCGAATGCATGCACAGTGATGCTCAGGCAAAGTCTTTTAATGTTGCTCTCCATTTGCTTGAAAAAATGAAGAAGCCAGTCGCCGTGTTTGCGGATCCAGGTTGCTGCGGCTCCACGCTGTACGACTTTGGATTCTGGGATCAGTTGCCGGCCCTTGTAGATGCAAAATGGAAGAAGGTAAAGGACTTCGGGCAAAAGAAGCTTCTGTTTGTGGATCCTCACTGCCAGGAGTTTATGACAAACAAGTACTCAAAGATTATTGACAATTTTAACGGCTTCAAGGGGCAACATCTGAGTGAACTCCTGCTGGACGCTTTCAACAAAGGGAAACTGAAAAGCAAGAAGATGAAAAAAATAAAGGTGAGCTACCATGATCCATGCTTCCTTGGCCGGGGGCTTGGTATATACGATCCTCCGCGGCAGGTGCTCGCTCACCTCCACGGAGTAGAGCTTGTCGAAATGAAGCGCAACAGGGAACAATCCTCTTGCTGCGGTGCCCGTGGACTGGGTACTTATTTCGAGGACTTTGCAA
>JAFGFY010000234.1 GCA_016930795.1 Deltaproteobacteria bacterium
ACGCGTCATTTTTTCCTCGCTCGTGGGATTGCATACCACATGTTCACGGTGAGTGATGTCGTAGAACTTCCATGTGTCCATGATTCTTAATCCTTCAACGGCCTAACGCCTTGAAAACCAGCCGCGAGGTTTTTAGCCGGTTTGGTTGATTAAGAGGTTGTATTTTAAAGCTTGCTTTTAAATAAAAACTGCTGGAGATATTTTAAAACGTTTGCTCAATATTTGAATTTGACGAACATTTAGCTGATGTTTTCCGGATAATATTTCTGAGACGACACCCTGACTACCTATTTCAGACAGATCAGATTGTTTCAGACCATGTTCATTCATCAAAGCATCCAGCGTATCAATTGGATTTCCGGAGGTTGACCCCATTGTCAAAACCACAAAATTGGAAAAATAAGGTGTATACACCTGTCTTGAATATCGATCCTCAGTGAGCCTAGTAGACGGTGTAAATAGTAAAGACATTGAGCATTTGCATAATGCTTTTATTGATAGGAGTAATTTTCAATAGCTCTTCATGCCAATTACCTATTTTCCAAAATGACAAATGCACAAAAGAAAGACAAAATTTAATTCCTCCTCCTAAATACAGAAAGATTTTTCTCATAAAAACCTCCCTACAAAATTACTGAATATGCATTATTTAAAAATCTAATGCGGAACTAACGGGCAGGCGGTACATACTGCCATAAGGTTTTTGAAATAAAAAAACTCTGCAAAATTCAGGAGAATGATTCGGCGTTTTAATAGCCTGTCCAGTTCAGTGAGATGATATATTTGATTTGTATACTTCTTTCCGATGCCCTATTCTTAGAACTAGAGCTGTATCACCCATGATAGTATAGACTACCCTGAAGTCTCCAACTCTGAATTTTCTCAAACCAGAAAATTTACCGGTTAATGTTGGCAAAATTCCGGCTTTCTCTGGAAGTTCAGACTCAATTTTATTTAGAATTTTCTCAGCCTTTTCTTTGTCTATTTTCTTGAGATCACGAGAAACGGATTTCTTGAACGCTATTTTATAATTCAAGCTCTTTCCTCATATTATCAATAGAAATTACCGGATCAGTTGTATCATGCAAACGATCATAAGCTACTTGTAAATCGGCGATTTCAGATAGATAGGCTTCTAAAGCTTTTTGAACATGAAATGATTTAGGGCGTTCTGTTTCTTTTGCAATTTCAGATAGTTTTGAGGCGAGTTCATCTGTGACTCTTATAGATAATGCTTTGCTCATACATTGCCTCCATTGTAATTAAACGTAATACATTGTAAGCATTCATAAAGCAATATGCAAGTTCTTTTTTTGAGGTTTGAAAATATAACGGTTTGATAACCGGCCCGGCAGGTGTTATGCCGGGTTCGCGTTTATTAAATGATTTCCTAGAAGTGCTGCTGTTATTAGCGAAATTAGGCTGTAAAGACAGACGTATGCAGGATGCGGTAGATTTGCTTTTAAGCAAACAGAATGAAAACGGTCGCTGACTGATGGAACAAAATTATTATCGAAAGTTTCATACCAATATCGAACAAAAAGGCGAGGAAAGCAAATGGATTACTCTGAGGGCGTTGACGGCTTTAAAAAATTTCTATAATCAGTGGATTTCCGCATACGTCGCGCAAAGCGAATTGAGCATAGTGATGATGAACTGCTTAATGAAGTCTTGGCAATACTTGATCCCTGCATATATTGACCGGCCAATCGGGTAAGGGGGAGATTTTAGCTCCCCCTCCCCACACCATCCGCCGTCGCCGAGGCTATGGCGGGACAGGAAGATGGGCTCCAGACAACTCCTCGCGAAGATGCCCTCTTGAGCCACCAAAGCCTTTGGCGTCGGCGCTTGCCGTCGGCTAGGACTTTTGCTAATGTGTTCAACACATTAACAGGATTCACGTACAGGGGACTTCCAGCCAGCCTTAGCGGAGGCGGGATACCCCATAAGTTCACGCCCATGCAGGGCGTACACCAGTCTCTGGAGCCGTCAGTCATGGCCTTGCTGTCAAGCTTTGTTTGGCGCGATCCCCTTTCCTGCGGCTCAGCTCCGCATGAGCCGTATAAAATGATTTGACATGGCCTACAACGTGGATTAAAATAGCTATAACTATCCACATTTAGGAGGCGAAATATGAGAACTATTCAGATGACCCTTGATGATGATCTTGTCAAAGCGGTTGATCGTATTTCGAAGCAACTCCAGACAAGTCGATCTGCTTTTACAAGAAAGGCGCTTCGTGAAGCACTTGCTCGTCATGACATTAAACAACTTGAACTAACACACCGCCGGGGCTACGAACGGCAGCCGGTTGCCACCGATGAGTTCTCTGTTTGGGAAAATGAACAAGCTTGGGGTGACAAATGAAACACGGCGAAATACGCTGGTACAAGTTTATAAACCCAGATAAAAAGAGACCTGTCTTAATCCTAACACGAGATTCCGTTTTAGAATATCTTGGTGAAGTAACCGTCGCACCAATCACAACTACGGTCCGAAATATCCCGTCCGAGGTGTTTCTTTCAAAAGCAGATGGTATGCCCAGCGATTGTGCTGTAAATTGTGATCACTTGCAGACCGTTTCGAAAGGAAAAATTGGATCGTTAATCACATCCCTGTCTCCAGAAAAAATGTTTGATATTGGGCGTGCAATTTGCTTTGCCCTCGATATATGAAAACAATAGGCCACCTGTCGCTTCACCTGACACCAAGGGCCTGGCGGCCTGGGCACAGGTGAGCTAATCGTTGTCGGTTTCCGTTCCGCGGAAACCGTCCATTAAAGGGCTAGACAAGTGAAAGCATATTTGATAAAAGCATTTTATAAAGAAACCTTTTACAAGAACGAGAGAAGATATGGAATCAGGTAAAAAAATGAATATTTCTCGAAGAAAGTTTGTTAAAAGTGTAGCTGGTACAGCTGTATGTTGTGCATGTCTTCCATTAGGGGTTTTAGCAGACTCTGCAAGGACTTCCGAGATTGATTATGAAGAAAGGAAAAAAATGGAAATGACCGGTACTGGCAAAGAACATCTGGCAGCCGCATGTGGAACATATTGCGGAGCCTGCCCGGCTTACATCGCTAAACACGGCGAAGATGAGCAAATAAAAATGAGACTGCAAAAGAGATCTTCATCCGGAACGAGGAAGGCACTGGAAGGGATTCCGCCTTCGAATTGGATGGATGGCCTTCTTTGCGACGGATGTCTCAGCGGCGGCATGCTTGCTGGCCATTGCCAAAGATGTAATATACGGCTATGCGCAGCGAACAAGCAGGATGACGATCGTTGTACTTACTGTGAAGAGTTACCCTGCAATCGTATTACGAATTTAATTAATATGGGCCGCTATCTGCACCGTAAAGAATATCTGCCAAACCTTGAAAAAATTCGTGAGATGGGCGTTCAGGAATGGGTTAAATACGAAGAGGAGCGCTGGCGTTGTCCCCAGTGCGGCCTGCCTATGAGCTGGTATGACGCCGAATGCGCCGGATGTGGGGAGCCAAGATCCGACCGCTTGTTCCCTCTTCCTGAGAAGTAAGGGGGACCGTAAAAAATCAAATAAATTGACAAAGAGCATAGTCAGGACAAAAAATTTTACCACGCCGAGGATAGCACGATTAGAACCGCCCGGACTCCTGCATCATGTGATGATATGGGGATAGCACGCCGGGATGGATAGAGATACCCCTGAAGAATTCAGCAGGTTAAAGGATATAATTGATTTTCATCTGAAACCACGTGTTTTGAATGAAAGCTGCCAGCCATCAGCTTTCAGCATATGGCTTTTATAACAAAGGATTAGCTGATAGCTGACTGCTGAAAGCTCCAACCATAATTTTACTCATTTCGGTTGATATTAGAAATGACCGACAAACCGTAGATTAACTCGTGTTCCTTCCGGTCTTAATTCGGCGCTTGTTTCCTTATAGATATTTATAAAAAAGTGGGCGTCTTTATTCAAAGAGAAAAGCATGCCCGGCCCGATACCGAAAACCTGTTCTTTTCCAGCTATGTTGGCGCCGTCCTGCTCAGAATTACTGATCTGTTTCAGGTAGTAGCCATTGATTCCCAGACGAAGCTTGCCTGGTAAAACCTCATAGGCTGAAGCAAAATTGAAATGAAATGCCTGTCCTGCCTTGCTGTTCGTAAGACCTGGTGCTGGATCATCATTTTCATCATTTATCAAATAATAGATTCTCGTTGTTGCCGTCCATTTAGGAGTAAAGAAATAGGTTCCAGCCCAGTATGGGTTGAAGGAGAAAACATTGCTGCCCTGGTTTAGCGCCTTACTACTGTCATAGCTGCCGGTAGGCAATACAAAACCCAGGGAAAACCTGTGCATAAATTTTGGACCATTATCACCCATAATCGGATCCCATTGCAGGTATGGTCCTACCCAGATGTCACCGATTCCTGTACCATTATCCTGCGGAAAAGGGCCTGCAATATCGTAAGCAACGTCAAGCTTTACGTATGGCACTAATACATCAAGCCCCCATTTGCCTCCGAGCAATATTTCTGTATCAGACTGATAGGTCAATTGACTGAGGAATATCCATGCCTCCAGGTCTTCTCCTACAGCCGGGGGAAAGAGTGGATCACTATTTTCGTCCTTAAATTCATCTGATGTCCAGAGTTGAAAATACTGGGTAAAGTAAAAGCCGGGACCGGAAGGCGGCGCGCCATCGAGAAAGCTTGTAAAACCAAGATTGACCGACGGGAGATCATAGGCTGAAACTGACATCGGGGCGGTCAAAATCAGGAATAAACCAAAAAACAGCATACAAATATCTTTCATTTTCATAACTTTCTCCTCCTTTTAAGAATAGTCATAGAAGTGATAATGTCACTGTAATTGATTGAGCATCAAATCATGATTACAGTGACATGTTCATATAAAAAGCTATATTTATAAATCTAAAAAGATTTGTGGAAACGGAGTATATGGGCTGGAATAGTGTGTGTCAATCCATAATTGTTTTTTCAAGTTAGGCAAAGGGGACGACCGTAAAAAATCAAATAACTTGACAAATAGTATAGTCAGGAGTAAAAATTTTGCCATGCCGAGGATAGCCCGATTAGATACGCCCGGCCTCCTGCATCATGTGATGATAAGGGGGATAGAACGACGGAAGATATTCAACGATAATAAAGACCGGGATAATTTCATCGAAAGGATGTCCAGGCTTCTACCTGAGACAAAAACGCAATGCTATGCATGGTCCTTTTTACCAAATCACGCTCATTTCTTATTCAGAAGCGGCTCTAAAGGCATTGCCTCTCTGATGAGAAGGCTTCTTACAGGATACGCCGTGACATACAACAGGAGGCACAGGCGCCATGGGCAGCTGTTCCAGAACAGGTATAAGTCCGTAGTATGCCAGGAAGATTCATATCTATTGAAATTGGTCAGGTATATTCATTTAAATCCCCTGCGTGCAAAGATAGTGAACGATTTGAGTGAACTGGATAATTATTCATATTCAGGACACAAATCTTTAATGGGAAAAGTAAAACTGGAATGGCAGGATGCTGAATATGTTTTATGTTATTTTGGCAAGAAAGCGGGTGATGCACGAAAGAAATACCGGTCTTATGTTGAAAAAGGGATTGAATTGGGAAGGCGACCTGAGCTGGTTGGAGGGGGATTGATAAGAAGCCTTGGCGGCTGGGATGAGGTGAAAAAGCTGAGATTAAAGGGGGAGGAAAGGATCAAGAGCGATCAAAGAATACTGGGAGAGAGTAAATTTGTAACCGATATTCTTTCGGAATCGGAGTATCAATTTTCCAGGAAATACAGACTTAAGAGCCTTGGTTATAATTTTGAAAAGGTACTGGGGAGAGTGTCTGATCTGTTCGAATTGGACAAGGATTACATAACCGGAAAGGGTAGGCAGAGTGACCGTGTTATGGCGAGGGATTTAATTTGTTATTTTAGCGTCAATGAACTGGGTATGACAATGGTAGATCTGGCGAGGAGATTTGACATGACACCTGCTGCTGTCAGTATTGCGGTTCAACGCGGAGAGAAGTTGGCAAAGGATAACAATTATCAAGTGGAAATGTAAGTTTATTTTAATATTAACGGTCCCCCAGTTGTTCTATAAACACTAATTAAGGAGGTAATACTATGGGTATGATGCAAGAGTTTAAGACGTTCGCGATGAGAGGGAATGTAGTAGACATGGCTGTTGGTATAATAATAGGAGGAGCATTCGGTAAAATTGTATCTTCATTAGTCTCAGATGTCATCATGCCACCTATAGGAGTCCTTATCGGTGGTATTAATTTTTCAAGCCTTGCCATCACCATAAAAGATGCTATGGGTGAATCAGCAGCAGTCACACTTAATTACGGTAAGTTTATTCAAACCATTTTGGATTTTATTATCATTGCCTTCGCCATCTTTATGCTTATTAAAGGGATGAATTCCTTGAAGAGAAAAGAAGAGGAAGCTCCGGCACCGCCTCCCGCGCCCTCAAAAGAAGAAGTACTTCTAACAGAAATTCGTGACGCAATTCGACAAAAATAAATGATCGAGACAGTCAATCGGGTAAGGGGGAGATTATAACTCCCCCTCCCCACGCCATCCGCCGTTGTCAAGGATATGACCGGACGGGCCCCGCAGGCACAACCATGAGACATCTTTGTCTGCTTTCGACTAGAGATGTTTTTTGGGAAAAACATATAGCGCATTATTTCACAAAGACGAGATTATGGCTTGACAAAAACCTCGTTTGCCTCTATTCTCCGCACAGTCAAAAAGAGACCTCATATTGATGGAATAGGTGCGTCATCTGATCTCGAAAACGCGAAAATAATCTGAGTCAATATATCTTTTGGCCCGCTTTTCATACAATCTTATGTGGTGATAATCTCTATGTTTAGCAAAGCAGAGAAAGTATTTGCAGGGGTCCTTGTGATCGCCTGCGCGATTTTGGGAATTATTGGTTATTCCTCTCCTTCTTCATCTGATCCCCCAAACAAAATCTGGTTCGACACCGGTGGCGGTGACGTGATTTTTGACCATGGATACCACGTCTCGTTTTCCAAGTGTGATGACTGCCATCACGGATATGACGAAGAAGAAGCAACTCATCTTGAAATGAATTGTCGTTCTTGCCACTATTACGGAGAGGCAAGTCAAACCGCAAGCGACGATGAGACTCATGTCCGCTATATTGGGGCCAACTGTGTTCGTTGTCACGATGACATGACCATTAAAGTCTCTTGCGATTCCTGCCACATCCGGAAGGGTTACGCGTTTGAGGCGTCGGGTAGCGTCATGCCGCCGCTCCCCGAATCCGTCCTTTTCGACACGGATAACGGGAAGGTCGTCTTTGACCATCAGTTTCATCTCAGTGAAGACATCGGGGAGCCTTGCTCTTCGTGTCATCATGCATACCTTGAAAAAAATGGCATGGAAGGGATGAGAAGAGAAAAGCGTTGCCGTGCCTGTCATTACGATCTGGGAGATTTGATTCCCGAATATGATGACGAATACCACACGCGATACATAGGCGTTAACTGCGCCGAATGCCACGATGCCGAGAATTGCGGCACGTGTCATGAAGAATGATGCAAAGCCCTAGGGATGATAGATCATGATGAGCATAAGATCGTTTTTTGGAATTCTCCCGGCCAGATTGCCATACGCGGATTCGAATTCTCCACCCGAATCGGTGCCCCTGCCGGACACACTGACTCTCCTTTATTCCGAAACCGCGCCTTCCTGTGTGGCCTTGAGAGTAGGAGATGAGGTCAAGACTGGTCAGAATCTGGCCCCATTGGGAGCACACCCCCTTGTCTCCCCTGCCACAGGCCTTGTAGTAGAAATCAGCGACTTCAAGGGTCCTGATGGACGGTCCTACACTTCGGTTTCCATCAAACCGAATTCAAGGGAGACATTTGACCCATCCTTGGCAGCCATCGATGACTTTTCCAAGGCTGATCCCATGGAACTTCGGGCGGCCATTAAACGGGCGGGGTTTTCTGCCCTGAGTGCCGTCTCTCCGGATCCTAAGGCCTGGCCAAAAGTGGACGCGCTGATCATAAGCGCCCTTGATCAGGACCCCCATGGTCTGGCAAATCAACAGGCCTTTCGTGATCACGCGGATCAGGTGGGTGAGGCCATTGGACTCCTCTCCAGGGCCGCTGAAGCCTCTCAGTGTGTGCTGGCCGTTCCAGAGAACCTTGCCGGCATAGCCGGAAAGATCCCTCCCGGTTCTCACAAACTAGTCCTCGTCCCCCCTGTATATCCCAACGGATACAAAGAGGTCCTTGCCAGAAAATATGGAGAAGGGATCCTCCTACAGGGCAAAGACGGCGGTGTGGTCGGAAACACCCTTGTGATTTCCGTCGAAGAAGCCGTGGGCATGCTTTCCTGCCTTCGCTCGGGGAGACCCATAACAGAGAAGACGGTCACCTTTACCAACGGAACCGGAACACCAAAGAACTACAAGATTCGTATTGGGACCCCCATCAGGGCCCTTCTTAAAACAACCGGGATCATCCCCCAACCCAAAGGAAAGGTTATTGTGAACGGAATCATGGGAGGATATGCCTGTTTTTCCGATGAACAGCCCCTGGGGTCAGACGCCATGTCCGTTTCCGTTCAATCCCCTTCGGATGTGACCCTTTTCCAGGACACGGCCTGCACCAACTGCGGTAAGTGCAACACTGTTTGCCCGGTTGACCTGGAAGTCAATCTTCTTGGCCGGTTCTCCGAATACAACCTCTTTGACAAATGCAGGACTTTGGGGGCCGAAAACTGTATCGAGTGTGGTCTGTGCGCCTATGTCTGTCCCGCAAGGAGACCCTTGGTTCATTTGATTGTCCATGCGAAACAGGTCATTGAAGCCCAAGGACCTGAAGATGAGAACGCGGAGCAGGGTATTCCCTGTGAGACTTGTGAGAATTCATGTAAGCCATTGAGGTTATTTGAACCGGCGCCCAAAGAGGAGAGGGCCGAAAACGGTGAGAGCCGCTAAGGCAAAAGGAAACAAAGGTTATAATACTCTCCGTTTGGAAAAAATCGTTGAGTCAACCACCTTCGGCTGAAGCCGAAGCCTTGAGGATCCAAGGAGTCAAGGGGTCAAGGGGCCAAGTGAAAAAATGATTATACCTTCCCTTGAATCCTAAAACCCTGGAACCCTTGAATCCTGACTGTCTAAATCAAATCGAACTGAAGTCTTCGCCTAAAGGCGAGGGATTTTCTCCCATTCACAGAATGGGACATTAAAAAGGACGAATGAAAATAATGAAGGCATTGGATCTTATCGTATCTCCCAGCCCCCATATTCACTCGGGCGCAAAAATGACCGGGATATCCTATCATATTCTCATTGCCCTGCTCCCCGCAGTGATCGTGGGTATATCAACCTATGGCTTAGATGCTCTGAGGGTCATCTGCTCTTCCATCGCGTGCGCTATGGTGTTTGAAGCCCTAATCCAGAAACTCTTTAAGAAGCCCATCACCATTTCCGACGGCAGCGCCGCTGTGACAGGCCTCATATTGGCATTGATCCTTCCTGCCAGCGTCCCCTTCTATATCGTAGCCGTGGCCAATTTCGCTGGTATCGTCATTGGCAAACAATGTTTTGGCGGCTTGGGAGCCAATCCCCTCAACCCGGCCTTGGTGGGCTGGGCAGTCATTCGCATCACGAAGGCTTGGGCAGGCTACTTAGATTTCGATCTCGCGCTGGTCAACTATGACACGGGTTTTCTCATGCAGTATCCCCTTGCCGTTCTCAAGGCCCAAGGGGCGTCCGCTCTCTCCCATTTCGATATGATCGATCTTTTCCTGGGCAAACAGACCGGGGGGATAGGGGCCGCCGCCATCGTCTGGATCCTGATCGGCGGACTCTATCTGGTGGTCAGGGGCGTAATCCGCTGGGAAATCCCCCTCTTTTTTCTCCTGGGAACAGCCGCCCTCTCGGGCATCTTCTGGCTGACTGATCAGGCCGCCTATGCCGGCCCCATGTTTCATATTCTCACGGGCAACGTCATGATCGGCGCCTTTTTCCTAAGCACGGACAGCGGCAGTTCTCCTGTGAACCGATGGGGTCTGGTGGTTTATGGCCTGGGATGCGGGGCTATGACGATATTTTTGAGGGCATGGAGCGACTATAGTGACGGCGTGGTTTTCGCCTGTCTTCTTATGAACCTCTTTGTGCCCCTGATGGATAAAATTAAGGACAAACAGAAGGTACCGGAGGTCAGATCGTTAGGCTAACTGAAGGCTGAAGACTAAAGACTTAATGCAGGATATCGCTCAGCTTCAGATAAATGTTTGTTCACTGAATCAACTTCTCGGCATGAGCGAAAAATCGTTTACGACAACTAGTAAAGGAAAAGCTATCTAATGAAACAAGTGATTCAAATGGCGGTGGTATTGACATTGATCTGTACGATCTGCGGCGCGGCCCTCTCGGGGATTCGCAGCATAACCGCGGAAAGGATTGTATATCAAAGACTCATCAATGTTCAGGGCCCAAACGTTGAAGACGTCCTGAAAGGCTCTGAAAACGATCTGATAGCGGAACGCGAATCCGTTGAAATTGATGGAGAAGAGATCCTTCTGTTTGTCGGCAAAAAGAATGACAGACCATGGGCCGTCGCGTATGAAACCTCCGCTGCCGGATTTGGTGGTGAACTGACCATTATGGTGGGCTATGACCTCGAAAAAGACAAGCTGACGGGTCTTAAGATCGGCACAAACAGTGAAACTGCGGGGGTCGGCTCCAGGGTCACGCAGGATCCGTTTACCAAGCAATTCAAGGGGCTTGACATCGACCTGAAGTTCACCGGCGGTCCCTGCCCTGTCGGGGTGGACGCGATTTCCGGAGCCACGGTTTCCAGCATGGCCGTTTCAGAAGCCCTCAAGAAGAGCGTAGCGCTCTATCCCAAGATCAAAGAAGCCGTTCTATAGTCTTAATCTATTCTTGTTTCGGGTGGAGATAGTCTGATATGGGTTTAATGAGAGAATTCACAAAGGGTTTATGGAAGGATTTAGCCCCTTTTCGGGTGGTCCTGGGGCTCTGCCCGATCCTGGCCGTCACAAAAGAGGCTGAAACCGGACTCGGTATGGGGATTGGGGTCATTTTTGTACTTACCTGCTCCAATGTCATTATCTCTTCCATAAGAAACATCATCCCCCGTCAGGTTCGAATCGCCGGCTTTATCGTCATTATTGCCAGCTTCGTCACCATGGTCGAACTGTTTTCCCAGGCCTATTTCTATCCGATCTATCAGAAACTGGGGATCTTTATCCCCTTGATCGTCGTAAACTGTATCATCCTAGGTCGAGCCGAGGCCTTTGCCTCGCGTAATGGCGTGATCGCCTCGGCATTGGACGGACTGGGCATCGGTCTTGGGTACACCATGTCATTGGTGCTGCTGGGCTCCATACGCGAGATCCTGGGGGCAGGCACCATCTTCGGTGTCGATATGATGTGGGCATCCTTCCGGCCCTTCACCTTTATGGCGGAAGCGCCCGGGGCCTTTGTCAGTCTAGGCCTCTTATTGGGTATCATGAACGCTGTTTCAAGAAAATCCTAATTCCACCAAGTCTGGAGATTTGAGATGGACTATATTATATTAATTATTTCTTCCCTGCTCATTAACAATATCCTTCTAGCACAATTCCTGGGCAATTGCCCATTCCTTGGGACATCCAAACGGATGGATACGGCTATCGGTATGGGTATTGCCGTGATCTTTGTCTTGACTATAGCCTGCATCGTCACCTTCTGGGTTCAACACAAGGTCCTGGATCCCCTCGGTATAGATTATCTCCAAACCGTTTCCTTTATTTTGGTCATCGCCGCCCTGGTTCAGCTTGTGGAAATGTTTCTCAGAAAATTTGCCAAGCCCCTTTACACGGCACTCGGCATCTTTCTCCCTCTGATTACCACCAACTGCGCGGTGATGGGGGCGGCCCTCCTTATCATTCGAAAGGAGTATACATTTACGCAGGGGGTGGTTTTTGCTATCGCATCGGCCTCTGGTTTTACGCTGGCCTTGATTCTTATGGCCGGAATCCGGGAAAGACTGGAGATATCTGATGTCCCCCTTGCCTTACGGGGTACGGCCATCGGGCTGATTACCGCAGGACTGATGGCCCTGGCCTTCTTCGGTTTTCAGGGAATGGACGCTGCCCTTACAGCTCTAGTCAGAAGTTAGTTGAAGTGGGAAAAATATAAGGGTCAAGCATACATAACAAAACGAATTTCAAGCCTGGGAATTATCTAGGATCAAACTTATGCTCGAATCTATTGCTTTATTACTCTTTTTAGGATTAGCAGCCGGTATCGGCCTGGGGATCGCTTCACGGATATTCTATGTGTGGGAGGACCCCAAAGTGCTTGCCATTTTGGATTGTCTTCCCGGAGCCAACTGCGGGGGATGCGGCCAGGCCGGATGCGGCGCTGCCGCGGAGGCCATGGCAGCGGGAAGGATCGAATGTAACGTTTGCGTCGTGGGCGGATTTGAAACAGCCAAGGCCGTGGGAGCGATTTTGGGTCAAGAGGTCAAAGAGAGAGAACCCGATTTTGCCTTGAGCAGCTGCATCTATGGTGTGGGTGAAGCCGACCCTATTTTCACGTACAATGGAGCAACGGATTGCCGCGCGGCCGTCATGCTCTACGGCGGAAGCAAGCTATGCACCATCGGCTGTGTCGGGATGGGTACATGCGTTAAGGTCTGCCCCTTTAACGCCCTGAGCATGGGAGAGGACAACCTCCCCGTGGTAAACCACGACCGTTGCGTGGGCTGCGGCACCTGTGTGGAGGCCTGTCCGAAAAATATCATTACCCTCTCTTCCGCCACCCGTCGTATCACCAGCGAATATGTGACAGATGAGTGTACGGCTCCCTGCCAGCGGGCCTGCCCCACCGGCATCGACGTCCGTGGATATATTCGAGAGATCAAAAAAGGGAATTACGAAGATGCCCTTCGTATCATCAAGGAAAAATGTCCCCTTCCCCTGGTCTGCGGGTATATTTGCCCTGCCCCCTGTGAGCTGGCGTGCCGGCGAAACCTGGCGGACAAGGCGGTGGCCATCGACCCCCTCAAGCGTTTCGTGGCTGACTATGAGAGGACAACGGGCAAACAGATCCAACCCTACAAGACACCATCCAACGGCATCAAGATCGCCGTTATTGGCGGCGGAACCGAAGGCATGACTACGGCCTATTACCTGGCCCGTCTCGGTTACGAACCCACCATATTCGAGTCCAAGCCTCAGCTGGGCGGCATCTTGAGACATGCGATTTCAGAGGACCGTCTTCCTCGTGACGTCCTGGACCATGACATCAAGGGAGTACTGGACATGGGTGTAGAGGCAAAGACGGGCCAGGTTATGGGAAGGGATTTTACGGTAGACGGCCTGTTGAAAGAAGGCTATGACGCGGTGGTCCTGACCACCGGCGGCTTTGACAGTCGACAGATCCTCAATCCCGCATTCAGCCAGCAGGGGAACGTCCCGGTCGCCGGTGTATTCACCATGCTCGATTTTCTCATGGCCCTCTCCCGCGGGCAAGGAGTCTCTTCGGTTAAACACGCAGTCATGTGCTTCAGCGGAGAAAAGACCCTAGAAACCGCCCGAAAGTTGAGAGGGTCCGGGTGTGACAAGGTGACCATCGTAGCGGATAAACCATCAGCCGCCCTGCCCAATGAGCTTCGAGGAATTCATGCGAATCCTGTCGAGGGCATCGAGGTTCGCCCCTCCAATTCCATCGTGGCAATGGGGGGTATTTCCGATCATCTCTGTCGAATCATGATTCAGGAGGTGAATGAGAAAGGGGACATTTGCGGAGCCCAGGAGATTCTGGACGCAGACCTGGTGATCATCCCCGGCGCTCGCTTTCCGGAATGGGTTTTTGTGCATGCGAACGGAAAACCGGAAACACCATCAGACGAACTGAAATGGCAGACCATCGATTCGTTCCAAACCTTTCCGCGTGACGCACGCAAAGGGATCATTGGTGCGCCTGAACCGGGCCGCATGAGTGACTCTACGGCCGTGGTCAAGGCGATCCTATCCGGGAGACGCCTTGCGAGGGCCGTCAACCAATATTTCAGTAACGGTGTAATCCTTCCCATCGAACACCTCGCCCTGGAGGCGGAATCCATACCGGATGTGACCGAACTCCACCATATCACCACATCCGAAAGAGTACTCCCAGCCCTGGCATATGCCGAAGATAAGACCGAAGGAGGGGCGATGCAGTTGCGGGAGCCCTTGCCGGCGATCGAGGAGTCGGACGCCGTGAAAGAAGCCGAGAGATGTCTGCAATGCGGGCTGATTTGTTATAAGAAAGGATAATCTGAAAGAAGGACCGAAGAAATGATCACGATAGACGGTCAGACATTTTCATTTGAGCCTGGGGAGACCATTCTGGATGTAGCCTCCCGCAACGGGATTTTTATTCCGACCCTGTGTTATCTCAAGGGTGCCACACCGACGGGGGCCTGCAGAATCTGTCTTGTGGAAGTGGATGGAGCCAGAAACCTGGTGGCCTCCTGCGCCACACCAGCGGGAATCGATATGGTTGTATCAACCGACTCTCCCCGCGTAGTCAAGGCACGGCGCCTTAACCTGGAGCTTCTGCTTTCTTCGGGATACCACAATTGTCTGGTCCAGGACATGGAGCCGGATGCCTGGACTGATCTGCAGCTGAAGGGGCTGGACCGGGATGAGCATAAGGATATTTGTCCTGCCTACGGGGAGTGTCGTTTGCAGGCATTCGCGGTAAAATACGGGGTCAAGACCGGACGGTTTGAGCCCAAAGAGACCCCCTATGTTTTTGAGAACGTCAACCCCTTTATTGCCCGGGATTTCTCCCGCTGCATTCTCTGCGGCCGGTGCGTCCAGGCCTGCAATGAGATTCAGGTGAACAATGCAATCAGCCAGGGATACAGGGGATCCAGATCCAAGATTGTGGCCTCCGGGGATCGCGCCCTCAAAGATAGTGATTGCGTGTTTTGCGGCGAGTGCATCCAGGCCTGTCCCGTCGGTGCCCTGGTTCCCGCGGATGTTGTCTTCAAGGGGCACCTCCGCACGGACGAAAAAAAGGTCCGAACCACCTGTGGGTATTGCGGAGTGGGATGTCAGCTCAATCTCCATATCTACGAAGACAAGGTCGTCAGGGTCACCGGTGTAGAGCAGAGCGGTCCCAATTACGGAAGCCTCTGTGTCAAGGGTCGTTTCGGGTATGATTTTATGACCCATCCGGATAGGCTGAAGACCCCTCGGATCAAGAGAAACGGTGAGTTTTCCGAAGCCACCTGGGATGAGGCCCTTGATTTTGTAACGGATCGGTTGAGGAGGATCAAAGAGACCTCCGGTCCCGACTCCATCATGATCTTAAGCAGCGCCCGTATCACCAATGAAGAGAACTACCTGGCCCAAAAATTTTCCAGAGCGGTGATCGGGACCAACAATATCGACCACTGCGCACGGCTCTGACACTCCTCCACGGTGGCAGGTCTTGCCGCCGCATTCGGAAGTGGGGCCATGACCAATCCTATTAAAGACATTGAAAAGTCTGATGCTATACTCATCATCGGGTCTAATACCACTGAAAACCACCCGGTCCTTTCATCCTATGTCAAGCGAGCGAAGACCTTTAAGGGGACCAAACTTCTGGTTATCGATCCTCGAAGGGTTCCCATCGTGCGGCATGCCGATCTTTGGCTCAGGCTGAAACCCGGAACGGATGTGGCATGTATTAACGGCATGATGCATGTTATTCTTGATGAACGACTCTATGATGAAGAGTATGTGAGATCCAGGACCACGGGGTTTGATATGCTGAAAAAGGTGATGGAGCGTTACACCCCGGAATATGTGGAAGGGATCACGGGTATTCCAAAAGAGCAACTTGTTGAAGCGGCTCGAATCTATGGCAAGGCCGGGGCCGCGTCTATTCTGTACGCCATGGGGATTACACAGCACACCACGGGCACGGATAATGTCAAATCCCTGGCCAACCTGGCCATGCTCTGCGGCAACGTGGGGATAGAGGGGGGTGGTGTGAATCCGCTTCGTGGACAGAACAATGTTCAAGGTGCCTGTGACATGGGCGCCCTTCCCAACGTCTACACGGGTTATCAGAAAGTGACGGATGATTCAGTCCGGGCGCACATGGAGAGGGCATGGGGGGTCGATAAGTTGCCCAAAGACGCGGGTCTTCCGGTTACGGACATGATGCAGAAGGCCCTTGAGGGGGAGGTGAAGGCCCTTTACGTGATCGGTGAAAATCCCATGGTCTCGGACCCGGACCTCACTCACGCAAAAAAGTGTCTTGAAAATTTGGATTTCTTGATCGTTCAGGACATTTTTATGACGGAGACGGCCCAAATGGCGGATGTGGTCCTGCCTTCCGCGTCGTTTGCCGAGAAAGACGGAACATTTACCAACACGGAAAGGAAGGTCCAGCGTGTGCGCAAGGCGCTCCATCCCCCCGGTGAGGCTAAAGAGGACGGGGAAATCATCCGTGAACTCAGTGAACGGATGGGATATCCCATGAAGTATGATAACGCCGAATCGATCATGCGGGAGATATCTGAAGTGACCCCTTCCTACTGCGGAATCAACTATGATCGTCTTGAACGTGAGGAGATTCACTGGCCCTGCACGGGGACAGACCATCCGGGAACCCCTTGTCTCCATATGGATCGGTTTACCTGCGGTCTCGGGGTGTTTCATGCCATTGAATACGCTCCCCCTGCCGAGGTCCCCGATGAGGAATACCCCCTCTACCTGACAACAGGCAGGGTCCTCTATCAGTTCCATACGCGCTCCATGACCATGAAATCGGACGGTCTGAATGTTCTGGCCCCTGAGTGTTTTGTGGAAATCTCCGTCCAGGATGCTGAACAGTATCAGATCAATGAGGGAGACGCGATCAAGGTGGTCTCAAGGCGCGGGGAGATTGAAGCCAGGGCCAAAATATCGAATCAAGCATTCACGGGGACCGTCTTTATTCCGTTTCATTACGCAGATGCGGCGGCCAACACCCTGACCCATGCCGCATTGGATCCCGTTTCCAGGATCCCCGAGTATAAGGTCTGCGCCGTAAAGATCGAAAGGGCCTGAGAGGAGTCCTTTAGATCATAGGAGATAAAGGGGGCTCAATTATCGACAAACCGGTCGAATAATGGGCCTCTTTTTTTAATTCCTATTGCCAATTATTCATGGGTGTTTTATATTATAATGTTCTGGCATCGACCACTGAAACTTGATAACCACAGAAGAACAACACCTAGTGTCGGTCCCAGATTTAACTTGAATAAATACCTGTTGCACAGATTCAAAGGGGGTATGGAAGACGTCCAAGCCTGTTATACCGCCCCCAAAGAGGACAGCGTTCGGTGGACAGGCACAAAGAATGCCCGTCGCTGTGGGTACATTGTTCGTGCGGCTGCTTCATAATATACAAAATTATGGTGTCCTTCGACTTTGTTCCATTAGGCCCGAGCTCATAGCCGAGGGCAGGACCGTGAGCCTGCCTGTC
Source organism: Deltaproteobacteria bacterium (assembly GCA_016930795.1). Taxonomy (GTDB): domain Bacteria; phylum Desulfobacterota; class DSM-4660; order Desulfatiglandales; family HGW-15; genus JAFGFY01. The sequence continues at coordinate 17,519 of JAFGFY010000234.1, forward strand.
CCGAGCTTGTCGAGGAGGTCGAACGGCCGTTCCACGACCTCTGGATAGATGGTGGTGAAATTGAAAAGAGGCCCCCATACCCCCAACGTGTCATAGAAGCGGCCTAAATTATAGAAGCTATTTCTGGGACACGACACTATTAAAAAAAACGAGACTTCGCGTATGATGGACAGATTTTTATTTTAAAAAACATATAGCTTTTTGGAACTAAAACTTAAGGAGGAATTAAAATGGATTTTGGATTAAGTGAAGAACTACAGATGCTGCGCGACATGGCCCGGGATTTCGCCGCGGAAAAAATCGCGCCATTCGCTGATGAATGGGACGAGAAACACTATTTCCCCTATGAGGAAGCCATAAAGCCCATGGCGGAACTTGGCTTTTTCGGCACCGTCATTCCTGAAGAATACGGAGGAAATGAAATGGGATGGCTGGCCGCCATCATTCTCACAGAGGAAATCGCGCGGGCCTCGAGTTCCCTCAGGGTGCAGATCAACATGGCCGAACTGGGTTGCGCTTTCACCATACTTCGATACGGATCAGATGAACTCAAAAAGAAGTACATTCCGAAACTGGTGAGTGGGGAGTATGTGGGTTGTTTCGCCATTACGGAGCCCAATGCCGGTTCTGATGTCATGTCCATGAAATCCACTGCCGTAGATATGGGCGATCACTGGAAACTTGACGGCTACAAAACCTGGATTTCAAACGCCACGGTCGCGGATGTCATGATCTATTATGCCTACACGGAAGTCGAGGGAAAAGGCAAAAGGCTTTCCGCATTTGTGATCGAGCCAAAAAATTTCAATAATGTCACCACGACTGACCTGGATAAGCTAGGGACCCGATCCTGCCCGACAGGTGAGGTCATTCTGGAGGGGACAAAAGTCCCCAAAGAGAACATTCTCGGAAAACCGGGCGACGGGACAAAGATCGTCTTCGGATCCCTCAGCCAGACCCGTCTGTCAGCCGCCGCAGGAGGAATCGGAGTCGCCCAGGCGTGCTATGATGCCGTCATATCCTACTGTCAGGAAAGAGAGCAGTTCGGACAGCCGATTGGGACCTTTCAAATGAACCAGGATATCATCGCTCAGGTTTCGGCGGAGCTTGAGGCCGCGCGCCTCATGGTCTATAAGGCGGCGTGGCAAAAGGATCAGGGCAATCTGGGGAACAATCTGGAAGTGGCCCATGCAAAATACCTGGCAGGAGAAGTGGCTACAAAGGCCTCAATAATGGCCATGAGGATTCTCGGCGCCTATGGATACTCCACTGAATACCCAGTGGCCAGATATTACCGCGATGCGCCTGCCTATCCGATGGTGGAAGGATCCGCCAATATCTGCAAATATATCATTGGCCAGGATCAATTGGGAATCAGGAAGGCGAATAGATAACAGGAGAAGACAATGAGATCATACTTTGAAAAAATGACACCGTTCGGAAAGGCTCTGACTGATACTCAAAAGAGGAGTTCTCAGGAGAACGTGAATGACATCAAAACCGTTGAAGCTCAGGTTGCTGAGGCTATAGAGGCTGTAAAAAACGCGGGGATACCGGCGGAAAAAATCAAGCAAAGGGGTCAGATGACGGTATGGGAGAGGATTGAATACCTTGTCGACCCGGGGACGTGGTGCCCTCTTCATACCCTCTACAATCCCCTTTTTAATGAAGAAGGGACCACCGGGGTCATCGATGGTCTGGCCAAAATCAGCGGAAAATGGGCCGTGGTTATTGGATTTGACAACAAGGTCATGGCCGGCGCCTGGATCGCCGGACAGGCGGACAACCAGCTTCGGGTTACAGATATGGCCAAAAGGCTTCATGTGCCACTCGTCTGGATTGTCAATTGCAGCGGGGTAAAACTGACGGAACAAGAAGAGGTCTATGCCAACCGAAGAGGAAACGGCACCACCTTTTTTAGGCACGCCGAACTGGAAAAACTGGGTGTGCCCATTTTGGCTGGAATCTATGGAACAAATCCCGCCGGGGGCGGATACCAGGGGATCAGCCCTACGATCCTCTTGGCCCATAAGGACGCCAACATTGCCGTTGGCGGGGGCGGTATTGTCAGTGGTATGAGTCCAAAAGGGTATTTTGATGAAGAGGGCGCCGAAGCCTTAATCGAGGCGACTCGCCACTTCAAGGAGGTGCCCCCTGGCAGTGTTCCCATCCACTACAATGAAACCGGGTTTTTTAAAGAAGTCTATGACACGGAGGAGGGGGTCCTTGACGCGCTGAAGAAATATGTGGACATGGTCCCGGCGTATGATCCCCACTTTTTCAGGGTGGATGTCCCCAAAGAGCCCAAGTATCCCGGGAACGACATCAACCATATCGTCGCGTTTAACCAGAAAAGGAGTTACAGTTTTGATGAGTTGATCGCGCGGCTTACGGATAACAGCGAACACATGGAATTCAGGCCCGGCTATGGCCCGGAAGTCTATACCGGGTTGGTCAAAATAGACGGTTTTTTAGTGGGTTTCATCGGCAACCGCCAAGGCTTTCTGGGGAAAGACTATCCTGAATACGCCCCCTACCCCGGCATTGGAGGAAAACTCTACCGCCAGGGCCTGATCAAGATGAATGAATTCGTCACCCTGTGCGGCCGTGACCGGGTGCCCATTTGCTGGTTCCAGGACACTACGGGTATCGACGTGGGAGATATCGCGGAAAAGGCGGAACTCCTAGGGCTCGGCCAGTCTCTCATCTACTCCATTGAGCAGACCGACGTCCCCATGATGTGCGTCGTTCTCAGAAAGGGTACGGCAGCGGCCCACTATGTCATGGGAGGTCCCACGGCCAATAATCACAACGCCTTTACGTTGGGGACCCCTACCACCGAGATCTATGTGATGCACGGGGAGACGGCGGCCGCGGCTTCATTTGCCAGAAGGCTGGTCAAGGAAAAGGACGCGGAGCGGCCTTTAAAGCCCATCATCGACAAGATGAACGACCTGGCGCAAATGTACCAAGATAAATCGAGGCCTATCTACTGTGCCAATCGGGGCTTCGTGGATGAAATTGTCTTCTACCCAGACCTCAGAAAATACATTTCGGCCTTTGCCGGGTGTGTGTACCAAAATCCTGTATCTATCTGTCCTCAGAACCACATGATGATTCCCAGAATCATTAGAGGCTAAATATCAGGAGGGGTTAGCTCCAAAAAAGCTAACCCCTCCTTCTTCACGATTCGAAAAACCAATAGATCAATTATTCCAACTGATCCTTATCAGGGTGCGCTGTCCCCTGTCTTAGAGTCTCGACTTGCTCTTGTGAGGTTTCATCCACGGCGTGATCCCTGATGAAATGTTCTAACTTGGATTTCTGCTCCCGCGTGAGTTTCCCGAATTGCACACCGACCCGCTTCAGGATAGTGGATTTAAAGGCTTTTTTGTTAGCGATTTCCAAATCAGTAATGATCTTCACGGGAATCTTATCGATCCGATAGTCATACTGGTGCGATAACAAATCCAATTCCAGAGGGCCTTTTAACCGTTCTCCCACAGAAACATAACGAAAAGCAAGCCCTCCTTTGCTGATATCGATCACGCGCCCCAGTTTGCTGCCCCGGGCCCTCAGAAGGGCATAAGTATTTTTTCCGGTTTGGAACCGTTCATCCTTCCTTCGCTCAACGGGCTGCTTCTTCCCCATCCTCTTATTTCCTCTCCCGGAAATCAGTCTACTTCTTCTTCAAATACGGCTCAGATTCTGTGAAGTTTCCGCTTATTCTTCTCAAGGACAAACGGCAATACAGAACAGGCGTCTAATCACTGAAATGATCCCAACCAAGAGGGGAAACCATTCGTTGAGTCCCATCGGGATGTATCAATTTGATACCCTCGGAAGCATCGACGATCTTACCAACTTCATTGACAGGGATATCACTCAATGCGGCCACGGCAGAGCGGACTCTGGTCACGTTCTCGCGAGAACATGTAATAATCAGCTCATAATCATCGCTTTCCCGTAAAAGAAGTTCATAGGGATCGCGGCCTGACTCCGCCGCGAAAAGCCGCGACTCTTCTCTCACAGGAAGCTTTTCGAGCGCTATTATAGCACCTTTACCACTCTGTTGGCAAATATGCCCAAGATCCCCTAGAAAGCCGTCGCTGGTATCGATCATCGCCGTAGCGTGACCTGATTGAGCGATAGCCTCTCCCTCTCTTGCCCGATGAGATGGGGAGTTGAACGCCCGCACAAGGGGGTGCTTGCTAAGATCCTCCTTTGGATGGGCCTTCAGCATCTCAAGCCCGGCAGCCGATTCACCCGGATATCCTGTCGTCAGAATGGCGTCTCCGATTTTCGCCGTGGATCGACGGACAATTCTCCCCTTCTCCGCCTGTCCGATCAATGTCATGTCGATGAACAGGGCTGGTTCCGATTTGGTCACATTACCGCCGATGATCGAGGCGCCAAAGGGATTGAGTTCCATGAGGAACCCGCGATACATGTCTTCCACATCCGAGACAAGGGTCTGGGATTTTAAACCCAAGGAGACAAGGGCGTACAGAGGGCGGCCACCCATGGCGCCGATGTCGCTGATGTTCGAAACCATGGCACGCCGGCCCAAAGCCAATGGGTCAATGCGTTTCGGCAGAAAGTGCCGTCCCTCAACCATGCAGTCGCAGGTGATCAAGAGTTCATGGCCGGCATCGGGGAGAACGGAGGCCGCGTCATCGCCGATTCCTAGGACCAAACCCGGCGTAACGATGCCCTCCTCCCGAATCAATTCGTCGATGCGGGCAATGAGTCCAAATTCCCCAATCTTGGACACTGTTTCACCCATGCTTCCTATACGCCTCCCTGCAGTATCTGATAGAGGGCCTTTGCAGCCTGTTCAGGATCTTCACGGCAACAGACGGATGAGATCACGGCAATGCCATGGACGCCTGTCCGTAGAATCTCGGATACATTCTCTAAGCCGATGCCGCCAATGGCGATGATCGGCACAGGTACGGATTTTACCACTTGAGCAAGGCCGTCTATGCCTTTGGCGGAACCCGCATCATCTTTGGAAGTGGTCGGATAGATCGGCCCGAAGCCCACATAGTCAGCACCCTCAAGAAGACATTTTTTAACTTCCTCCATATTCGAGGCGGACGCCCCAATGATCATCTCCTGGCCAAGCAGCTCTCGCGCCAAAGGAATGGGAAAATCATCCTGCCCCAGGTGAACACCATCCGCCTTTACAGCGATAGCGATATCTACACGATCATTGACGATCAACGGCACACCCTGATCAGAGCATACTTGCTTCATTTGCGCCGCAACACGAATCATCTCTCGTGTGGATCCGCTTTTTTGACGATATTGGATGGTATCGGCCCCACCCCTGATCGCCATCCTGGCAAGCTCCAGGTGTGAGAAACGGCCCTGTAACACCGTGTCTGTCAAAACGTGCAGTTTGCCGATCTTCTTCATTCTCCTGTTCTCAAAATATGAGGAATACAATATTCCAAAGGCGATATCAGGCGGTTATCCTCAGAAACAGGGTCACAACCCCTAAATAAATGAGAAGGCTCATGATATCATTCGTAGTGGTCACAAAAGGGCCGGTGGCCAAGGCGGGATCAATGTTCCATTTCTTCAAAGCAAAGGGGAAGGCGGCGCCGATAAACCCTGAATTCAGGATAATCAGTACGACGGAAAGAATGACAACGGCTCCCAGCCCATAATTTTGCAGGGTGAATCCTACAATCACACCCAACAGTATGCCACAGATGATCCCATTCAATAAGGCCACTCTCAGTTCTACCCAAAGCCTTTTCCCCACATGAACCAGACTGATGTCTCCTGTGGCCAATCCCCTTACGGCGACCGTCGCGGCTTGTGTTCCCGTGTTCCCTCCCGTGGCCATAATGACAGGAAAGAAGAAGGAGAGAGCGATAAGATCTTTTAGGGAAGATTCAAACTGCCAGATTACAGCGGCAGC
>JAFGFY010000040.1 GCA_016930795.1 Deltaproteobacteria bacterium
AGAGAGGGATTCGAACCCTCGGTAGAGCTTTACACCCTACACTCGCTTAGCAGGCGAGCGCCTTCAGCCAACTCGGCCATCTCTCCGTGTGTGTTGATGGGATTCCGTCAACTATGTGGCGGAGGGAGTAGGATTCGAACCCACGGAGCTTTCGCTCAACGGTTTTCAAGACCGCCACCTTAAACCACTCGGTCATCCCTCCGATTATTTCGTCCAATCCATAAAAACGGGGATACAAGGTATCATGGATCGACTTGAGAGTCAAAAGGTTTGACCATGAAAAGCCTTTTCTCTCGCCCATTCTCCCGCCTATTCGGGCGGGATCACTCGAGCCACAGAGCTTCAGAGAAGAGAAAACAAATTCTTTGAAGAGAAGACTTGAAGGAGTTATATTCCCGGACGAGTCCGGGCTCCTGTGAGGAGCTCCTTCAAGTCGGTGCAGAAAAACTGCGTGTCCTCTGTGCGCTCAGTGAGAGATAATTTTTGTGTTGTTACATCCTCTCTCTCATGAGGCGGATGGTTTCGGCATAGTCCTGACTGTGATAGATGGCGGAGCCGGCCACGAAGACGTCCGCGCCGGCCGATGAGACCCGGTTGATGGTCTCCGGCCCGATCCCTCCGTCCACTTCCAACTCGATGTCCAGCCCCTTTTTATCGATCATTTCCCTCAGCTTCTCTATCTTCGGAATGACCTCGGGAATAAACTCCTGGCCCCCAAAGCCGGGATTGACGGTCATCAGGAGGACCATGTCGATATGGTCAAGCACATATTCGATCATGCTGAGGGGCGACGCGGGGTTCAGGGAGACACCTGGTTTAATACCGACCTTTCTGATATGCTGGAGGGACCTGTGGAGATGATAGCCCGCTTCGGCGTGAATCGTCAGGATGTCGGCCCCTGACTGGACAAAATCATCGATGAAGTCATCGGGATTTGAGATCATGAGATGGACGTCAAGGGGCAGCTTGGTGGCCCTCTTGACGGCATTGACAATAATGGGGCCGATGGTGATATTGGGCACAAAATGCCCGTCCATCACGTCAATATGGATGTAATCGGCACCGGCCTGCTCAACGGCCTTGACCTCTTCACCGAGTCTTGAAAAATCCGCTGAAAGAATGGAGGGGGCTATTTTTTTATTCATATTCGTTCCTCACAAAAAAGGATTCAAGGATTCAAGGGGGGTGGAATAAACCCTTGATGTCTCCTTGAGACCTTGGTCTCTCTGTAAAGTTAATACTTTTCTGTCAGTGATCCATATCATTCCTTTGTAAAAAGGGCCGCGAAGAACCCGTCCATGTTATGTATATGAGGAAAGGTCCTGAAGAAACCCTGTTCATCCACAAGGTCCCGGCACCACTCTGGGGCATGATCTCTCAGGTTCAAGAGTAAGAGATCCTGATGCCGTTCCAGGGCCGCGTTGACCACCCCCTCATTCTCCTCTTTCAGAAGGGTGCAGGTCACATAAAGGAGCCTGCCCCCGCTCCGCAGTAACGGAACGGCCTCATCCAGCATGCGCCCCTGGATTTGGGACAACCGGTCGATATCCCGATTGTTTCGACTCCACTTTCCATCCGGATGTCTGGACACCACTCCCCATCCCGAACATGGGGCATCCAGGAGGATTCGATCGAATTCGGCGTGTAGCAGCCCGGAGAGTGATTCGGACGCATCGGCCACAGTTGATGTGATCCCTTGAAGCCCAAGGCGCTCACAGGTCCTGGCAAGACTTACCAATCTCTGATGGCTGATGTCAAGTGCGAGAAGAAGGGCCTTGTCCTGGGTCAGCTCTGCCAGATGCGTGGTTTTCCCTCCCAGACCCGCGCAGAGGTCGAGGATGGCCTCTCCGGGTTGAGGCGCCAGGAGGTGAGATGTAATCTGAGCGGCCTCGTCCTGGACCTGAAACAGGCCCTGCTTAAAGGAGGCGATTTCATCGGGCTTTCCCCTCAATCCCTCGACTTGAATCCCTTCAGGAGTATGGGAGGTCGGGTATGCCTGAATCCCCTCCTTTTCAAGAAACTCCATGAGACCCTGCCGATCAATTCGCAGGCGGTTTGTTCGAAGGGTCAAACCGGGGATACGGTTTCCGGCTGAAAGGAGCTCTTCGGTGAATTTCATTCCCCAATCTTCAATATACCTTTCAACAAGCCACGAGGGGTAGGCGTAGAAGGTAGACAGGTAATGGACCGGGTCGGTCTTCTGATCCGGAAATGGGATCTCGTTTTTTTCCCTGCATATGCGTCTCAGTATCCCGTTGACAAAAGAGACGACATGTTTCGGGGCGTGGGCTTTGCTTTCTTGAACAGCCTCATCGACTGCCGCAGATTGAGGGACTCTGTCCAGGAAATAGATCTGATAAAGCGCAAGTCGCAGGATGTTCAGGACGGTCGAAGAGATCTTTTCCAGGGGGAAGTCGGATTTTTGCTCGATGATCCAGTCGAGCCGGAGCCGCCAACGAAGCACGCCGTGCACCAGATGGTTGAAAAAGGCCTTATCCCTCTCATTCAATTGTGGATTTTGCTGAAAGATATCATCTAAAAGGGTGCTGGATAGGAAGGGCTTATGAGACAGCCCGTTCAACACCGTCAGGGCCAGGTTCCTTGGTGTCTTTGTCATTATACTCCAAAAAGGTCAAGATTCCCTTTTCAACCAGATCCAGATCAACTTGTGTGTCAAAGCAGGGCCCGAAAGGTCTGTTGTTGAGGATACCGAAGACAGGGAGAGGATAGGTGTCCTGTATCCCCGTGGTGAGTTCGCGCTGGCAGGCGACCGCGATGATCATATCCGGTCTTCGTTGAACCACAATTCGTCTGGCCACGGACCCGCCGGTGGCGACGGATATGGCGATATGATATTTTTGGGACAAGGCGACCAGACCCTTTATCTTGCACTTGCCGCAGCCCTTGCAATTCTCCACATTGACGGTGATTCTCATATCGCAATCGTGATGCTGCAGACAGTGGGGAAGAAGAATAAGAAGTTTTTCAGGGGGGCAGCGCCGGGCCTCCGCCAGGACCAGTTGATTATTGATGGTTACAAAGGCCCGCATGACCTGATCTTTGCTCTTGCCCACTACTTTTCCGACCAATACCAACAAAGGGAACAGCCAGCGGATGACGACCCCCCGAATGCGGCGGTTAAAAAAAAGGTTTTTCCCACGAAGGATGGTGCAGACCAGGGTCAGGGCCCCACCGATCATGTATAGGACAATCCCGGCAAAAACGATGGCCATGATCAGGGGAAGGTGTGGGTGGATATTTTTAAGACCCACATAGGGCACCAAATAGAGGACGACGGCGATACCGACCATGGCCACACAGGTGAGGAGGAGCAGTAGGATAAATGTCCACTTGTCGGATCTTTGGTTATCTCTTAGGTCTTCTTTCACATCTATTCTCTTCAGAGTATCCAAACGTTGTGCTCCGTTTTCACTTTCCTAATACTGTCCCTTCAGATAATGGGAATCCCCTCAAGAAATCAGAGACCATGAGTCTCTTTTTCCCGGGAACCTGTATTGCTCTAATCCCCACGATTCCTCGGCCGGACTGTACATGAATTTCGTCCTCTTTGCATTCAAGAACGCGACCGGGCACGTCATTTGTCCCATTTTCTTCAATGACGGTCGATGCGAACAGCTTCACCTCTTTGCCATCCAGGAGGGTGTAGGCCCCGGGGCTGGGGTCCAGAGCACGGATGCGACAGGATATTTCAGAGGCGGGTGGTGTCCAGTCCACTCGGGTATCTTTTTTTTGAATCTTGGAGGCATAGGTGGCTGCTGAATCATCCTGAGGGATCTCTTTGACAGGCTTATCAGCCATATCGGCCAGACTCTTGATGATCACCTCTCCTGCCAACAAGGCGAGGCGGTCATGGAGTTGACCGGCTGTCTCATCTTTGAGAATCAAGAGTTCCGTCTGATAGATTATCGGCCCCGTATCCATGCCTTCGTCCATGTGCATGATCGTCAGGCCGGTCCGGGATTCATTGTTGAGAATGGCCCGCTGTATGGGGGCGGCCCCGCGATACTTTGGCAAAAGGGAGGCGTGGATATTGACGGCTCCCCATTTTGGAATTCTGAGAAATTCCTTACTCAGGATTTGACCGAATGCCACTACGATGATGAGATCCGGTCCCATATTCTGAATATGGGCACAAAACGGATCATTCGATGCCTTTTCCGGCTGTAACACATCAATATGGTGTGTAAGGGCCAGCTCTTTGACCGGTGACACTGCGAGTTTTCTCCCCCTCCCCTTGGGACGGTCCGGTTGGGTAACCACGGCGAGGATCTCGTAATCATGGGCTATGAGGGCTTTAAGGGCAGGAAGGGCGAATTCAGGTGTGCCCATGAAGATTAACCTTGGTTGGCTGGGGAATGTGTTGTCGGGAAACATGTCAGTTAATTGGGACCATCTCCGAATTAGTTCACCCTCCAGATCAGACTACTGTGGAGGATGGGTTAATCAATGATCAGGATTCAAGGATTTTTTTACATTTTCTTGCCTTTGGAAGACGCGGCCCTTTTCATTATCTTCTTCAATCTCTTGTTATACAAAGCCCTCTTGAGCGTGCTGATATGGTCAATGTAGAGGACGCCGTTGAGATGATCGATCTCATGTTGGAGACAACGGGCCAGGAGTCCTTCAGCCTCAATATCCAACGGGTTTCCATCTTTGTCTACGCCTCGTACCTTGATCCTTTCCTTCCGACGTACGTCAGCGGAGAAATCGATGACACTTAGACATGCCTCCTCTTGGACAATGTCTCCTTCGGTAAGGATAATCTCCGGATTAATGAGAACCGACGGATTCGGGCCTGCCTTAGTCTGAGTCACGTCATATATAAGAATCCGTTTAAGTTCCCCCACCTGGTTGGCAGCCAGGCCGATCCCCATAGAGGAATACATCGTCTTACACATATTATCCACCAATTTTTGGATTGCCTCGTCTATGTTCTGAATAGGCTCGGCCTTGGCCCTCAGAACGGCGTCAGGGTAAGTGAGTATTCGCATTTTCTATGTCCTGGGTATGAGAGTTATGGTTTCAGCGGCACTATTCTCGCCACATCCTCGATCTTTGCAGCATAAGGCTCAATACTGTATAATGATACATATGATACTAAAACTTGGAGGCAAATAAATCAAGGTAGAATAAGAAGAAATCCTTCTTGACATTTTGTCGTCTTATCCCTATCAGTGAACATCATGAAACAGCTCATAAACTTTCTCTTTGAAGTGGGGATGTTGAAAAAGACGCCCCGAACAGGATACCAGTTTCTGGGATCCGGTCGGGAATCCGTTGCCGAACACTCATTTCGGACAGCCGTTATCGGTTATCTCCTCTCTCAGCAAGAGCCGGATGCCGACGCACATAAGATCGTCCTGATGTGTCTTTTCCATGATTTTCATGAAGCACGGACAGGGGATCACAATTATGTGAACAAGAAATACGTTAGGGTGGATGAAGACAAGGCTGTTCGGGATCTGTCCAAGAATCTCCCTTTTGGGGATGATGTCATTTCGCTCACCCGTGAATTCAATGAGGGAGATTCCTTAGAGGCCCGTATTGCAAGGGACGCGGATCAACTCGATCTGATTCTGGAGCTGAAAGAGCAGCAGGATCTGGGAAACAGGTCTGCTAAGGATTGGCTGGGCTATACCCTCAAGAGGCTGCAGACAGAGAGCGCAAAAAGGCTGGCCCAAGAGGCGATGAATACCGCATACACGGATTGGTGGTTTGAGAAGAAGAGTGATTGGTGGATAAATGGCCCCGGAGACGATAAGAATAACCCTGTATGATCCGTCACCTTTTCGATTCGGGAAAACGATCAAAGTGTGTCTGATTGCCTCCTTTCTGTTTCATGCCGTCGGTATTCTGGCCTTTCATGATGCTATCCATTTGAGTTGGACGATGGAGGAATCCCGGACCTATAAGGTAGACCTTATCAGGGCCCCGGTGGATGATCTTGATCCTGATAAAAAACCAGGCGCCGATATCTCAGAGACAAAGGAAGAATCTAAGCCGCCTCCCACTCTTGACCAGGACACCATATCCCTGGACACAAAGGACAAGAGGTATGTGAGTTATGCGACGTTGATCAAGGGAAGGATAGGCTCTCAGTGGAGATATCCCTCAGCGGCCAGGGACAGGCTCATTGAGGGGGAGCTTATGGTTTTATTCAGCCTTGTCAAGGAGGGTGAAGTCATTGAAATTAGAGTGATCAACCCCTCGGGATACGACGTCCTCGACGAAGAGGCCGTTCGGGCCATCAAGGCAGCGGCTCCTTTCCCCCCCTTTCCCGATCATGTGACTGTGAAGCGGCTGAATATACAGGCAAGCTTCGACTATCGACTGACGGGAAAGAGATGATAAAGGTCCCGGTGCTCTAAGATGCCGCCAGAAATGTGAAGTGTCAAGGTGCTGGTAAGTGAATGCACGGCTTGACTAAATGGATATGGTGATTATTGTTCACTTAGTGTAAGTATTTATTTTTTATAATAAAAGAGTTATCTTCTTTTCTTACTGATCCCGAGGCCAATCAACAAGAGGTTGTATCTGGTTTTATTGGTTATACGTCAAACTAGGAAATTTTGGGGGCGGACGAGATTGGGAGAAAATTCGAAAGGAATCATGCGAGAGCGCCATGTCAGGAAAAGACTACTACAAAATTTTGGGTGTTGCCAAATCAGCCTCTAAAGACGAGATCAAAAAGGCCTATCGGAAAATGGCCCTTCAATACCATCCCGACCGGAATAAAGGGGATAAGGCCGCCGAGGATAGATTCAAAGAGATTAGTGAGGCCTATGCTGTTTTAAGTGATTCGGAGAAGAAAAAGCAGTATGACATGTTTGGCGCGGATGGTTTTCAGCAACGGTATACCCAGGATGATATCTTTCGGGACATGGATTTTGGTAGTATTTTCAAAGAGTTCGGATTTGGCGGCGGCGGGAGAGGTGGATCTCATATTTTCAGTCAGATATTCGGAGGAACCGGTGGGAGGCCTCAATACGGGCGTGGCGGTCCCTTTGGGGGCGGGCAACCCCGGGGTGTAAAAGGCCAAGATCTGATATATGAGTTGCCCGTGACCCTGGAAGAGGCGGTGAACACAACTGAAAAAGTCATAGCGTATCAAGTCGATGGCCGTCAGGAGAGGATCTCAACCAAGATTCCGGCAGGAATCTCTACGGGAAAGAAGTTGAGACTCACTGGAAAAGGAAACCCTGGGGCCTATGGAGGCCCCAATGGGGACCTTTACGTGCAGATCAAAGTGCTTGACCATCCGCTGTTTAAAAGAGAGGGGGATGATCTCATCTTAGCCAGAAAGATCAAGTTCTCAGATGCCCTTTTGGGAACAGAACTTGATGTTCCCACTATTGATAAGAAGACCATGCGAATAAAGATCCCTGCCGGAACTCAGAATAATGCCAAGTTCAGGCTTAAGGGCCAGGGTATGCCCCACATGAACAAGAAGGGACGGGGTGATGCCTATGTTCAGGTGACTGTCGAAGTCCCAAAGAAACTGGATAAGAAGCAGAAGGCATTGGCTGAAGAATTGAGAGGAGTTGGATTATAGAGTGAAAGCCTTATGCGCCTTTTCAGGAGGGCTGGACAGTCTACTGGCTTCAGAACTTCTAAGGGCCCAGGGCGTTGAAGTCCTGGCCCTTTTTTTTGAGACCCCTTTTTTTTCTTCAGAAAAGGCCGTAAAATCGGCCGCTGCCGCCAATCTACCCATCAAAATCGTGGATATTACACATCGGCATCTCAGTATGCTGCAAGATCCGAAACATGGTTTCGGCGGTTATATGAATCCCTGCATAGACTGTCATGTCCTCATGATCCGCATCATAGGGGAAATGCTCCAAGAAGAGGGGGCGAGCTTTGTCATCACTGGTGAGGTTCTCGGTCAGCGCCCCATGTCCCAGAACATAAAGGCCTTATCCATGGTAGAGTGTGAGAGTGGGCTTCGAGGTCTGGTCTTGAGGCCTTTGTCGGCAAAGAGACTTCAGCCGACGATTCCCGAGGAAAGGGGATGGGTTCAGAGGGAGAAGCTGATGGGTTTCTCCGGCCGGTCTCGAAAACCGCAGATGGAGCTTGCTGAAAGACTTCATATCAAGGAATACCCTTCTCCGGCAGGGGGGTGTCTGCTGACCGACGAAGTGTTTTCGAGGCGTCTAAAGGACCTCTTTTCTGCAAGGCCCGACTTTGAACTGAGGGAGCTTGAACTGCTCAAAGTCGGTCGCCATTTTCGTCTTGGCCCAAATACAAAACTCGTCGTGGGGAGAAATAAGAAGGAAAACCAGACCATCCAGACCTTGTGGAAAGAAAGTGACCTTTTGATGAGCACCATCTCTGTTCCGGGACCAACGGTGCTTGTCTCAGGAGATGTGTCCCCTGAATTCGCCGATTTGGCAGCCTCCATGACCGTTTCTTACAGCGACGCGAAAAATGATGATCTCACGAAAATTGCTCTAAAGGGGCAGGGAATGGATGAGGAGAGAATGGCCAAGGGACGGGATAAGGATGGATTCAGGGATTATATGATTTAAAGAGACCTTTGAAAAACGCCCCATTTTGCCCAATCTCGGCGTCAGGCTCAAATTCTAATCCTCGAAATACTTAAAGGTATTCCTGTGGTTTGAATTCTCGCCTTTCTTGACCTTGAGCAAAATTGAGCATTTTTCAAAGGTCTCATACAGGCTGAAAGCTGAAGGCTAATGGCTAAAGGTTAGAGCCTGAGAAGCCTAGCCATAAAGGATCTTTTGTTCATTTCATCGATCTTTTTTTCCATTTCATCAATGCGTCTTTGATAGACATCTATTTCCGCCTGGGCAGACAATGCCTGTTCATTGATTTCATGGATCACCAGGGTTAGGTCCAATACTCTGGCCATTTCCTGGCGACTATAGTCGCCTTCTCTTATCAAATTTAATTCTTTGTTGATTCTCTCTTTTTCAGCATCGGCGTTTGAGACAATAGCCAGCTGTCCCTGAATGTGGCTTCGGTATTGGCTGATCTTATCGAGCAGATCTTTCTGGGAATCCATGCTTAGAAACAGAGAGGCAAAGACGACGAGCAAGATGGAGACCGCTATCGCCGCGATTTTGACCGTTAGGGTGGAGAGAGCAAAGAGTTGATGCCCGATGGATTTGATCCATCCGGTGAGCGCCAGAACAGATTCGGCCTTTGAATAAGTGACGAGTTCCCCTTCCACCTGGCCCTCAATCGCCTCCAGGGCGTGTCCCATGACGTTGACAACATTCTCCAAATCCAACCCTAACGCTCCGGTTCGGCATTTTTTGAGTGTTTCTTTGTCAGGCTCATGCAGTTGTCGGACAATTCCTTGGAAATTCTCAATGACCTGATCAGTGTCCACTTCCTTTATGAATCGGCCCGGAAACTTTTTCTTTAGAAAAGAGATATCACTTTTGAGTTCTTCAAGATGGTTGCCGATGGCGAGACCGACCTTTTGCAGATAAACCTCTTCACAAAGGTGGGTGTTTGCCATGTTCAGCAAAAGGGCCATGTCCCTGATGCCATGCAGGCTTTTAGGCGTTTTATGGGTTTTTGCCGCCATGCTTCTTTTGCCTTTGCCCGAACCGCTTCTCCAACTCTTCACATAATCTTCAATTATATCATAGTGATAAACAACTTGCCACTATCTTTTGAAAATGGAGAAAAGGGAAAAAAGAAAGTTTTTTCAGCTAATGAGTACGATGGAAGGGAGAATATGCTCACGGCCTGGTCATTTTAGGATGTTAGAGTCGGGTGAACCCTCCCCCCCTCCACTGTTCCCCTCGCTCGCGCTCGGCGCCAGGGGGTGTCCCACACTCTCTAACATCATGAAATGACGAAGGCCTCCCGACAGTCATTCTGAAAAGATACCATGACCCCTTTCTAGATCTAAAAGGGTTATATAATTAGGGTACTCATTACCGGAAGAACAAAAAAGAGTCCCCTGCAAAAAACTGCAGGGAACTCTGAAGACCATCGTGTTTTCAGTATTACACGCTCTCATCCAGCTTGACATCACAGCGAAGACAACGCGCGCACTCCTTTCTGGCCGTCTCCTCGTCATACCCCATTTCCACTTCTGCGGCGAATTCCTTGATCCGGTCCGCGGGATCGAGTTTCGGCATCTCGGCCCTGGCCTGTTTGATGACTTCCTCAGGCACTTTCATGGTCACGTTGATGGTCTCCACATATTGCTGATGAGGCTTATCCCCCCTCTTTTGTGCCAGGTATTTATCTATCTCTACCGCGGCTCGCTTGCCGTGTGCCAGGGCATCAACAACTCGGGCCGGTCCAGTGACGGCATCCCCCCCTGCAAAAATGCCGGGGATGTTCGTGACCAGAGTATGACGGTCTACACTTATGGTGTTCCACTTGGTGACAATGGATCCGGTAAAATCAAGATCCGGGGCTTGGCCAATGGCGGAAAAGACCGTGTCATATTCTTCACTGATGACGCAGCCCTCGATAGGGACCGGTCTTCGGCGTCCGCTTCGATCAAAATCCTTGAGTTCACATTCATCCATCTCAAGAATCAACTTGCCATTGCTCCGGGTTATGCCTTTGGGGGCTACAAGCTCTTTGAGCTTGACACCCTCGGCCAGGGCATCCATGACTTCCTCTTCATCAGCGGGCATGTCTTTTCTTGCGCGCCTGTAGGCAATGGTTACATCCGCCCCCAGCCTCCGGCAGACCCTGGCGACGTCAATGGCCACATTTCCGCCACCCATGACGACAACCTTTTTTCCGGGATCCGGGGCGGTTCCCAATTCAATGTCTCTCAGAAATTCCGCGCCCCCTATCACACCGAGAAGGTCATCTCCGGGAATGCGGATGGGCAGGCTCCTATGGGCGCCCACGGCGACGAAGATCGCGTCAAATTCCTTTTGGAGTTGTTCCAGAGAGACGTCACGTCCCACCCTAGTGTTTTTCCTGACTTCGACACCTACGTCCAGAATGAAGTTGATCTCCTGATCCAGGATATCCCTGGGGAGACGATAAGCCGGTATCCCGTAACGAAGCATGCCGCCCAGATGAGGAAGCTCCTCAAAGATCGTGGGATTGTATCCCATCAAGGCCAGCTGGTAGGCGGCGGCGAGACCCCCCGGGCCTCCTCCGATAATAGCGATCTTTTCCTCCTTTGAAGAACCCTTCTTAACCGGCACGGTGAAACCCCTCTTGATGGCCATATCCGCGGCGAATCGCTTGATCTTGGGGATACTCAAGGGCTCATCGGTTTGTCCTCTGAGACAGACTTCAGTACATGGGTGAGTGCAGACCCGACCACAGACTCCGGGAAGGGGGTTTGTCTGATAAATCAAAGAGATGGCCTCCTCATAGCGCCCCTCTCCCACAAGAGAGAGGTAGCCGGGGACGTCTTGGCCGATGGGACAGGCATTAATGCATTTGGCCTTGAAAAGGGCTGAGCAGACCCCTGCCTCGCAGTGCTTATGAAGGATATGGTCTTCATATTCGTGGCGAAAATATCTCAGGGTGGAAAGGACCGGGTTGGGAGCGGTTTGACCGAGACCGCAAAGGGATGAATCCTTGATGAAATAACACAGCTCCTCCAACGTGTCGATATCCTGCATCTCCCCTTTCCCCTGGGTGATTCGATCAAGGATTTCCAGCATTCGCCGGGTGCCTTCACGGCATGGCGTACATTTGCCGCAGGACTCTTCCTGGCAGAAGTCAATGAAAAAACGGGCCATATCCACCATGCAGGATGCTTCGTCCATGACGATCATGCCGCCAGACCCCATAATGGCGCCCACTTTCGCGATCTCCTCGTAATCCGTCGGCGTATCCAGAAGATACCCAGGAATGCACCCTCCGGATGGCCCGCCCAATTGTACGGCCTTAAAGGATCTATTATTAGCAATGCCCCCACCAATCTCATAGATGATGCTCTTGAGCGTGGTCCCCATGGGAACCTCCACAAGACCGATGTTGTTGACGGCCCCTGTCAGGGCGAATACCTTGGTTCCCTTACTGTTTTCCGTCCCCAAGCTGGCATACCATTCTCCCCCTCTTAGGATAATCTGAGGAATATTGGCCAGTGTTTCCACATTATTGAGCACGCTGGGCTTTTTCCATAACCCGGCGACCGCTGGAAAGGGAGGCCGAGGCCGGGGCATCCCCCTTTTTCCCTCAATGGAGTGCATAAGGGCGGTCTCTTCACCACATACAAAGGCCCCGGCACCCTGGTAGATCTCAAGGTCAAAGTCAAACCCCGTGTCGAGAATATCTTTGCCCAGGAGTCCGTATTCTCTGGCCTGAGTAATGGCGATATCCAGACGTCGAAGGGCCAAAGGATACTCTGCACGGCAGTAGATGTATCCGTGATGGGCGCCGATGGCCTTGGCCGCGATGATCATGCCTTCCACCACGGCGTGGGGATCTGCTTCCAGGACGCTTCTATCCATGAATGCGCCGGGATCGCCTTCATCCGCGTTGCAGAGGACATATTTAACATCTCCAACCGATTTGCCGGCGAATTCCCATTTCATTCCCGTGGGAAAACCGGCGCCGCCTCGGCCCCTGATCCCCGACGTCTTTATCTCATGAATGATCTCTTCGGGCTTCATATCCTGCAATGCCTTGGCCGCCGCAAGATATCCGTCTTGAGCGATGTATTCATCAATGTTCTCGGCGTCCACTTTCCCCTTGTTCCTCAAGACACGTAAGACCTGTTTTGAGAAAAAAGGAATATCATCCAGGCTGGGAATGGTCTCGGCAGAGGCCGGCTCTTTGTAGAACAGCCGTTCCACCGGTCTTCCTTTGAGAAAATGTTCTTCCACCAGTTCGGGTATATCCTCCGGCTTCAGTTTTTGATAAAAGATGTTGCCGGGCTGGACGACCATCACGGGGCCCTGGGCACAAAACCCGTTACATCCGGTGACGATGATCTGAATTTCCCTATGAAGATCTCTTTTGACAATCTCTTGTGCAAGTGCCTCTTTGACTTTAGCGGCACCCGATGCCTCGCACCCTGTGCCCCCACAGATCATCAGGTGTGATCGAAACGAACTCATTCTATACCTCCTTATTTAACCCGCCTGCAGTTAACGCTCTCAGCGAGAGGCTTCGCAAGGCTTTTATCCGTCCTATTCAGTCCCGATTGCTTTTTCAACCTCTTGCCAAAGCAAACTCCGTCTGGACCTCTCCGGCCAGGACATGCCTCTTGAAAACCTGACGCATCTTATTGGCATCCATATGTTGGTACACGACGGGTTTTTGGCCTTCTATTTCAATCGTCACATTCGGTTCGCTGCTGCACATCCCCATGCAGCCGGAATTCATGACTCGAATGTCCTGTCTGTCCGTCTCCGCCATCTGCTCCAGGAGGGCATCCATCACCTCCCTGGCACCAGCCGCGATACCGCAGGTCCCCATGTGAACCGTAATCTTTACACTTGAACCTCCCCCACGAAGGGCTGTATCTTTCCGGACTTTATCCTTGATCTTCTTGAGGTCTTCAATGGTCAGCTTAGCCATATTTCTTCCTCCCCTATGATTTCGCCTTTGGTATTTCAAGAAACAAAGACGTTTTCTGTTTACCGAAGGATAATGGTCGTTTAAGAGCTTTGCTCTCCAGCTTTCCGCCCTTCTAGGAATTTTCGAATCGTGCGGGCAACGTGGGTCATCACCTCAGGGTGATAAATAGGCACGTCATCAAGCTCCTTCTTTATTTGACGCGTGTCCATTTCAAATCTGTCCCCATCAGCCTCATGGGTATAAACAAAATCAACCTCGGGGTGTGTCATGATCAGGCTGGTTAAAGAGCCTGCCATGTCTCCCAGAGGGGGTGTGTCAATGTGATCCGTTCGAAAGGAGGCACGGACCATGGTTCCCTCCCCCTGTTTTGAACAGATATCAAACTCGCCGTCACACCTCTTGGCGGATTCCTTGAACAGGGATAGCCCCAATCCCACCCGCCGCGTCGCGCGTGTGGTGACAAAGGGATCGGTAATCTGTTCAAGCATGCTGTCCGGAATCCCCCGACCATTGTCTTTGATAGAGATTCGGAGGATCTTTTCTTCGTCGTCTTCCTCAATGGACAGGGTGATCAGACTCGCTTCGGCGTCCAGGCCGTTCTCGATAATATCCATGATATGGAGGGCGATCTCACGCAATCAGGCCCTCCACCTTTCTTCCCGATTCGCCCAAAAGGGCCATTCGTATCTCATCAAAATCCGGACTCTCCATGAGAAACCGGGTGGATATACGGCCCACATCAGATATGAAATGGGCATCGGAGAAACTCACGACAGAGAATCTTTCTATGCCGGGAATTTGCTGCTTTCCGGCCTCCCATTTGTCGGGACGCGAGATTTCGAGTGCATCCACTTCCAAATCAGGAGGAATAAAACCCAACTGGCTGGGTACGCTGAAGCTTGGCCGGTCCACATGACTGGCGATACTGAGCCCTCCCAACCTGTGTACTTCCCGGATGATATCAGAGAGTTTCAGATCCACCGCCCCGATCAGCAAGCGATCATTGAACCCTTCCACTTCGTCCCATTCGTTTGCCACCACCTGGTCACCAAAAAGCTCCGCTCGGTTGGTCCCTTTGAGGTGTTCATAGACCATACTCTGCATCAGATAGACCTTTTCCACGCTTTCAAAGATGGCCAGTGAATGGACTTCCTCTATCGAGTTGATTTCCATTCCAGGCAGTACCCGAAGATCGCATCGGGTCGCGGCACGAATGGATGCCTCTACGTTTTCAGCGGAGTTATGGTCACAAATCGCAATGATATCCAGACCCCGCTCGAGGCTCTTTCCTACCACAGCCTTTGGACTCATATCCAGTTCCGCACACGGTGACAAACAGGTGTGGATATGGAGGTCGGCCTTAAAAAATTTCATACCTCTGTCTTGCCAATGCCTGCGCCATAAATTTGGCCGGCCAATTGGTAGGCCGTTGAAGATGACAGCAGGATGGGGAGTCCTTCTTCCTTAGCCTTAGCCTTGGTATTCTCGTCGGGAAGTCGTCCGTTCACCAAGATGATGGCGGCCATCTCTTTAAGCACAGCCACCGCCACAATATTCTGGTGGGACTGGATAGTCAACCATATATGGCCCTCCATAGCGTTGGCCATGACGTCGCTCAGCAGGTCCCCACAATACCCCCCCTTTACTTCTCGCTCCAGGCCTATCTCTCCTGTTGCCACATCCAAGTGAAAAAGGCCCTGAATATCCCTAACATTCACGAGCAACCTCCCTTCGCCCCCGATCCTGTCGGCATACACAGTCTTCGAGTCGAGCTATACCGTCAACCACATCTTCCGCGAAGGTTCTGCAATCAGGGGAACCGCACGCCCCGCATTCAATCCCCGGCAGTTTCCGTATGAGGTCTTCTATCTTATTTTGTCGCTCGATATTCTCGGAAATAGAGAGCCGGGGGCTTCCGCTTTCCAGAGGTACACGTTTCCACTGACTCCGAAACCATCCCTCGTTATAAAGCTTGAGCACGTAATTGTATTTGACCCGTCTTTCTTCGCCGAACATGCGGACAAGTCTTTCGATCAAATGTTTTGCCTGATACCGATCAGCTACGGTGAAGGGACCGCCGATACATCCCTCGGTACAGACCCGAAGCTCGAGGAATTCAAGGTCCTCGAGGAGTCCCATTTCCACCTTCTTCAGATAACGAATACTCTCATGTAGTCCTGATACCGCAAGGCTTTGGGCATTGAGCGCGGCGATTTCACCCCCCGACTTGCCCCAGCCTACACCTACACCGCCGGAGTAGTGAAGGACCCTATCCTGTTCCATGGCCTGTTCTTGGGCCTTTTGCCTTATGCGTTCATGGATAGCCGAAATCCCGATAGCCCTATCCTTGTTTGATGCGTCATGCAAAGAGTGCTCCATGAGCTGACTCGACATGGCCGGACAGGGTGTAATGTGCAGAAGACTGACATCTTCAGGCCTGCACTTGTTCTTATCTGAAAAACGTCTCTTCGCTTCTCTCGTGACGATCTCACGGGGTGTCGCCAGCGGCACAATATGTTCCAGGAGAGAAGGAAAACGATAGGCAATGAGGCGTTCCACAACCGGGCAGATTGCAGAGATCAGCGGAAACTTAGGCTCCGGCTTTTTTCGTTCCTCCCTGATGTACAGCTCCAATGCAAAATTGTATATCTCACTGGTATATGACTGGTCATGGACATAGCCGTACCCCATGGCCCTTAGTCCCAGAAGGATGTCATTTGGAAGAAAACCTGCTCCAAACTGGGAATAGAGCACCGAGGAAGGGCTCACCACGTAATGCTCCCCATTCTTCAAATCGGAATAGGGCGGGGTTACCCCCTTTACCGCTCCTCTAGGGCAGACACGAACACATTCGAGACAATCGACACAAACCCCTTGAATGCGGGCAAGTCCGTCTCTCACACGTATGGCCTTGGTTGGACACGCCTTCATGCACAAGACGCAACCATTGCATAGGGTCTCATCAATTTGCACGGAGGAACCCCGACTCAGTGTGTGAGTGAGTTCAGCCAAAATCCCCCTCCAGTTCAAAACCGATATTCAGAGTAGTCCCATGTCCCTCCTCTGAATGAATTTCAATGCTATCCGCGCTCTCTTTGATGTTTGGAAGGCCCATTCCCGCCCCGAATCCCATTTCCCTGTGCTTGAGATTCGCCGTGGAATAGCCCGGTTTAAAGGCCAGTTCAATATCTTTAATCCCCTTGCCTTGATCCGTAAAAACAAGGGTAACACTATTCGGGGACACCTTGAGTAGCGCTTCCCCGTCACCTCCGTGCATGACGACGTTCATCTCAGACTCATAGGCGCATACCGAGATCCTTCGGATGAGAGCAGGGTTAAAACCAATGTGCTTAAGAATGCTTTGAATCTCCAGAGATACTTCACCGGCATTGACAAAGTCATTGGCTCTGATCGTGAATCTTCTCTCCAGATCGGGCATATTACGGGTTTCCCGTTATCCCTTTCCTTAAACCGCTCCTATAAACCTGTTTCTCGACCCCTCGAAGCCCCTTTTCATAGAGCCTTCCACAGGCTGAAAACATGGTACAGGGAGTAGAAAGCAGGGGTAACCCGTGTTTGCGGGCATGGGCAACAAGAGTCTCGTCCGGCAGCTTTTCCCTCACCAGAATCACGGCGGCTACCCCCACGATGACCGCGGTACGGATGACCTGAATATTGTTCAGGCCTGTGACCAGAACCGTTCCCTGGGTGGCCCCCCTGAGTATGTCGCTCATTAGATCGCCGGCGCAGCAGGCGCTGACGGAGGTATTCAGCTTGTCGTCCCCCACCTGTACAGTGGCATTCAGTAGGTCTCTGATTTCGGATAGCTTCACAGAAGTCATTCATTCACCTTATTCGTATCGTGAAAGGATTTCCGAGACAGTGTTCGGCTTCATGGCGCCATGTGTATCTTCGTTTACCACCATAACTGGGGCCAGCCCGCAGGCCCCCAGACATCGAACTGCTTCCAGAGAGAACCGCCTGTCCTCCGTAGTCTCGCCAATCCCAATACCGAACTCCGCTGATATCTTCTCCATAATTTGCTTTGTTCCCCTGACATAACAGGCGGTTCCGAGACAGACCTTAATGACATTCCTTCCTTTGGGGACCATGGAAAAGAAGGAGTAGAAGGTCACAACACCATATATCGTGCTTCCGGGTAAATTGAGTTTTCCGCCGATATAGTCCTGCAATTCGACCGGCAGATATCCTACAATAATCTGACACTCCTCCAAAACAGGGATGAGTGCCCCCGGTTTATCTTTGAATTTCCGGATGACCTCGTCCACTTTTGACATCACTTCAGGTGTGAGATCCGGATTCAAAGCCTCGAGATCTTGAAACTGGTGCATGATCTGTTCTCCTTGGTTTACTATTATTGGCAAAAACTTGGTTTGTTCCTTTATGGTTGAAGCCAAAGGCCGCGACGAAAGAATCCCGTTTTCTCAGGTAGATGAGTCCCTTGAAGCACTCAGTCAACTACGTTATGAGGACCAGGCCAAAGGTTGGCAGAGTATAACAGATGAAGAGTTTTTTTCAATAGATTTCTGGAGGGGTTATCATGGATAAATCCAATATTTTCAGTCCAAGCCTCCACCATATTGAAAATGCACAGCGAGCGCATTCCCCGTAGCTTGTCCGTCCGTAGTCCCGCTTCAGCGGGACGGAGGACGGACTGCGGGGTTAGCGAGCGAATTACAATAATAGAAATATCCTTACATTTGGAAGGTTTCCCGCGGCTTGCCGCGGGGAGCTTCAATCACTCAATTCGTTTGCATTTTCAAATAATTAATGATGAGAGCCCAATGTTCGACGAAATTTGTCTTCATAATTTGACGAGTTAGAGTATGGCTTTTCTCCCAATCAGTTGGGAGAGAGGAGTCAAGGATTCGAGGAGTCAAGGATTCAAGGGTCGCTTTCAACTGGTTTTGTCTACGCTTTATGCTTCCTTTCAACCTCCTGCACCTTGCTGATTTTCCTTCCGAAACCCCCTTAGTTCCTTGTTATTCTTTAGAATTTCACTTGAGTCCTTGAACCCTAGGCCCCTTGATTCCTTTAGACATCCTGTCTCTTAAGGGAAAGTCTTTCGCTGAACGACAAATCTTTCGGAGATGATCCGAAAATGATTTGACAAAATGCCAAGTTGGAACTAGAAGAAAAGATTACCTTTTTGGCTGTACGAGAATGGGTAACCGCTCAAAAGGCAATGAAGAAGATGGCGAAAGGCAAGAAAAGAGGAAAGATCGTTGTCCATCAAGAGCTATGCAAGGGGTGCGGGCTCTGTGTCGCATTTTGCCCTCAAAATGTGATGGCGATCTCTGATACCTTGAATCAAATGGGATATTTTCCGGCAAAATGGCTCGATAAGGGCCACAACGGCAAGACGTGTGTCGCCTGCGCCACGTGCGCTATCATGTGCCCGGATGCTGCCATAGAGGTCTATCTTGAGTGAAAAAGTACTGATGAGAGGAACACATGTCGTTGCGGAGGCAGCGGTTCGAGCGGGTTGTCGATTCTATGCGGGATATCCCATCACGCCGCAGAATGAATTGCCGGAATATATGTCCGACGCCATGGCTAGGCTAGAGGATGGGACCTTTATTCAGGCCGAAAGCGAACTGGCTGCTATCAACATGGTCATTGGCGCTTCTATAGCCGGGGCGCGGGCTATGACCAGTTCATCGAGCCCGGGCATCAGCCTCAAACAGGAGGGGTTCTCTTTTCTGGCCGCTCAGGAATTGCCTGCCGTGATTGTTAATATTATGAGAGGCAGCCCCGGTTTGGGGAATATCGCCCCTTCACAGGGTGATTATTTTCAAGCCACACGGGGAGGAGGACATGGTGATTATCGCAGCATTGTCTTGGCACCTGCCTCAGGGCAGGAAATGGCTGATTTGACGCGGAAGGCCTTCGATTATGCAGACCGATATCGTATACCCGTCATGATTCTCGCAGATGGGATGATGGGGCAGATGATGGAACCGGTTCTACTTCCAGAGAGTATTGATCCCAGAAAACTCCCTCCAAAGCCTTGGATTTTGAATGGAGCAAAGGGACGTCCCAGTCGAGTTATCAAGTCTTTGCTACTGGATCCGTCCGTCGAAGAGGCCCACAACTGGAAATTGGTGCGCAAACACGAAATGATCGGTCGGGAGATTAGTGATGCGGAAACGGACCTCATGGATGACGCCCGTATTGCGGTCATCGCCTATGGGACCGCGGCAAGGATTGCCAAAGGTGCCATAAAGCGTGTCCGTGAGACAGGGCTGAAGGTGGGACTTCTTCGGCCTGTGACCCTGTGGCCTTTTCCAGAGAAGGTCTTCCGGGGTTTGGACGAATCTGTAGAGAATTTCCTTGTCTTTGAAATGAGTACAGGCCAGATGCTGGAGGATGTAAAGCTTTCGCTGGCCGGCAGGGGCGAAGTCCATTTTTACGGCCGGCCGGGAGGCCCGATTCCAACGCCGGATGAAGTGGCCAAGGTGATCAGCCGTTTGTATCATCGGCAAAAGCTGTAGTTGAAGGATATAAGGGGTTGATTAGGAGCGCGAATGGCGAAGCTAGTCTTCAAAAGGCCAAAGACCCTCAAACAGGTGATTTCCCATTATTGCCCTGGCTGCGGGCATGGTATCATCCACCGTCTTATAGCAGAGGTGATCGAGGATCTTGATATCGGGGAGAAGACCATCGGTGTACCGCCGGCCGGTTGTGCGGTGCTGGCCTATAACTACATTGATGTGGACATGGCGGAGGCGGCTCACGGGAGGGCAACGGCGGTCGCCACAGGCATTAAGAGGATTCTTCCGGACAGAATCGTTTTTGCCTACCAGGGTGATGGTGACATGGCCGCTATCGGAACGGCTGAAACGATTCACGCGGCAAACCGGGGCGAGAATATCACCTGCATATTCGTGAATAACGGCGTTTATGGAATGACCGGAGGACAGATGGCACCCACTACTATTCTAGGTCAACTCTCGACAACCACCCCCGGAGGACGCGATATGGCCCGTGACGGTGGCCCTCTTGATCTGAGTGAGATGCTGGCGCTGACTTCGGGCAGTGTCTATATTGAGCGAACAGCCGTTAACTCCCCCAAGAACGTTAGACGGACCAAGAAGGCGATTGCCAAGGCCTTTAAGTCGCAGATGGCCAATCGAGGGTTCTCTCTTGTGGAGATCCTCTCTCCCTGTCCTACCAATTGGAAGATGTCTCCTGTAGATTCACATAGATGGATTGATAAGGTCGCAGCCTCCGTCTTTCCCCTTAGAGTGATCAAGGATAAGACGGAAGAGAGTTAGGAAAAAGGTTCTATCATGCTGAAGAAAACAGTCTTTGCAGGTTTCGGCGGGCAAGGGGTCCTAATGATGGGCTATGTTCTTGCCTTCTCTGCCATGAGGGATGGCCTGCAAGTGACATACTTGCCTTCCTATGGCGCCGAGGTCCGAGGCGGGACCGCAAATTGTACGGTGGTCGTTTCGGACGAGGAAATCGCGTCCCCCGTGAGTTCGTCTCCGGATTTTGCCGTTGTCCTAAACAGGCCATCCATGATGAAATATCAGGGAGTAATGACAAGCGGCGGGATCATGATTCTCAATTCGAGTCTCGTGGATGTTGATCCTTCGAGAAAGGATCTCGATGTCGTCAAGGTCCCTGCCAATGATATTGCTGCAGAACTGGGCAGCGACCGCACGCTGAATATGATTATGCTCGGGGCCTTTGTGGCCAAGACAGGGATTTCCTCGGTGGACTCCGTGATGAATGGATTGGGAGAAATTGTGAAAGGAAAGAACGCCCGTATCATGGAGTTGAATCGAAAAGGTTTGGAAAGGGGGGCCGCCTACGCCCTTAGAGAACAAAAGGTTTCCCGGTGACTGCATCGGGATCTTTCATCCTTTTGATTGGGAGAAAAACCTGAAATGAAAACAATCAAGGAAATCGGCCTTGCCGCGGAAAATGGGGTGGATCAGTTGTCCCTGGTTAGTGAGTTGTTCGATGCCAATGGGATCCATATGATAGGTTTTCATGTGCACAATGAAGAGAAGAAATGTGGACTTCGCATGGTGGTCGATGACCCGGAGAAGGCAGAGAATATCCTGAACACGGCCGGCTATGACCTGCAAGTGACGGATGTCATCGCCTGTGAACTCCCTGATCATCCGGGTGGGCTCAACGCGGTTTTAAATCCGCTGAAATCGGCGAACATCGAATTGGACACCATCTACCCCTGCCTTGGAACTGGGGAGACCACCGTCTTGATTATTGTCACCGGTGCTATCAAAGAAGTCTTAGGCGTGATGGAAGAGAATTGGATACGGGTCTATGGGAGTGAGTTCTATGGTTTCTACTAGTATCTTAGAAATGGTTCTTTTTCCGCTGAGCGTCGTTCTCCGCGGGTTTCCATCTGCCTGTCCCGTGAAATGTGGGTATCATTTTACTGGGGCGACGTGCTTTTAAGAGTGCTCTACCCGGACTCAAAGGGGCTACGGGGGTCTCTTTTCAGAACCACCACCATTTATTCAGAGGTTGTGGAACGGCACCAGGTTTATGCAGGCTATAGAGCAGCCTTACTAGCAATGTCATCATAGCGACGGGCATCCCTTGTGCCTATCCATTGAGACTCGGTCAATTTGTGAGTTAAAGGCTCCGGCGTCTTTGGGTGGTGGAACTGAAAAGAGACCCCCGTACACCCCTATCATGCGTCATAGGGTTTTTTAGGATGGTAAAAGTAATTTCTGGTTTTGAAAGTAAGGGTGATATTCATCAGATTATAGTTTGAGGCCCAAGGTATCCAAAAGATTTGAATCCTAAACCGTAGACCGTAGAACGTAAACCGTGAGCCGTATACCGTACACCTTATACGTAGATTTTACCCATGCGCTTTGAACCGACAATGAAACAGGCCGTGATTCGACGGACGGCAAGAAAATATGCGGAGGAAGTACTGGCCCCGGCTGCTGTGGAAATGGACAGGACAGGTCAGTTCCCTCAGGATATTGCTGATGAAATGGCGGAACTCAAATATTTCGGCCTAGAAATTCCACCCGAATATGGGGGTGCCGGACTGGACCCGGTAAGCTACGCCATTGTCGTTGAAGAGATTTCAAGGGCAAACGCCGCCATGGGCCTATGCGTGGCTGTACACAACGGTGTCGCGGCCGCCCCCATGTATGAGTTTGGTAATCAATTTCAGCGGAAGAAATTCTTGGTGCCTGTGGCGACAGGCAAGAAGATCGGCACCTTTTGTCTGAGCGAACCGAATGCGGGCTCTGATGCTTCGGCTATCGAAACCACGGCCGTCCGAGACAACAAGGATTATATTCTCAATGGCAACAAGGTTTTTGTGACCAACGGGCACGTTTCCGGGACGAACCTGATCTTTGCCAATACCCGCCCGGGTGAGAAGAAGAAAGAGTATACGGTTTTTTTTGTGGAATCCGAGAGGGAAGGGGTGGAGAAAGGCCCTCTTGAGGAGCTGATGGGAATGCGGGGTAATCCCGTTTGTCCCATTACCCTCCATGACTGCCGTGTTCCCGAGGAAAATCTGTTGGGAGAACAAGGCCAGGGATTGAAGATCGCCTTTGCCACACTCAATGGCGGACGGATAGGCATCGCCGCGCAAGCCCTGGGTATTGCCCAGGCCTGTTTGGATGTATCGCTAAGATACGCAAAGGAGAGGCATCAGTTCGGGAGGTCCATCGCCCAATTCGGCGCCATTCAGAAACACCTGGCGGATATGGCTACCCAGGTGGAGGCGGCCAGACTCTTGGTCTACCGGGCCGCCGGATTGAGGGATAAGGGTTTAGAATACGGCATGGAGTCAGCTATGGCCAAACTCTATGCCAGCAAAATTGCGGTCGACGCGGCCAGGATCGGGATTCAGATCCATGGGGCCTATGGATACTCAAAGTCCTATCCTATAGAGCGATATTACAGGGACGCCAAGATCACCGAGATCTATGAAGGCACCTCCGAAGTGCAGCGTATCGTGATTGCCCGCAGTCTGATGGAACGGTGAACCTTTTCAAGAAACAACGAACAACGAACAATGATCAATGATCAATGAACAATGATCAATGAACAGTGAAGAATAATAAATGATGAATGATGGTTGAGAAATGAACATCGCGGTTTGTATTAAACAAGTTCCCGACACGCCGAGCATTCGAATGGACCGGGAGAGAATGACCATCATTAGAGACGGCGTGGAGAGCGTGATCAACCCTCTGGATTACGTTGCCCTTCAGGCTGCCCTGGACTTGCGGGATCGGAAAGGGGGGGAGGTGGTTGTGATCACCATGGGGCCGCCGCAGAGTGAGGAGGCCCTCAGAGAAGCCATAGCGGCCGGCGCGGATCGAGCCATCTTGGTGACGGGAGCGGCTTTTTCAGGGGCCGACACCCTGGCTACCTCCCATGTGCTCGCCGTGGCCATTTCAAAACTCGACCCATTTCCCGACCTGGTGCTCTGTGGCGCCCATACCACGGATAGCGATACGGCTCATGTGGGACCCCAAATGGCAGAGGAACTGAATCTTCCCCAAATTTGCGGCGTCAATGAGATCCATATGGAGGAAGATTACCTGACTGTAAAGCGTCTCAGTGACGGTTTTGTTGAGACCCTTCAGGTGAGTCTGCCTGCCCTTCTGACTGTGACTCAGGAGCTTTGCTCCGTCGGGCACCTGCCGCTCGGGGACTTACAGATAGCCTTCTCAGAAAGGGAGATCACGCAGTGGGGCCCTGAAGACCTGGGGTTGAAGGAGGAAGAAGTGGGGCTTAGGGGCTCTGCCACACAGGTCTGGAAACTCTCCGTTCCTCCGCCCAGGAGGGAAGGGGACCTCATCAGCGGGTCTCCCCAAACCCTGGTGGATCACCTTATTCGTAAGCTGGAAGACTTGAGTATTTTGGACGAGGAAGATGGATACAAGTCATGACTTAGAGGGTGTCTGGGTTTTCGGGGATTATCGGAACTATTTTCAGAACCGGGTCACCCTCCAGCTCATTGCCAAGGCTAGAGACTTGGCGGATAAACTCGACACGAGGGTCATCGCCCTGGCCTTAGGAGACAAGGTCCATCAATGGGCCATGGAATACGTGGCACACGGCGCAGACATCGTTCTGGCGGCCGAACATCCGGATCTCAAATCCTATCAAGTTGAAACGTATTGTAGTGTAGTGGCCCCTTGGGTTGAAGCCTTTCAGCCGCAGGTTTTCCTTGCGGGGGCCACCTCTTTTGGCCGAGAATTTTTCCCTCGATTGGCAAAGAGGCTTCACACCGGCCTGAGCGCCGATTGTGTGGCCCTGGAAATAGACCCAGAGACAGGCCTTCTCCTTCAGACGACTCCAGGCTTTGGGGGGGAGCTTTTAGCGGAGATCGTCACTCCAGACCATCGGCCCCAAATGGCCACGGTCCACCCAGGTGTATTCCAGGAACGCCCACATGATCCAGGGGCTGTCGGTCGCATCCTGTATCCGGATGTAGACGTGGTGCCTGAAACCCGCGTCAAACTCATACGAAGCAAACGGCAACAGACACGACAAGCCAAGCTTGAAGAGGCGCAGGTGGTCATTGCAGGAGGGAGAGGCCTCGGATCCAAAGAGAATTTCGAACGTCTTTATGAGCTTGCTGAGTTGCTCGAGGGAGAGGTTGGGGCCACGAGACCGGTGATCGGGAGTGGATGGACTGACAAGGAAAGGCTTCTGGGTCAAACCGGAAAGACAGTGAAGCCTAGGCTCCTGATCTCCATCGGGGCTTCCGGAGCCGTTCAGTACACCACGGGCATTTTGGGATCGGAGAACATTGTCGCCATTAACCGGGACCCGCAGGCCCCTATCTTCAATATGGCCGATCTCGGGCTTGTGGGGGACGCGAACACACTCCTGCCCCTCCTGATTGAAGCGTTGCGTAAAAGGGTCTAGTGCCTCGTCTCAAAATCTCTTGTACAGATATTCGGGATTTTTGACAGAATTTCCGGTTATTATGGTGTGCAATAAGGCACGGACTATTCCCTCAAGACGATATCTATAGGGGCCGGCGGCGGTGATCTGAACTTTGAGGGTTTGAGAGGCCGCTTCTTCCAAGCGTGCTATACATTCTGCGGAAAGTTCCGGGGTGTAAACCCTCAAAGTTCAGATCACGTGAGATTCAGTGGAACTCTTTTTGAGATATCGTCTTGAGGGAACAGCCCATGCCTCATTTCTTACTCGATTAGCAAATATGTGATACAAACCGATAAAAGGAAGATATCGATGATTGAGTTTACAGAAAGCAGGGTCAGCGCCCATCACAACTATCTGGTCAACGACCGACTCACTCCAGGTTTTGTCGTGGGAAATCCGAATTCCGATAACGGCTTTTTCTTCCTGGCAGATTTCCTTCTTCACGGTCAGGATACGCCCCTTATCTCGACGCGACTGGTGACTAAAAAAGGGGATACCCTTCTTGAACTCTATTTAAATGACATGGCCGACAATCCTATGGGGTGCACGGTTCAATCCCTTCCCCGGGGTTTTCGAATTCTCAACTCTTCATCCGAACCTCTGTTGGAGGTCCTTACTCAGGATTTTCCAATGGGACATCTAACCCGTATAAAGGCCAAGCTGTTTGATGAGCGTGGCGTTTTACGTATAAGCCCGTTAGGCGAGAGCATTCAGGTCCATGGTGAAGCAAGACTGATTCTTGATGCTCCCTTTGTCTTTAATAGTTAGCCCAAGAGGTTAAATCCCAGTGTGGTGTCTCAGAATTAACTTGAATAATAAGTACCTGATTCACAGATTCAAAAGAGACCCCCATGCCTCCAACGTGTCATAGAATCGGCTAAAATTTTGGAATGCATTTTTGGGACACGACACGGGTTTGCCTAGAGAGAATAATCATTTTAATCGAGATTAGGTTTCTTGTATGGACGACTCCAATCAAATCATTGGTGAAAGCAAGGAGCTGAGAGAATTACTCAAAAAGGCTGAAGCGTTTTCTCCGGTGCCAAGACCCCTGCTCATCCGGGGAGAACGAGGCACCGGCAAGGAGCTATTGGCATTGTTCATACACAGAAAAAGCGCCTATTCGTCCGGACCGTTTGTTGGGGCCAACTGCGCGGTCTTCAATGACGAGCTGCTTGCCAGTGAATTGTTCGGTCACGAAAAGGGGGCCTTTACGGGCGCTTCTTCACAGCGCAGGGGCTGTTTGGAAAAGGCCTACGGGGGAACGCTTTTTTTCGACGAAGTCGGCAACATGTCTCTGCGTTTCCAAGAGACACTGCTCAGGGTGCTTGAAACAAAGAAGTATGAGCGACTGAGCGGCAGAGAGACGCTGGAGGCGAACACACGGTTTATCTTTGCCACAAACGCGGATCTCGAAAGCATGATGGAAAAAGGTGAGTTTCGAAAGGACCTGTATGACCGTATGGCGTTTGAGACGTTGACTTTACCGTCGCTTCGAAAGCGAAGGGAGGATATCCCCTTGCTCGTCAAACATTTTACTCTGATGTTGATGCGGGAGATTCCCAACTTTGAACCCAAGCAGTTTTCTCCCGAGGTGGTGCGTCAAATGATGCATTATTACTGGCCCGGCAATATTCGGGAACTGAAGAATGTTGTTGAACGATTACTGTTGAGGCCCGGCGATGAAATCGTGGAGACCTCTGATCTACCCCTAGAAATAATGGCAGCCGCCCCTGAAGGAAGGACCTTCAATGAAAAGGTGGAGGCGTTCAAGAAACATCTGATTCTAGGCGCATGGCTGGAGGGAGGGAAGAGCCAGAAGAGGGCCGCAGAGAGACTCTGTATCACCTATGATCAATTCCGCCATTACTTCAAAAAATACGATATAGACCATCTGTCCTGAGTAATGTTTATGGGACAGATAGAGGACGAATCTGCGTGATGGGTGCTTTTTCCCATTTTGCCGGTGAAAAACACCAAAGAAATCAAGGGCTCGTCCGGCTACAAATTCAGTCTTCCTACGGACCTTCTATAATTATATCAACTGGTTAATGACTCTTCCATGCCTTTGGCACCAAAATTGTTTATAGTCTGACAGAACAGGTCATTACATCAGACTGAAATGGAGCTGTGAATATGGCAATTCTAGATAGAATAAGAAGAATCATCTCTTCAAATATCAACAGCCTCATCGAGAAGGCGGAAGATCCGGAGTCTCTCCTCAAAGAGTTGATCAGGGAAATGGACGAGAACATCATTAACCTGAGAAACGAGATTATTAGGTCGGTCGCAGGGGAAAAGCGGCTTGCCCGCCGGATTGAATCGGCCAAAGAGAAGATACAGACTTGGCAAGAGAACAGCGAAAAGGCGGTTCAAGACGGCAATGATGGGTTGGCAAGAAAGAGCATTGCACGGAAGATCCAGGAAGAGCAGCGAATGTCTGATCTTGTAAAACATCATAAGCGCGCATTTGAATCGAGTGTGAGCATGAAAGAACAACTCAGAATTCTGGAAGATAAAGTCCAGGATGCGCGTCGCAGAAAGGAAATCCTGGTGGCGCGAAAAAGAAGCGCCCAAGTAGAGAAGGCCATGCTGTCAGCGACTCAGGGTTTTGCCAAAGCTGCTCGGGAAAGCAATGCGCTTTTGTCTGAAACCGAACCGGATATCTTCGGAGCATCATCTTTGGAGGATGACATCCTCAAGATTGAGACCGAGGCAGAGGCCATGAGAGAACTCACAGCTCAAGAACCGACCCTCGAAGAGGTGTTCGAAAAGTCTAAGGCCGAGGAAGAAATCGAACGTAGGCTGAAGGAGTTGAAAGACAAGTTCAAGATAATGAATTAGGTTCAACGAATCACCACTATATAGAGGAGGCAATACGATGGAGGCCTTTTACAGCAGCCTAAGCGCGGTTCAGAAAGTCTTTCTTTTTTGCGCCCTAGTGGGGGGCGTCATCTTTGTCGTCAGGATCATCTTCATGGTCATCGGCCTTTCCGACCATGATATCCATGATGGTGGTTTGGACCATGCTGATGGTCATGGTGATTCCGATGCCAGCTTCAAACTCTTTTCGCTGCACGGTCTGACCTGTTTCTTCATGATGTTCGGTCTTGTGGGATTAGGACTCTCTCGACAGTTCTGGATCCCGGATATCATTGCAGCGGCGATCGGAATCATCGCCGGGCTATTCACATTCTGGATTATCGCCAAACTCTTTTCGAGTATGACAAAGCTGCAATCAGACGGCACCTTGAAATTAAGCAACGCCATAGGCCAACAGGGCAAGGTCTATCTTACCATACCCGCTGATGGGACTGGGCAGGTTCAGGTGGCGTTCCAGGGACGCCTGATGATCTATGATGCCATATCGGCCAATAAGGAGGAGATCAAAACCGGCGATCAGATTGACGTGATAGATATCGCGGGCGGCAATATACTTGTCGTCGAGCGGTCATAAACGCCATAGAGGAGAGGAGGATAGGAACATGGCATATTTTACAATAGCAGTCGGGGCGTTTGTCTTTATTTTTATTGCAACGGTTCTCATCCTGGCAAGCCGGTACAAACGGTGCCCTTCGGATCAGATCCTGGTCATTTATGGAAAGGTCGCGCAGGGACGCTCAAGTCGATGTCTGCATGGGGGTGGTGTATTTGTATGGCCGCTTGTCCAGGACTATGCATACCTCAATTTGACTCCCATGACTATCAGCATTCCCTTACAGAATGCGTTGTCGTTTCAGAATATACGCATCAATGTGCCCAGCACTTTTACGGTCGGCATCAGCACTGATCCGAATATCATGACCAACGCGGCCGAACGTTTGCTCGGTATCTCGAATAAAGAGGTCGAGGAGATGGCCAAGGAGATCATTTTCGGCCAACTTCGTCTGACGGTGGCATCCCTAACCATCGAGCAGATCAACCAGGATCGCGAGAGTTTTCTGGAGGCCATTCGAAAGAATGTGGAACCGGAACTGAACAAGATCGGGTTATATCTTATCAACGTGAATATCACGGACATCACCGACGAATCTGATTACATTGAGAGTATCGGGAAAAAGGCGTCTTCAGAGGCCATCAACAAGGCCAAAGTGGACGTCGCCGAGCAGGTCAAGATGGGCGCTATCGGGGAGGCTGAGGCAAACCGGGAGAAAGAAATCCGGGTCGCGGAGAATATAGCGCAATCTGAAAAGGGCAAGAAGAGGGCCCTGGCGGACCAGCGAATCTATGTCCAAGCCCAGGAGGCAGAGGCCGTGGCCGGTGAGAACAAGGCCAAGGCGGATATCGCGAGTGTGGAAGCGACCCTTCGGGTTCGGGAAGCCGAAGCTCAGGCGGAAGCGGAGAAAGGCAGGAAGAAGGCCGAGGCGGATCAACGGATTTATGTTCAGGCCCAGGAAGCAGGAGCCGTAGCCGGCGAGAACAAGGCCAAGGCGGAGATCGCGGACTATGAAGCGACACTTGCCGTAAAGCGCGCGGCGGCCCTGCGGTTGGGTGAGGTGGCCAAACGGGAAGCCGAAGTCGAGATTCAGAAGGCACAGTATCTTGCCGAACAGGAGCGTTTGAATGCCCAGGAGATTGTCGTCAAGGAGATCGAGAAACGCAAGATCGAGATAGCAGCGGAAGCCGAGGCCGAGCGCATTCGTCGTGAGGCCAAGGGAGAGGCTGATGGTATTTTGCTCAAATACAAAGCCGAGGCCGAGGGTATTCAGAGGCTCCTTGACAGTAAAGCCGCGGGCTACGACGCGTTGGTCAAAAGCTGCGCAGGCGACGCCAAAGCGGCAGCCACCCTGCTGATGATCGAGAAGCTGGAAGAGATTGTGGAACAACAGGTGAAGGCGATCAGCAATCTGAAGATCGATAAGATTACGGTTTGGGATTCCGCCGGTGGTGATGGGAAAGGCTCTTCGACATCAAATTTTTTATCCAGTCTCATAAAAAGCATTCCACCGCTGCAGGACGTGGCTACTATGGCCGGAGTGGAACTCCCATCATATCTGGGAAAAATGGTGGAAACGCCGCCTGTAGCCAAGGGCGCTTCCGAACCAAAGAAACCCGGGCCGCGGGAGGTCAAAGAGTAACGAGACGCTCACGCTGGAATAGTCGCGGAGCGTAGAAAAGAGTTTGGGAGGTTCATTCGGCCCCTGAATCCTTCTCCAGGGTTCAGGGGTTTTCTTTTGTCCTCGAAAAGGCATTGACAAATATGCTAAATTTGGCTAAATCTTCCTTAGAATTTGGTTGGGTTTTTATATTATGAGTAGAGTCTGATTTGGTTTTATGGGAGGATAGGACGCCATGACAAAATCCGGTATGTTCATCCTAATCTTGCTGGTATTCATATGCGGCTTTGTCTTGTGGTATGCCCCCAAGCTGCAAATCCATGAAGCAGGAATCGAGAACCCAAAAGAACGGATCGAGCTTGAAAACGATCTTCGCGCGACCTATGCCCAAATACTGGGAGGAGCCATCCTGCTCATAACCCTTCTCTTTGCCTGGAAACGGATGAGCACTACAGAGAAAATAGTTGAAGTCTCCAGGCAGGCTCAGATGACAGAGCGTTTTACTAGGGCGGTTGATCAGCTCGGAGCCAGTCTCTTGACCGGAGAAAAGAAGTTCGAGATTCGCCTGGGGGGGATCTACTCCCTTGAACGAATAGCCAGAGAGTCTGAGGAAAACCATTGGTCGGTGGTGGAAATTCTGACAGCCTATGTTCGGGAAGACGCTCTTCGGAAAAAAGGGCCTGACCAGCGATCGGAAAAGATGTCGGATAAAACCGGAAACGCCAAAAGATTTATCCCATCCGCCTCTCCTCTAAGGGCCCCTGCCGATATTCAAGCGATCCTCACGGTTTTAGGAAGACGAGGACTGACCTACCATGATGGGGAAGAGCATCGCCTTGATCTGGCGCATGCCAATCTTCAAGGAGTTGTCCTTAGAGATGCGAACCTCAGAGGGGCTATTCTCTCCGGAGCTGATTTGCAGGGAGCCATACTCCATAAGGTGAACCTCATCGACGCCCTTTTAGATGAGGCGGATCTTCATTCATGCAATCTTAACTACGCCGATCTCGAGAGAGCCAACCTCAAGAATGCGAGAGTCGAGAAGGCCTATCTCATGAGCGCCAAACTCCAGAATGTCAAACTTACGGGGGCAGTTCTTTCCGGTGCTGATCTGAGAGGCGCTGATCTGAGAGGAGCCGAACTTGAATCCGCCAAACTGAGAGGAGCCAACCTCCAGCGGGCAAAGCTGAGTGATGCCAAACTTGGGGGTGCCTTTCTTGATACAGCTAATCTAAGGGAAGCCGATCTAGAGAGAGCCGATTTGAAGATGGTCGACCTAAGGGAAGCCAATCTTGAAAGGGCTAATCTGGAAGGCGCCAACTTGGAGGGGGCCGACCTTCAAGGAGCTAACTTGAAAGAAGCCAATATGGAGGGTGCCAACCTTCAGAGGGCATTTTTGAAGAGAGCAGACCTGGAGGGAGCGAATCTAAAACGCGTCAATCTGGAGAATGCCGAACTGGATCAGGCTGATCTAATGAATGCAAACCTGCGAAAGGCAAAAGGGTTGCCTATTAAGAAGCTCTCCAAAGTGAAGACCCTTTATGAAGTTGATCTGGAATCACCTCTCAAGAAACAAATAAAAAAAGAGCATCCTCATCTTCTGCGAAAACCGTGATATATGGAAACAAGCCTAGCGCTTCTGTCCAATAAAGGTGCTTCTCCAAGGGAACCCGGGATAGTCATGGCGTTTAACAAGAATGCGAAAACTGATGGAGTATCACCGACGGATATAGATCCGAAGGTCAAAGAGTGATGATGGACTGGTTGCTTGTGTGGCAAGTCTTTAAGATCTTACTTGCCTTTGGCTCAATTCTGTTAACCATCATCACTATCATCGGCATTTGGCGGCTTCGAGGGGTTCTCCATTGGAGGCATTTCCTCCAAAACGAACTCAAGGACCTGAATAAGGAGGCTGTAACAGCCAACAAGGCTCGACGGCGTGCCCTTGAGCTGGTGAAGGATCGTTGTCAGAAGGCGTGTCGGGCTTCTTCGCCTGAACTAGGGGAGTTGCTGGAGATTTCTTCTTTTGTGCGGTCCATTGCCGGTTGCTATCATAAAGGCGCGGAAAAACCTGAATGGAAGATATCTGTCGGTCGGTTCATTCACGCCGCCCAAGAACTTGTCCATCAGTTAGAGTTGATCCTAAGCCGGCCTGGATTTCGGAGACTAGGGCGAGTTCGCATTCGCCATATCAGACAATCCTTTGAATGGTACGAACACGCACGAAAGAATCGGATTGTTCAGTATCTGAGACGTAACATGAATTTGATCAAGAAGGCCCTTCGGATACGGTTCGTCATTCTCCCTGATCCTTTTTCCTGGTTGGCCTATCTTTCCAATCGATTGACCGTCATAACCCTTACCAGATGCCTGCTGGTGGATATCTATCTTTTTGTGGGAAAAATGGCTGTTGACGCCTATGACGATGAAAATCAAAGGGACACTCCAGTGGCTGGGATGGGTGAATTAGAGAAGACCCTGGATGATTTGGACTCTCTGGAAAATCTTGAGTCCGACATCAGTGACCCGCAAATTCGACGAATCCGCGATCGCCTGGTGGGCTTTCCTTCTCTGGTGACTTCCAGTCCGGGGCTTAAAGAATGGAAGGAGGCGCTCGTTCAAACCGCTTGCATTGTTGCCAAAAGGCATTTTCCTGAATCGGTAAGGCCTTTGGAGGAAGCCGCCTTGGGCCCGCTCTTAGCAAGAAGTCGGGTTTGGATTAAGTCTCTGTGCGAGGCTGATGCGTTCCCAATATTTAATAGACTCTACATGGTTAGGATAGAATCGCTTTACAATATGAAATCCTTTGCCGACACCCTTCTTCCCAAAAAATTCAGAAGTCTGATGAAGAAAGGTTGGGAGATGTACGGATGGATGAAATGGCCGCTCAAGGGCTATCGATGGATTAAGAGGGGATCACCGGCCGGAGCGGCTATGGGTGTAGGATGGGTGTTGGCCAAAAGGGGCGTCATCAATCTTGTCTATCGCCGGACCTATGATATGGCTTACAAAGAGTTGAAGATCGTTTACCGTCAATCTCGATCTTCCCCTTTGTCACAGGAAAGCGGGTCTATGACCGGTGGTATTGCTGTGATCCGAGGAGAAGAGAATATTTGATTTGAGAAATGGTTGTTTAAATGAAATCAATTAAGAATATCAAGATTCCGATTATCGTCATGACCGCGGTGGCTAGTCTTATTGGTATGGCAGAGCTTTACTGGCTAAGATCTCAAAAGAGTCTCGATTTTGGAATATGGGAATTTGGGGTCTATATGTTGCCTTGGCTTTGCATGTCCGCGGGTTTTTTGGCTTTGTTGCATTTGAATCTGTTTTCTCCTGAAAGAGCCAAGATGAGAACTCAGATCATATCCTGGATTGGTTTTGTGATGGTGACGAGCGTGCTGTTGGCTCTATGGATCACCATAGTCAGTAGATTCATCTTATTGCCATCATAAAGGAAAGGTCCCGCATATTTTCCAGCCCATCTCCACTGATGCGACCACTTCATCAATGGACCGCTCGGATGAATCATGGATACTGGAAATTCCAGACACTAAAAATTAGTTTCCAAGAGGTCTCAATAACGCGTCATAGAATTGAGGGCGTCTGTCCACGAATCGATTATTTTGGACGGTGATTTTCTTGTCTCGTGCTTGAATGACGTCAATGTTCACAACCGATACACCGGGTTCTGCCTCTGCCAACCCGGTGAGAACCTGACCCCAGCAATCCAGTATCTGACTTTTGCCCGTGAAGATCAGGGGGGGCTTTCCCCCTCTGGCTTCGCTTCCGACTCGATTTGCCGTGGCTGAGAAGACCCCATTTTCCAGAGAGCGGGTGGTCATGGCCTGTTGACATTGACTGAGTACGAGATTGGCCGGATGGCAGATGATATCAGCCCCCTCCAACGCCAGAACCCTTGCGGATTCCGGAAACCACCAGTCAAAACAGATCATTACCCCTATTTTCGCCGGGCCTAAATCAAAGACCTGAAATCCGCTATCACCCGGATCGAACCAATCCTTTTCTTCCGCGAAAAGGTGCGTCTTTCGATATTTG
The DNA here is from genome assembly GCA_016930795.1 of Deltaproteobacteria bacterium. GTDB lineage: Bacteria > Desulfobacterota > DSM-4660 > Desulfatiglandales > HGW-15 > JAFGFY01. The sequence continues at coordinate 34,557 of JAFGFY010000040.1, forward strand.
CCGATAAACCCCTCCGGCCCCACCACCGCAGATCCATTGTAGATGTGGTCTCCATCCCTTTCAGCCATCCCAAAGACAAGGAAGTCCCCTTTTCTCTTGGCAAAATCGATCATGGCTTGACAGGTTTTTCCCAATGGGATCTCTTCGGCCAATGATTGGGCCTCTTCTTTGGAGAGGAATTGGTATCCCGTGTTGAAGAGTTCAGGCAAGACCATGAGATCAGTCTCGACATCGGTCAGCACCTGTACGGCTTGTTCAATATTGAGGTCTACTTCACCGAAGACGGGATTGTTCTGATATACACCGATTTTCATCATGTTCTCCTGGCTTTTGTCTGGAAATAGTTCTTCATTCGATTGAAGATCCCTGCAGTCCCGCTGAAGGCAGGATAGGGAATCTCCCAAATGTAAGGAAGTATTTATTGTAATTCGCTTGCCCCGTTAAATTCTTTCGGTTACTAAAAGCCTAATTTAACGGGGCGAGATAACCCCGCAGCCCGTCCTCCGTCCCGCTGAAGCGGGACTACGGACGGACAAGCTACGGGGAATGCGCTCGCTGTGCATTTTCAATTTTATTCTGAAACATGACATTATAACAGGGGCTGTAAATCATCAAGTCGATATCCCCACTGCACCAAGTCTGTGTTGGGGTTTCACAGCCATTGACGTACCAAGGTATATTCCCTATACTTTCCCCTAACAATCGGGAATTTCTGTGACATAAACTAATCTGGGGTCATGATATGGAAAAAGAACTGCTTTTCATCACGGTAATCGGAAAGGATAGAAAGGGCATTGTCGCAAAGATTTCGACACTTCTATACGAATACGACATCAATATCGAGGACATTAACCAGAAGATCATGGACGACTATTTTGTTATGATTATGCTCGTGGATATGAAAGAGTCAAAACAGAGCCTGGAACGAGTCCGTGCGGAGCTTGAAAAGATTGGTGACACACTTCAAGTGAAGATCCAGATTCAGCACGAGGATATTTTTAAAATGATGCATAGGGTGTAAGAGATGTCCATATCCGCCGAAGAAGTATTTGAAACCGCTAACATGATTCTTCGTCAGAATCTTGATATCCGAACGACAACCCTAGGAATCAACCTAAAGGATTGTATTGATAACGATTTCGGAAGATTTACAGATAATGTGTATCAAAAGATTCTTAAGCACAGCCTTCGTCTTATCAGAGAAGCGGACAAGCTTGAGATCAAATACGGCATACCCATTGTAAATAAACGGATCTCCGTCACACCAATCAGTCTCATCATGGAGACCCATTGCTCAAAACAGAGCTTTGTTGAGATGGCCAAAACACTCGATCGGGCGGCAAAGGATGGCGGGATTGATTATATCGGAGGATTCGGTGCTTTTGTACAAAAAGGACTCACCGATTCTGACAGGGTTCTGATCGAGTCTTTGCCGGACGTGTTTGCCTCAAGCGATAGAGTCTGCTCATTCTTGAATGTGGGCACCAACGTTGCCGGAATGAATCTGGATGCCATCAATATGCTCGGTCATATGCTCAAAGAGACGGCTTCAAAAACCAAAGACGCGGTTGGCTGCGCGAAATTTGTTGCCTTTGCCAATGCTCCTGAAGACAATCCCTTTATGGCAGGGGCTTATCATGGGATTGGGGAACCTGATACGTCACTGAATATCGGTGTGAGCGGGCCGGGTGTCGTGCACAGTGTTGTGGAAAAAAACAGGGATTGCGACCTCACACAGCTGTCAGAGATCATCAAAAGAACAGTCTTCAAGGTCACGAGAAGCGGGGAATTGATCGGTCGGGAACTGGCCAAGAACCTCAATGTCCCTTTCGGGATTGTGGACATTTCATTGGCACCCACCACAGCTCAGGGGGACTCTGTGGCGAATATTATCGAGGCATTTGGAATTGAATCTATCGGCGCACACGGGACGACAATGGCTGTGGCACTGCTCATGGATGCCGTAAAAAAAGGTGGTGCCATGGCGAGTGGCAATGTGGGAGGATTGAGTGGGACGTTTATCCCGGTCAGCGAAGATTCGGGCATGATCGAGGCGGTCAGAAAGGGGGCTCTCGACCTGAACAAATTGGAGGCCCTCACTTCCGTCTGCTCAGTAGGGCTTGACATGTTCGCTATTCCCGGCGACACCCCGGCTGAGACCATTAACGCGATTATTGCCGACGAATTGGCGATTGGTGTCATTAATAATAAGACGACCGCCGTAAGGGTTATTCCGGTCCCGGGAAAAAAGGCCGGAGAATCCGTGGATTTTGGGGGGCTCCTTGGTGAGGCGCCTGTGATGGATGTGAATCCCTATTCCGCCAGGGATTTCCTGAAAAGAGGAGGCAGATTGCCGGCTCCCGTGACAAGTATGAGGAATTGACGAGATCCCCGATTTCCATTGGGCTAAACTTTCGGTGACTAGGAATGTTTCACAATGGATTGAGTTTTTCTCTGTAAATGGTGTCTAATATTAAAAATGACCCATGGCTGGACTGAAGATGAGCTGATCGAGAGGCTTAGGAAAGGGCAAGAAGAGGCCTACAGAGTCCTCGTTCGTGAATACCATTCAAGACTTTACAGTCTGGCCTGCGGAATCACCCTAGACAGAGAGGAGAGTCAGGATATCCTTCAGGAGGTGTTCCTAAAAGTATGTTCAAATATCAAGGGATTCAGAGGAAAGTCCTCGTTATTTACCTGGTTACGACGTATAACGGTGAACGAATCCCTGAACTGGCGGAGGCGGGCAAAGAGGAGATTCAGATGGAAACACCAGCCCCTTGAAGCAGGGGAGATTGAAGGTGGGCTGGATCTGGAAAGCGAAGACGCCGGCCCGGAGGTCATGTACCAAAAAAAGGAACTTGAAAAGTCATTGAATAACGGGTTAAATTCATTGCCGGAAGAGGCGAGGACCATATTTATCCTTCGGGAGTTGGAAGGGCTTTCATACGAGGAGATCGCGGCGCAGTTGAATCTCAGGAAGGGCACTGTGAGTTCCAGGCTTTTCTATACCAGGCAGAGACTAAAGGAATTCCTGGAAAGAGGTCAGGGGAGGAGCTAACATGCAGGGGAATCTTTCTCACTGTGATTCGGAGTTGATCAGCCGATACTATGATGGGGAGCTTGGGAGGGTGGAACGCTCTCAGGTGGAAAGCCATATCCTCGTGTGCTCTTCCTGTAAGAAAATGCTTGAAGACCTGAAGACGATTTCCAGCCAATACGGGGCCCATCTTGCGCGTCAACCTATCGGGATTGATACCCGTGAAACCGAAGAACATGTCCTGGACCGGCTTCGGAGAGAAGAGACCCCGTGGTGGGCCAAAGTGAAAGAGACTTTTCTTTCAAAGAAGATTCTAGTCTCTGCCACGGCTACAGCGTGCGTGGCTCTCTTGCTTATTACTGTTTTGCGGGTCCCTGTTCCTGACAGCCCATCGGCTATTGTCGCCTCAGTTTCCGGAGATGTCTCATCCATCATCATTCTAGAAATTCCTGAGACCCGCCAAACGATCCTCTGGTTCAATGAACGCCCTGAAGGACAAAGCCTATGAAAAGATATGGAATAACTTTGTTATGCGCCGTTATCGTTTCAATCCTCATGGCACAAGCATATCAGGCCTGGTCAGAAACGACCATTGATCTGAGTGTCAAAACCATCCTCGCTTCCCAAAAGCCCGGACAGAGTGATCCCAATCTTAAGAACTTCACGAACGGAATGAAAGACGTCTTTGGCTATTCTTCATACAAACTTTTGAGTAGGGACAACCTAAGACTGAATCAAGACAACTCCGGCAGGATTTCTCTCCCAGGAAACCGTTCCATGAAGATCACTTCAAAGGGAATATCTGGTGATCGGGTGACCCTACAGGTAGAAATATTTAGGGATAGCAAACAGATATTTCAAACCGTCGTGCGCCTTCTTAACGATAGCGAAGTGACCGTGGGGGGGCCTAAACACGAAGACGGGAATCTGCTGATCAATATTTTCGCATCTTTTTGAGTCTTTCCTGCACTTCAAAGGAAAGATATGATACCGTATTATTTATTCCAGCACTTTTTTAACGGGTCATTCAATTTTCCCCTTGACATCTCCATAGAATCGTATAAGTTGCCGAATCTCAAGGAAAGGAGTAGGGAATATATCTCATGGAATGGGTAGACTGGACAATGATTAATCGCACTCTTCTGGACCTTTATGGTCTTTGTCGGCGGGGTTGTGTATAGCTATTATTATCTATTTTTATATCAAAACCCCGCAAATTCTTGCGGGGTTTTTTTTGGGGGGGTCATCAAGAATCGCCAGAAGTGAATTCGTTCAATATCAGGTGCAACCATGAAAATGGATCGATTTATAGATGAATTCTATCGAGGTCCCGGAGGCATCAAAGCGCTCCTAACCATAGCTACGCCCGTTATGATTAGCTATGGGACGGAAACGGTTATGATGTTTACGGACAGGTTATTCCTCTCCAGACTGGGAAGAGAGCACCTTTCTGCGGGTATGAGCGGTTCCATGACCACCTTCCTTTGTATGTCGCTATTCTTGGGTATTGTGAGCTATGTCAATGCTCTTGTGGCGCAACACTATGGGGCAGGCAAGAAGGCCTATTGCTCCAAGGCTTTGACCCAGGGGCTCATTATTTCTTTGCTCAGCTATCCGATAATGATTTTCGTAGCCTTCCAGGCAAAGTGGCTTTTTGTCAAATCAGGCCACGCTCCGGATGTTGTTGAACTGGAGTACGCTTACTTATCCGTACTCATCTATGGTTCTCTCATTTCCTGCTTTCGGACTGCCTTCAGCTCATTCTTCGCGGGAATAGGCAGGACCAGGATCGTGATGATCGCGAATTTCTTGGCTATGTTGCTCAATATCCCTTTTAATTATGTCTTCATTTTCGGCAAGCTTGGTTTCCCGGCCATGGGGATTCGGGGAGCGGCCTATGGTACCCTTATTGGCATTTTTGGCGGTCTTCTCCTGTTGCTTTTCGCATATTTCCAGGAGTCGAACCGAAGGGAGTTTCAGATAGATGAATCCTTTGTCATTCACCAGGACCTGTTAAGGAAGCTGGTGCGATACGGTTTTCCATCCGCCGTTGAGCTGACATTGAATATCTCTGCTTTTACCATTTTTCTGCTGTTGTTTCAGTCCTATGGGAAGTCGGTCGCTGCGGCCGTGACAATCGCGTTTAACTGGGATCTTGTCTCGGTGATTCCCATTCTCGGATTAGGCATCGGATCGACAGCCCTCGTTGGACAGAGGTTGGGGGCGCGAGATATACCATCGGCGAAACAGGCCTGCCTTTCAGGTGTGATTATCGCGTTTTCTTGGGCTATGATGATGTCAACCATATTCCTGAGCGCAACAGAATACTTAGTGCGTGTCTTTATCCCAAGTGATATTGCTGAGTTCGCGGATGTGCGCCCCCTCGGCATCATACTCCTTCGGCTGACATCATTGTATCTCATATTTGACGCTTGTTTGGTCATTATAGGCGGCGCCCTTAGAGGAGCCGGGGATACGGTATGGATTATGTGGATGTCAGTTGCTCAACACTGGCTCATGATGATGGGGCAGTATTACTTGATAAAGATCAGACATATATCTCCAACCAACTCATGGCTCTTATTTGTGGGATTTGTTATCGTGCTGAGTATCACATTTATGCTTCGATACCGATCAGGAAGATGGCAACAATTCAACTTGGTGGAGTGAATGCTTTAGGATTCTGACTCCTTTAT
>JAFGFY010000041.1 GCA_016930795.1 Deltaproteobacteria bacterium
AGGCTTCGGCGGGTTCATCCGCCCCGGCGTCAAGGGCGACATCCGCCGAAGCGGATGACAAGAGCATTCCTCCCCGCATAAATGCGGAGTTTCCTGCGAAGGCGGATGAAACCGGGAGGGAGTCTATCATATTATTGCAAAAAGATTCAACACAATCATCCCCCTCGAGTGGAGAAAGTGATACGCACATTTTCGGCTAAATAACAACAGCTTATCAGTGTACCTCACTATCTTGAAACGGAAGAGTAACTCCCTGATTAGACTGGGCTAATAGGAAGAGTAGCAGGAGGAAGTGAATAATGACAATGAAGTTGCAGGATAAAGTAGCTTTTGTGACAGGTGGGGCTACAGGTATCGGCAAAACAACAGCCCGAATGTTCGCCCGTGAGGGCGCGAAAGTGCTTGTCACAACCGATTCAAATGTTGAGGGTGGTCGTGAAACAGTGCGGCTTATTAAAGAAGCCGGCGGTGAAGCGACTTTTTTCAAGTGCGATGTTACAAAGGCAACGGAAGTCGAAGCCGCTGTAGATAAATGTGTAGAGACTTTTGGACGCCTGGATTATGCTTTTAATAATGCCGGATTCGGGCCGGATGGAATCCGTTGGCCCATGGTACCGATTTCCGATTATCCGGAAGACCTATGGGATAAAATGATTGACGTGAACCTGAAGGGTGTCATGCTCTGCATGAAATATGAAATCAGGCAGATGACCAAACAAAAGTATGGCTCTATTGTGAATACTTCCTCAGTCGCAGCTCTCAAACCTCTACCGGAATTCGGGGCATATAACGCCAGCAAGTCCGGCCTTATCGGTCTTACAAAGACGGCAGCTCTGGAAGTCGCTAAGGACGGTATACGTGTCAATGTACTATTGCCGGGACCTACTGGAGGGACAACCCTCATGGATAAATTGCTCTCCTCCAACCCGGATCAGATGGATAAATTCCGCCAAATAGTGCCCATTGGACGGATTGCTGAGCCGGAGGAAATGGCCGAAGCCGTTATCTGGCTATGTTCGAATGAGTCTTCTTTTGTTACCGGACTTGTTATGCCTGTTAGTGGTGGACTGCACATTTAGTGCACGAACGAAAACTGTCTTTTTCGTCGATATCTACGTTGAGCTCAAATTTTAATCCTCGAAATATTCAAATATATTCCTCTGGTTAAAATTTTCGCCCGCCTTGATCTCGATTAAAAATCCTAGTTTTCGTTCAGGCACTATTTGAAATAATTATCAGAAAGGGAATATTTAAAATGAATGATACAAAATATGGAAAGTATATCGTTACAGACCTGAACAAAGTCCCGGACGCACTCGGTACTCGCGTGTATTGCCTGCATGGGGGCGTATTCGAAGGTGCTCCTTATGTTGATTGCGCCTGGTTCTGGCCGCAGCCCAAAGAAGTGGTGGTTGTGGATAAAGGACACACACATGATTTCGGAGAAGTGATCACTTTTTTCGGTTCGAATCCGGATGATCCCACGGACTTATGCGGTGAAATCGAGTTCTGGCTTGGAGACGAGCCCCATATTCTGACAAAAAGCAGTGTCATTTTTGCCCCAAAAGGAGTCAAGCACTGTCCATTGATTATAAAAAAATTGGACCGGCCTATTTTCCATTTCGCAACCGCGACAGACAAAAATTACAGAGGGCCTCATGAAAATGCATAGCGAGCGAATTTCCCGTAGGCTTGTTGGAGCGTAGCGGAAATCTCGCCTTCAGCGGGACTGCAGGGATCTTCAAATGGAAGATCATTCTACTAAGGAATAAAAAAATGATGCTAAAGGGAAAAACGGCTATTATTACCGGAGGAGGCACGGGAATTGGCGCCGCTATTACCAGGCGGTTTGCGGCTGAAGGCGCGAAAGTCTGTGTTGTGGGCCGCCGCGAGGGTCTCCTTGAGCAGGTTGTGCAATCCTTGCCGTCTGGAACGGCAGTCATGCGCCGGGGAGATGTTTCTGAACCAGGGCATATCGATCCCATCATCGAAACAGCTCTTTCTTTCGGAAAAAAGATTGATATACTCGTCAATAACGCCGGCATAGGAAGTGAAGGCTCAATAACCAGCGCGAAACTTGATGAATGGCACAAAACACTTGAAGTGAATCTCATCGGTCCCTTTATGCTTATGAGGGCAGCAATCCCCCATATGATTGAAAACGGCGGAGGGTCTATTATAAACATCTCTTCCCTGGCTTCGTTACGCGCCATTCCACAGGGCTCCGCATACTGCGCTTCCAAAAGTGGGCTTAATATGCTGACCCAGCAGGCGGCCCTGGACTTTGGCGGGGATAGAATCAGATGTAATGTAATCTGTCCAGGATTTGTCTTTTCGGAAATGACTGAAAGCCGCTTTGGGCAGATTGCCAAAGACATGGGCGCGGATTTGGACAACTTGATGGCCAGAGTGTTCCGGGACATACCTTCCCGAGAACCCGCGCAGCCGGAAAAAATAGCGGGATTATGTGCTTTTCTGGCCAGTGATGAAGCATCGTATATAACAGGGGCAGTCATTCCGGTTGACGGTGGATTAACTTCCATGGATCCATTCCCGCTTTGTGTCAATAACGCAATTCAGGAAATGATGAAGGAGGAGATCAAAAGTAATGACTGATATCAACTATGAAAAATATTTGGTCAAAGAACCGGTCACTCAGGGTCAATCGGATTTACGTGTTCAGAATAGAACGTTTCCTCCGCTGGTCTATATGAGCAGCGCTCAGATTCCGGGTATCAAGTACAATCTTGAATTCGGCTGGGTCTGGGGTATGCCGCAACCTAATCCTTATCTCGATGAAAGGGTGGGGGAATACGAAGAAATCCTTTTAAATATCGGAGGAGACTGTTACAACCCGGAAGAACTTGGAGCGGATATTGAGTATTCTCTGGGAGGCCAGAAATTGAGCATCCATTCCACCAGTGCCATTTTTATTCCGAAGGGCGTTAGGCACGGGCCATTGATGTATAAGGAATTCCGCCATCCGCATGTCCGTATCTCGATTCTACTGGGAACCGGCGAACGGAAATATATTCCAATCGAAACGTCAAAGCCGGAGAAGGAACCAAGAGACATAGATTATGAAAAATACCTGGTGAAAAAACCTGTTTATGAGGTGATCGCCGGTACTCCGGTCAAAAATCGTCAGGAGCCTGCTTCCATGACCTTTATGAACAGAAATCTGGTGCCGGAATGCGATATATATATAGAAGGCGGCTGGGTCTGGGGTATGCCCGATCCGAATCCGCATATCTTTGATCACGTCCATCGTGATTTTGAAGAAATGGTTCTACATTACGGTACGAACTATGAACATCCTGAAGAACTGGGCGCTGAAATCGAATTTTGGCTAGAAAATCAACCGCTTAAGTTAGATAAAACCGCGGTTGTATACGTTCCAGAGGGGATGAGTCACGGCCCCCTGATCTGGAAGAAATACAGCGCTCCGCATCTAGAGATGGCGATAGTGCCCGGCGCCGGATCTCTGTCTGAAGCGGACCCGGGCGGACATCAGGAAAAAATGCAGCAGAAAGGCAAGAATTGATCGTCTGGAAGAACAACCGATTATCACTCTCTTTTAAAGGGGATACTCTGCCCCATTTGCTTTAATGTAAAGGAGTCGTATTGGACATATCCTTCATCATTCGTGCTGAATTCGATGACAACCCCAGCCGGTTCAAATCTAAACTCCGTGTTACTAAAAGGGGTTAAGAGAAACGCCGGTTGTCCGGCAACCTGAGCGGATAACACGGCATCTTTCACTGTCAATGAAATCTTTAAAGGCGCTAAGGGTGTAGAATATTCCCCTTCATATTTCTGGAGTTCCTCTGGGCTCAGTGTAATGGCTTTGGCATTGGGGTCTGCTGAACCGGGTGGTTCTGGGATCGTGATATCGATCTCGTTGACTTCACCTAGGACTGAAAGAGGTTCATCAAAATCCTGTTTATTTCCTGTTACTAAAATCTGCAACTTGTCAGGTTTCAAGTATTCTCTTGCCACTCTTAAAACGTCCGCTTTGGTGACCCCTTCAACCCCTTGCTTGATCCGGTCGGCAAAATCCAGGGGATAACCGAAGTGGGCAAAGGTCAGCATTCTATTGACGATCTTTTCCTTGCTGTCATAATTAAACACATAGGAGTATAGAAACTCATCTTTCCCACGGTTGAGCTCCTCATCCGTCACTTCTTCCTGAGTCATCCATTCTATTTCCTTTATCATAAGACTGAGTGCATATACCGTAGATTCCGATTTTGTTTGAGCGCCCGCGTTGAATATACCGGGATGATCAAGCGCTACCCCGTAATATCCAAATACGTTATAGGCCAGACCCTCATCTGAGCGGATCTTTTTGAACATCCGGTCCATGGTAAGGATTTGATTCATGACTAAGAGTGCCGGATAATCAGGATTGTCATAGCGTCCACCAATGTGGCCCATGAGAATATTTGACTGGTTCAAGTCCTGTTTGTCTATATAATTGATGGTGGTCTTGTAGTCATAACTGACTTCCGGGGCCGGTGGAATATCTAATTCTGCGGGTTTTAACTTCCCAAATGTCCGCTTCAGTTGATTGATCATTTCCTTGGTTTTAAAATCACCCCAGACCGTCATAATCATATTATTGGGATGAAAAAACCTCTGATGGTATGCAATGAGGTCATCACGGCTGATGGATTCAATGGTGGCATATTCTTCGTGACGGGCGTAGGGGCTTTCTGCGCCATAGATGATTTTATTGAATTCACGGGACTGAATTTGCCGTACATTATCGTTTCTCCTGGCAATCCCGGCTCTGAGTTGGACCTTTGCGAGCTCAATCTTGTCTTCAGCAAATATCGGGTTTTGTAGAATATCCACGGCAATGGGTATAATCTTATCAATATCCTCCTTCAAAGAAGATATTCTCAGAATGCCGTAATTTAATCCCACAGAGGTCTCAATGCTTGCGGCTAAGGTTTCCAGCTCTTTGTCGATTTCATCTCCTGTCATGCTTATTGTTCCACCCGTGCGGAGGAGAATACCGGTCATTGCAGCCAGACCAATCTTTTCCTTTGGTTCATACATCGAACCCGCTCCAAAGGCTGCCTGAAAATCAATCGTAGGGAAATGATGATCTTCAACCAGGAATATCCTCAATCCGTTGTCAAACGTTTTCTCCTTGATTTCAGGCATTTTGATTTTATTCAGTTTCGGAAAATCAAATTCCTCCTTTGGAGCTTTTTGAGCAAAGCATATTCCGACAAATAATACTGTAAAGACCAGACACAGTCCTAATGCATGTTTGAGAATCTCTTTTTTCATAATCTTTATTCTCCCAGTCATTTCATTTCGTTGTCTGATGGAACAGAGGTCATAACGTCAAATCGAGAAGACTATTTTTCGGGAATGATTTCACCAATCGTTCTGTTCTTCTTTACAAAATACTTGTTAGCCACTTGTTTGACCTTTTCGGCCGTAAGCGCTTCAACCCTATCTATCGCGTCAAACAATTCTGCCCAGTCTCCCTCAATGACTTCATTGTAGGTCAAGGCCTCAGCCATTTGCGCGTTTGGTTTCATCCCATCAAGAATATCTTTTTTGACTGTTCTTTTGAATTTGGTCATTTCATCTTGAGTTATGGGTTCATTGCGAATCTTTTCAATCTCAGTGTCCATTTGGTTCAAACATTCGTCTGATGTATGCCCTGGACTTGAAACAGCATAAAAGGCGATGAGGTTTGGAAATTTGTCCCCTGGGAAGCCATTAAGACCGCCGGTCTCGACTGCGATTTTCGTTTCCTTTACCAACGTCTTGTGAAGACGTGATGTCCGTCCCTGGCCCACGATATTGGCGATTGCCATTAAAGCCGTGTCATCTTCATGGGTTCCTGCGGGTCGATGATAACCGACAATCAAAATAGGCTGTGATTGTGCCTCTACGACTACATGCCTTTCTCCCCATTGTTCCGGCTCCACCGTCCTGATGGGTTCGGGTTTTGGTTCACTAGGTATTCTTCCGAAATATGTTTCAGCCATTTCAAAGACTCTCCCGGCTTTCACATCGCCCACAATGGCCACGGTTAGATTGCTTGGGGAGTAGAATTTCTTGAAATAGGCTTCCACATCCCTTCTTGTGATTCCCTCGATGTCGGACATGTGACCCACGACTGAATGATGGTATGGATGCGCCTTAAACGCCGTGGCCAAGAAATCTTCGAGCAGTTTTCCAGTGGGCCGTGTCTCAAGACTAAGGCGACGCTCTTCCATAACCACATTTTTTTCGCTATAGAACTCCCTGAATATAGGGTTCATGAAACGGTCGGAGGTCATGGCCATCCAGAACTCAACCTTATTAGAAGGGAGCGAGTTGATATACTGTGTCGCGTCATTACTGGTATAGGCGTTAATACCTGCTTCGCCCTCTTGTCTGAACATATCTATGAATTCGTTGTTCACGATGTATTCTTTGGCTTTCGCGCGCAAGGCCTCGAATTCTTTTTCCAGCTCAGCGATCAACTCCTGATCCGGATTGGCCCTTTTCTTTTCCAGATTGAGCCTATCGTATAGAGGATCGAGTTTTTCATAGACTGCCAATTCTGAATTCAGATCTTTTGTCCCCACAGTTGTTGTCCCTTTAAAGGCCATGTGCTCCAGAAGATGTGAAATTCCTGTAATGCCATAGCTCTCATTCGCGCTTCCTACATCGGCATACACATGAAAGGAGACCACTGGAGCCTCATGTCTTTCCAGCACGATGAATTTCATTCCGTTGCTGATCACATGTTCCTTGACAGAGGCCTCCATTTCATCGAAGGTCTGAGCCAGAGAGAATCTATTCATGAGGGTTAAACAAATAAAGGCCAGCAAAACCGCGCCACATCTCCTAAGAGTCATAACGAATCCTCCTCATTTCTCTATGGAATCCCCAGTTGTGTTCATCCAGAGCTGTCCTGTCCTCCATTCGAGACTATCTTGAATGGTTTCACTCAGATTGAGAACTTACTTGATTTTTGGCGCGCCTTTGAACTCCATATAGCCCATGGTTTGGTAAACTCCGTTGAAGTAGGGAGCCAACTGAAGCGCGCTGAACATCATCGGCTTGCCGAGTCTCTTGATGTCACAAGGGTTGTGCTCCAGACCCGCGGGGATATATAGAACCGTGGCCTCCGTGATGACGTGCCTTTCATACTCTGGCCCCATGAAGTACTCTATTTCTCCATCAAAAGAGCCCACGAGGTCCGGCAGCGTCGCACCCAGAAAAAAGAGGTATTCATCAGTATCATGGTGATGAGATTCCAATTCCAGCCTGTATGGCTTTGTGAACATTTGCCAGCCCATGTTGATCTTTGCTCCGGGAAGATCACTGTCGCCTCGGAAATAGGCTTGGGGACCTGCGACGACATCCGTAATGGAATTCTCCTTGAGCTGTGTGCTGAATAAATGGTCATACTTGTTGCCTGTGGTCCCCTTGGGCCATGGTGGAGGATCCCTGAAAAAAGGCGATTCGGCCTTCTTCTCTTCCTGGGCAGCCGCCACAATCGGAGCGCCTAATGTCGCCAGAGCGCCTGCAATAGCCACTCCCGCCGCTCCTGCGGCCACATCTTGAATGAAACCTCTTCTGCTTGTATTTTTCTCGTTGTCTTTTGGGGAATTCATCGATTTCTCCTTTCGTTACATAGGGTTAGTTTGGGTAATAAGGCATTGTTTTTTGGCTGAAAATCATAGAGAAAATCAGATGGTGGGTCAAGAGAAAAGAACCACAATATCTTAGGGTATAGCGAAAGGCAGATCCTGAAAAATAGGGTAAAAGAATATAACCGGTTTACGGCAAAGGATTTGCAGTGTAATGTAGGTCTTATTACCCTTAGGCTGTAAACCGTATAACGTACATCTTGTGCCTTGGATTTATTACCTTACACCGTATTTATTTTAAGGAGGCCTTCCCATGAAAACACTCGTTATCTCCGGAAGCAGGAATCCCCAGGGTAGAACCGCATCCCTGATAAAAGCTTTATGTCGTGGAATTACCACTGCAGGAAGTGATTCGGAAGTCTTATACCTGCCGCAGATGAACATTGAACTCTGTAGGCAATGCAATGACGACGGCTGGGGTATATGCAGAGATGAAACTAAATGCATCATTGATGACGATGATTTCACTAGGGTCGTAGAAAAGATCGATGACGCTGATGCCGTGGTATTCGCCAATCCTGTCTATTTCGGCGATCTTAGTGAGAGTATGAAAGCCTTTCTTGACAGGTTCCGCAGGGTAAGAACAACAATCCCCAGAGTGCCATTACCAACAAGTGCACCTCCTCCCGGCCCTTTCAACAATGAAAGTGGTCCCATTGCTGTTGGTATATGCTATGCGGGAGGAAGCGGAAATGGAACAACCTCGTGTTGTATGAACCTTGAAAGAACGCTGCAAATCTGCGGCTTTGATGTTGTGGATATGATACCGGTACGCCGTCAAAATCTTGATGCCAAGATCAAGATAATGGAACTTACCGGACTATGGTTGGCAACTCAGCCCGCATCGTCAAAATGTAAACTAGAGCCTATATAGTGATCATCTATCCGCTATCTTAGTGCCCTTTATCATATATTCGCGGATTAATCTGAAGATGATGCACGGGCTGTTCCCCAAGACGATATCCCAGGAAAATTTTCCACTGAATCCCATAGTGATCTGAACTTTGAGGGTTTACACCCCAGAACCTATGGCAGAATGTATAGCTCACTTGGAAAAAAACAGCCTCTCAAACCCTCAAAGTTCAGATCACCGACACCTGCCCCTATAGATATCGTTTTGGGGAACAGCCCATGCCTCATTATATATTTTAAAGCAAGGAGTTGTTTCAGGAATAAGATTTACAGATAAACTTCAGATCGGTGAATTCCTCCATACCGCATACGGAATCGGATTTTCCAACCCCGCTTTGCCTGACATTTCCGCCCCAAGGAAATTCAGGAGTCATCATTCTCGGCATGTTGATAAACACACTGTCAACACGCAGCTCATCCGTTATTTTCATCGCTTTGCTTCCATTTTCTGTCCATACGCCCGCGCAGAGTCCGTATTCTGAATCATTCGCAAGTTTAACCACTTCTTCTTCTGAGGAAAATTTAAGAATGCATGCCGCGGGTCCGAAAATCTCTTCCCTTACAATAGTCATATCATGTGTGCAGTCAGCTACAACTGTAGGCATAAGAAAATGACCTTTATCTAACGGAGGCGTTGAAGGCCTTGATCCGCCGCATACGATCCTGGCTCCCTGTTCTTTTGCTGTCTTGATGTAGTATTCCACTTTCTCAAGCTGTTGAAGGCTAGCCATGGGGCCCATGGCTGTCTTCTCGTCCCATGGCAATCCCACGTTTATTCCTTTCACTTCATTTGCAAATACTTCCACGAATTCATCATATACATTCTCATGCACATAATACCTTCCCGGTGTGGAGCAGTTCTGCGCGCTGTTGCCGTAATGCCTGCCTGCCTGCAGCTTGGCAGCTTTTTCTACATTCGCGTCTTCACAGACGATGACCGGATTGTTCCCACCGAGTTCCATCACGCACTTTTTGACTGTCTGGCTGGCCGCCATGAGTATCTCTTTTCCTGTATCACTGGCGCCTGTAAAACGCACCATATCGACCCCCGGATGTGTGGTAAGGGCGTCACCGACGCTTCCTCCCGGCCCTGTTACCAGATTCATCACGCCCCTTGGCAGATCTGCTTTCTCAAGTATTTCTGTGAATTTAACGCCTAATATTGAACTAACACTTGCGGGTTTGAGTATACATGTGTTTCCAGTGACAAGAGCCGGGCCTATCATGCTGAGCATCATCATAAGAGGGACATTCCATGGTGTGATGACTGCACAGACTCCGATCGGGACTCTCTGAAGATACCCAATTGTATTGGGAATTGACTGTGGAAGGACCTGCCCCATCAATCCACGGCTTATGCATGCTATATACTCGAGTTGATCTACAGCAGCAGCCGCAAAGCCTCTGGCCAGCATGATGGGTGTGCCGTGCTCATTGACTTCCAGATCAACCAGTTCTTCAGAGTGTTCTTCTACAAGGTCCGCGAAGCGCAAAATCGTTTTTGCCCTGTCACTTTGCGTCATCTTTGACCATTCAGGAAGCGCCTGGTTTGCAGCATTGACTGCTTTGTCCACATCTTCTATACCTGCCTGAGGGACTCTTCCCAATTCCTCGCCGGTACTCGGATTTATCGTAGCGAATGTCTTTCCGGATTCAGTATCTACCCATTCACCGTTAATAAACATTTTGTATGTCTGCATTTAATCCTCCGAACTATACTTTCTTGAGTCTCGATAAAAACTTGGGCTATCTGTTTCGCCTGATCAGCCTTATCCTTCAAGGATTGTATGGTCTATATTCCACACATCCCTGTTATGGACATATTTATCAGAATTTCTCTTTTGTCGTTCTCCTGGACTTGCTTATATAGGGCTTTGTTTGACATCGTCTGGAAATAGAATCCGGTTTCATCAGCGTACCGCATTCCCATTGCCCTGACGCTCGGCTGATCCTCTTCAGCAGTCGCTAGATAACACGCTGGATTTCCATTCGCGAATTTTGCATATTCCTCTAAACTCATTTTCTCCTCCTTATTGCATTTATGGAACGGCAAATGTACGCTTATAAAACTCTATTTGTCAAGTAAGTGTGTTACCAAGATCAAGCATCAAATTTCTGTTTATGTTGTCATAATGCTGGATTTTGCGAGAACCCCTGGACATCACAATACATGCTCAAGTCTTTTCCTTGCGCCTCTTGTCCTACCATAACCTTTGGCGACGGTGGATGAGCTCTGCGCCTTGCACCGTTACCATACGACGCAAGTCCTTCGACTCACTCAGGGACATGAGTCTGTCTAATGGCAGATGATACCTTAATGGTGGCTCAGGGAAGAGGGAAAGCTGTTGACAATTATCAACCTGTTAGCTAAAAAAATCGTACGTCTATTTCCTCTACTTTCTGCTTAGGAGAGCATAATGATCGGACACAAAATCCTATTCTCCATTATTCTGATCCTTTTCATTTCTTTAATCCTTTTCCTTTTTCTAAGAGAACCTCGAGATGAGATAAAGAAACCCGTTATCATCAGGTTAGTGGTACCTTCCGCGGTGGGGGACCCGCTCACGGAGAAGGATGAAGAACTGGCAAGGAGATTTAACAGCAGAGTGAACGGGGAATACAGAATCCAGGTTTTTCCCGGCGAATCCCTGGCAAAAATACCTGAGTATTTCGACGCCGTGAGGGTGGGTGCCATCGAAATGGCTGATGCACCATGGGGGGTATACGCAGGACTCGATCCCAGACTCTCTCTCATTGAAACCCCTTTTTTGTTTAATAACATAGAAGCAGGGACCGCGGCGGCGAAAAGACTCCTGCCTCTCCATGATAGAATATTACAGGAACGATTCAATGCAAAAGCCCTCGGATTGATGCACCTCAGCGGAATGGAAGTCCTGTCTTCCAGGCCGATAACGATTCTTGAAGACTGGAAGGGCCTGATGGTCGGGGCTATCAGCCCCGCAATGGCTATTTTGATAAAAGAACTTGGTGGATCGCCCGTAACCATCATGTGGACCGATCTCTATACTTCTCTTCAAAAGGGTATAATCGACGGGACTGTCAATGGGACTCATGGCAGCATTGAAAACGGTCTTATGGATGTATGTACCGATGTATCCTATTTTTTTGGCTCTTCCGGCTGGAATGGATTTACCATCAATCTGGATCTTTGGAAAAGAATGCCACCTGATATACAGCAGATACTTCTTGAGGAGGTCGATAGGGCCGTTGACTGGATTCACAATAGATTCGCCCGATGGGAGGTAGAAGACTTAGAGAGCTTTCAGAAACGCGGATTGAATATTCACATCATCTCCAATAATGAACGAGAGAAGTGGTGTCAAAGACTCCGAACTTACCAGGAAAAACAGTTCTCGAGTATGAGTGAGTTCGGAATAAAGGTTAAAGAAATTGTCGATGAGGTAAACAGCAAGCATCCCTATCATGTCAAAACGATAGAGGGGGTATAATCGCCTTCTAAAGGTCTATCCGGAAAGGGATTTATCGCGGGGGATATAATTACTCATGCTTCGCGGATTCATTAAGAAGACAGACAGGGTAATTGAACACATTAGTAATGCCTTTACTGTTTTGAGTGGTGTATTAATCGTCCTGATGGCCTTTTTGGCGTCTTATGGTGTAATTAGGCGTTATGTTTTTAATAGTCCAGAGCCCTATTCCTATGAAATGAGCATGATGTTCCTCTTGTGGACATTTGTTCTTGCCCTTGCTTATCTGGAGAAATTGGACAGTCATCTTCGGGTGGATTTCTTTGTCGCCCTTCTCCCAAAAAAAATCAGATCCTTTATTCTAAACGTCATAGGCCCCCTAGCGGGATTGGTTTTCTGTGCAATCCTCACCTGGGAGGGATGGACTGTGGCTATGTATTCATTGGAGACCGAAGAAAAGAGTATGTCCATTTGGGCCGTCCCGCTTTTTCCTGTAAAGATAGTCGTTCCCATTGGATATGGCCTGTTATGTGTCGTTTTATTACTGAAGATTGTACAGGGGATATTGAAGACTAGAGAAGAGTGAACTGGGGGTTGAATGGACTACCACACCGCGTCCCTTCTATGTGCCGGCCTGATGCTGTTTCTGCTCATAATCGGCGTCCCCATTGCCTACGCCTTGGGATTTAGTTCAGTCATCATAGGCTATATGGCGTTTGGGAGCTTCGCCTTGCAAAAGGCAGGCTGGACGACCTTCCAGTTATTGTATAACCTCACATGGACCCCTCTTCCCCTTTTTACGTTAATGTCCTTCATCATTGCTGAAACAGCAATGGGGGAACATCTTTTCAGGACCGCCAGAAACTGGCTGTCACGGCTTCCCGGAGGATTAATCGTGGCAGGTATTATGGGGGAAGCCGGTATGGCCGCCGCCCTTGGCGCCAGCGGGCCCACGATTATTGCTGTTGGAAACGTGGCGGTTCCTGAATATGAGCGATATTCCTATGACAAGGCCCTTGGGCTGGGGGCTTTAACATCCGGAGGCGTACTCGGTCCACTGATTCCACCAAGCGCGACGATGATCATCTTCGCCCTACTGGCAAACGTACCACTCGGACGTCTCTTTATTGCCGGGGTCATACCTGGTATCCTTCTGGCTGTCATGCTTTCACTTGTACCGATCATTAAGTGTGCTCGAAATCCCGAGCTGGGCAGATCCGCTGGTATGGTGAGTTGGTCTGAAAGATTCTCTTCACTTAGACTGATATGGCCTATAGTCCTTGTTATGTTCGGTATTCTCGGTTCAATCTATTTAGGTATCGCCACTCCGACCGAAGCGGGTGGTGTGGGTTGCTTCATCGTCCTTGTTGTGGCAGTGCTCTTTTTCAAACTCACCCTTAAAGGATTATACAGGGCTATGGTTCAGACCGCGGTCCTCAATGCCACGATTTTGATTATCCTGGTCAGCGCTTCCTTCTTTACCTATGTATTCGGAAGTTCCGCTATAGCGCAAAAACTGTCTCTACTTGTTGTTTCCATGAACCTTTCCCCATTGGCCGTGATTATAGTCATCATGCTTTTCCTGCTACTCCTGGGATGTGTTATAGACGGAATAACCATCATGATGCTCACCATCCCAATTTTTATGCCTATTATAAAGGACCTTGGGTTTGACCCTCTCTGGTTCGGGATACTGTTTGTCGTAAATATGGAGATTGCGTTAATCACGCCACCTATGGGAATCAACTTTTTTCTTGTGAGAAATAGCTTCAATATTGGGAGTATCGAGCTTCTAAAGGGCATATGGCCCTTTTTGATCGTCCTGGTACTTTTCCTCGCGATTATGGTCGCTTTTCCTCAGTTGTGTCTCTGGCTTCCAGGGCTGATGATTGGGAGATAATAAAGGCGCAGGGCGCATGGCACAGGGCGTATGGGGTTAAAAAAAGGTCTCTTTTCTAGAGACCTTGAGCCTTGTGCCTTGAACCCTGAGTCTTACTTATGCCAGTTCCGGAGATCCCACACTAGCACGGTAAATCTAGTTGTCTTTGATCCCCGAATAACGAGATCTTTTACTTCAGTACATCCTGTAATCCCATTTCCTCGATTTTTTCTTTCGCGATGGCTCCGGTTTCATAATCAAAACTCATAGCTTCGTAAAACTGTCGTTTTAGATTCTCAAAATCGAAGGTCATATCCTTAAATGGCCCGACTTTGAATGGAGGATCTCCTGCTGCGCGGGGTGGCATTGTAAAATCGCTAGGCTTAAATCCTTCCCTAAGATTGAACGCATGAAGCATTACAGTTGTTCTCTCACCTGCTTTCAGCATTTCTTCCAGAGTCATATCCTTCCATCCCATTATGGATTGCATTAACTCAAGCATAGGATAGTAGGAAACAGAATCCCCAGTGAACAGACAGAGGCCGACATTGTTGATGTGATGTTGATATGACCTGATTTTGGCATGAGCGACTCCCTTGCCTTCATATGAGAATTTGTCAAAACTGTCTGGCAATCCCATCATCTTCTTGAATTTCTCTGAGTAAGTGCCTACCATCTGCGATCCGCCTCGAGTATGCCTAGCAGGAGTGGCATCCTCCACATAAGTCGCTCCCCATCCATTATCCTCACGAGGGTCATGCATGGGAAGCAGTTCGCCTCCCACATCCATGGAGAATTTTTCCGCTCCTTTACCGATTTTTCTTGCCGCTTCCTTCGCGCCTTCGGCCAAAATATCTCCAAATCCCTCACGAACACACATTTTTTTCAACATTCGGAGCATGGCTTTGTCATTTCCCCATGTCAACTCCAGTCCATCCGTGTCATTCTTTGTGATAATCCCGTTTTCATAACACTCAATCGCGAAGGCCAGTGTACATCCCGCGGAAATTGTGTCCAGGCCATGAAGATTGCAGAGATCATTTGCATAGATTATTGCTTCAATACTATCAATGAGGCAATTAGAACCGAACGAACCTACTGTTTCATATTCCGGTTTGTGCACGTTTTTCACAGCGTATTCGCCGCTTTCAATGTTCAAAATTCCACCGCACGCGATGGGACAGCCGGTGCATGCGTACTTTCTTGAGAGGTATTTCTCCATTGCCCCATAGCCGAGGCTTTCCCATTTATCTTCAGGAAAATCATCGACATTGTTGCCGCCGAAGTTTTTTATGGCAATTGCGTGCGCGGCAAGATGCGGAACAGTGGCGCCGGCAGTACCGGAGTGTTTTAGCATCATAACACCGGGTCCGGGATTGTTGATGATTTCGTCCCGCAACGCGTCATTTAGTCTTTTTACGGTTTCCTTATCAAATACCTCAGGCTTTCTTGACCCTGTGCAGGCGAGGGCTTTCACATTCTTGGATCCCATCACAGCTCCCAAACCGGATCTGGCCGCTGCCCTGCCCCCGTCGTTCATAATCGCGGAAATGCGTGATAGTTTCTCACCGGCTGTGCCTATGCAGACAATCTTCAATGACTTATCATTGTTCTCAGTACGGATTATTTCTTCCGTTTCTACAGTATTCTTTCCCCAGAGGTGTCGCGCATCTTTGATCTCAACTTTGTTATCGGTCACCAATACGTATATCGGATCTTGCGCCTTTCCTTCAAAGAAGACGAAATCATAACCGGCGGATTTCATTGATTTGGGAAAATTTCCTCCGGAGTTGGCATCCCCCCAATACCCGGTTAACGGCGACTTTCCCATTGTCATAAACCTGCTTGTAGACATAGTACCGCACCCGGTGAAAGGACCTGTGCCGATCCCTAGTATGTTCCCAGGGCCTAATGGATCGACTCCCTGTTTCATCTTCTCGTATATGATCCTAGAGCCTATTCCATAGCCGCCAATGTGTTTTCTGGCCAGATCTTCCGTCAAATCCTCCTCATAGCACTTGTTCTTTGTCAGGTCGACAAAGAGCATTTTTCCCATATACCCATATTTTGCTTTCATAGAACAAACCCTCCCCCAATATCTAAGTCATTTCGGAATCAGGGTAATGTTATTAGGATTCTTTCTTTAAAGTGATATTAACGTAAATGTTATATCCGCTTGAGTCTTTCCACTCTCCTCGGCTTCAATATCCGCTAGCGCAATTCTCACACCCTTTCTGATTAACCGCTAGTGCATAAAATTCCCGCCATTTATATTGATATCCTGTCCTGTTATATAATCCGATTGATCGGATACAAGGAAGAATATCAAATCAGCTATTTCTTCAACTCTACCCATCCGTTTGAGAGGGACCATTTCACTAAGCATTTTGTACTCTTTTTCCCTAAACTTTTCCACTGTTGTTCCGGCTTTGC
Source organism: Deltaproteobacteria bacterium (assembly GCA_016930795.1). Taxonomy (GTDB): domain Bacteria; phylum Desulfobacterota; class DSM-4660; order Desulfatiglandales; family HGW-15; genus JAFGFY01. The sequence goes on from JAFGFY010000041.1 coordinate 16,344, forward strand.
TGCTTTGCTCTAACGCGACGTTATCTCTCAGATTCGTGGCAAAGAAACCAGGGTTTATGGCGTTCACGTTGATTTTATATGGCGCAAGCTCAAGAGCCAGCGATTGAACCAAGCCTCTCACCGCCCATTTTGAAGCAGCGTATGCAGCACTGCCGGCAACGCCGATCTTTCCCGCATCTGAGGCAATATGGACGATCTTTCCACCTTCATTGCGTTTGATCATATCTCTCGCGATTGCTTTCGAAATAATAAATGGGCCAATCGTATTGATATCAAACATCAGGCGCCATTCCTTTTCATCGCCGTCCACTACTGTTACGCCGACCGGTCCCCGGATAGCCGCGCAATTCACGAGAATATCTATCTTTCCGAATTGATCAATAGCCTTTTTGACAGCCTTTTCAACTTCAGTACTGTTTTCAATGCCCGCCACAACAGCCAGGCCTTTGCGGCCCATATCTTCAATCTCTCGAACAACCTCATCAAGCCCCTTCCAGTCCTCATCGCCGGCCCACGCGCTTTTGGGTGCCGCGAATTTATCGTTCACGATCACATCCGCCCCTTCTTTAGCGAGCCTCAAGGCCACCGCCCTCCCCATGCCTCTTCTTGATCCTGCTCCAGTTACAAATGCGACTTTTCCACTTAATGATCCCATATTCTAAAAACCTCCTCCTATTCTTCTATTTCCCAATCTAAAATCCCATATACTTCAAGGCATTCTTCCCCGCGATACGCCCGGAATTAGCCGCGAATCCGGAGGATGACCCGGAAGCCGCCCTGAAACAGTAACTATCACCCCACATTCCGGCAGCATCATACCCAACGGCATAGAGCCCTTGCATAACGTTACCTTTTTTATCTATGACCTCAGTTCTTTCGTTGATCTTGATTCCTCCAAGTGTGCCAAGAAATACAGTGCGTACCTTCACAGCATAGAATTTCGGAACCTTTATAGGCCACAAATATTCGGGATTTTTGGCAAAGAGTTCATCATGGCCTTTGTCGCAAAAACGATTGTACTCTTCAATTGTGGCTTTCAATATATCAGGTTCAATATCGATCTTCTTCGCGAGTTCTTCCAATGAATCCGCCGCGAATACATCAGTACTTCCTCTTTCAAGGGCCGCGTTTAGCTCTGCCCTTACCTTCACAGGTTTTGTGCCCGGTGGATTTTCGACCGCCACACCCCTGTCAACCCCTCTTTCGAGTAAACGCTCAATGACAGAGTCGTCAAAAATACTGAATGTATAGCCTTGTTTAAATCTCGCGTTCGCGTTTCCAACTTCACTATCGTAGAAACTGATTCCTTCATCGCAGAACCGCTCTCCTCTTGGATTGACCCATAGATCAGGCTGGCAGGTCACAAATTCAATCTGATTCTTCATGGGGAAATCCGGACCTAACGGTCCTGCCCGAAAGAGTTCAAGCACCCCCATACCCTCTTCAGCGGCCCCCGCTTCCCATGCCATTCGAATACCATCGCCTGATTTATCCACATTGCCGACAGGTGTTATATTGACATCCAGATCATATCCGGCATATTTCTTTATCCATTCCCTATTATTCGCGTAACCTCCACTGGCTATGATAACGACCTTTGAAGTCATTTCGATTTCTTCATGGTTCCCCTCTGAAATGATTCCCGTGATCTTGCCGCCCGCTTTTAACAAACGCTGTACGCGCGCCCCCAAACGAATATCAACCTCTCTTTCCTTTGCAGCGGAAGCAAGTGCTTTGATCATGGCGGCCCCTTCTCCCTTGATGACATGATAGGTACTCGGAGCATCCGGCATATTGACTGTAGCATCAGTGAATTCAACACCCATTCTCTGCAGCCATGAAATAGTCGGCCCTGATTCATTGACAATGGCTCTGACGAGATGGGCATTCGCGCGCCAGTGACTGTAATCCATCAAGTTTTTAAACGCTTCATCTCTCGTATAGCAAATATATCTCTCCCTCTGCATTTCACTTTCAACAGCAAACGTACCCTGAAGGAAATTGGAACTCCCTCCTAGAGAACGCTGCTTTTCAAAAATCACGACCTTTGCTCCACCCTCCGCCGCTGTCAGACCTGCTGCCAACCCGGATATCCCGGAGCCGACAACGACAACATCCGTTTCTGTTCTCATCCCGTTCATAGGTCTCCTCTATCTCTATTCAACAAAACATTCGAAAAATAACTTCGTTCGCTTCGCTCATAATTAGAATATTGGAACAGTGGAATAGTGGAAAAATGGGTTTTGGGATAACCATCTTGACAAGGTGTGAAACAAGGGGAAAAAACACATCCATACGGGGGCTTGATAGTCGGTTTTCCATCATTCCATTCTTCTATCATTCCATTATTCCATGTACGGGGCAAAGGTTTAAGGCCCCAATAAAATATCTTTAACTTCAATAAGTTGTATAATTTTCGAGGCGTTTAATTACTAATGCAGACACCGCCATCTACAATCAAATCAATTCCCGTAACAAATGAAGATTCATCAGAGCCAAGATAGACAGCCGCGTAGGCAATGTCCTCGGGTTCTCCCAAGCGTCCGAGCATTCCTACTTCATCTATTAAGGCTTGTTGTGCTTCCCTACTGTTTTTAATAAAATCAGGCGTCATATTGGTATTGATAGGGCCCGGTAATATGCAATTAATACGAATGCCCTTTCTTGAAAATTCCTTGGCAACGTTCCTTGATAAATTCGTGATTCCTGCCTTCATTGCCCCGTAGAAATAAGAATTTAATTCGGGCCACACGGATGATATCGAAGCAACATTGACTATTGTTCCTTTACCCTGTTCAACCATCACGGGAATGACTGTCTGCATAGTCATTACATAGGCCCGAAAATTGGTTTCAAAGATGAGGTTCAAATCTTCCATGTTCTGTTCAAGAAAAGGCTTATGTACCAGTACGCCAGCGGAATTAAACAATATATCTATACGTCCGAATTGCTTTATGGCTTCATCCTTTATTCCGGGGATATCATCGATATTCCTTAGATCACATTTCACAAAGACTGATTTCCCCCCGTTATCGGCTATTCTATTCACAAGCTCAGCGCCTTTCGTCTCATTTCTTCCAACCGCAACTAATTTAGCGCCTTCCTTTGCGTACATCGTGGCTACAGCTTCACCGATACCTGACGTTGCTCCGGTTACGATGGCTATTTTATCTTCCAATCTGCCCATTATTCTTCTCCTAATAGTTGATGACTAGTAATTTCCCCAGAATTTGACAGGCCTAATAGTCAGCCTCGAATCACATTGTAAACAGCGGCTTGACTCATATTCTGCTGCTTCCTCAGCCATGTCATTCACTACTTCACAAAAACTCAGGAGCCTTTCATCAGGGAGCACGCATGTTTGTTCAATGCGGGTCATCGCTGCAAAACCTTCTTCAGGACCAAGACTTTTCTGTGGTTCCGAATCAGGTGCCAGTTTTATGTCGATTCGGCCGTCGCCTTCAAGGAATCTATCGATAACGGTAGCGGACTTTCTTCCGGAAGCAATGGCCTGAATGACCGATGAGGTGCCGGTGACCGCATCGCCCGCCGCAAAGACTCCCTCTCTGTTCGTCTCAAGAGTGTATGAATCAAGTTCTATCAAATTCCTTTCTGTTTTATCAAGGCGGAACTCATCAGGTATCTCAGGGTACTGCCCAACCGCGAAAATAACCGCCTCAGCTTCAATTACTTGATAAGAATTTTCAATGACCTCAATTTCAGGATTCATCTCTTCATCAAAGCTGAAAGACTCGACGTCAAGGAACTCCACACCTCTTGTTTGGCCACGATCGCTTAATATCCGGGTGAGTGTCTTTGAAGGATATACGACGATGCCTTCTTCTTCCCCTTGATCGATCTCTTCCCCTGCTGCGGGTATATCTTCTCTGGATTCAAGACAGACGATAGAGACATGTTCAGCACCGATCCGCCGTGCTACGCGAGCGCAGTCAAATGCCACATTACCTCCACCAACTACTACGACTCTATTCCCGATTTCCACGTCTTTGCCCGCATTTACAGATCTTAAGAAATCAAGACCTATAAATACGCATCGGCTGTCATCACCTTGGATTGAAGGTTTCTGCCCTTTTTGAGTGCCTATGCCCACAAGAACAGCATCATATCCGTCTTCAAAAAGTCTGTCGATTGATTCTATTCGTGTGTCGGTCTTTATTTCAACACCCCTCTTCTCAATATCTGCTATTTCCTCACGAAGTATTTCTCTGGGAAGACGATATTCCGGAATACCATAACGCATCATGCCGCCTGGTAAAGGCATGGACTCAAATACGGTCACAGCGTGACCTTGATTTCTCAAATAATACGCTGCCGTAAGACCCGCGGGTCCTGAACCGATAACCGCGATCCGTTTATTAGTAGATTCTTTGGGCTTTAGCTTCTCTTCCCACAGTCTTTCCTTATCATGTTCAGCTGCATAGCGTTTAAGATTCCTTATCGAAATGGGCTGATTGATTTCTCCTCTTCTGCACACGTATTCGCAAGGGTGATCGCACACATACCCGAGTACTTTGGGGAATGGCACCTTTTCCCGGATAACCGCAGTTGCCGCTGAGTAATCCTTTTCTCGTATGAAACGAAGATATCTCGGAACATCGATCTCCGCTGGACATGCATATTTGCATGGTACAATGGCTTCCTTACGGCTTTTTCCTTTCGCGTACTCTTCCTTGTCCATTATCGCGCCTGTTGGACAGACTTCAGCGCAGGCTCCGCAGAATCTGCACCCTGAATCAATGAGCGGAAGATCAGAGGCCGTACCTATATATGTTTCCTTATCTCTTTTTTGATAAAAAAGAACACCAACTTCGCGGAGCTCGTGGCATGCCCGTACACATCGGCCGCATAAAACACACTTGTTCGGATCATGCAAAAAGATCGGATTATCCATATTCACCGGGAATAGCCTTGATCGCGTTCTGACTCTCAAATGATCCCCGATAATGTATTGTTTTAAGGACTGGAGTTCACAATTTAGATATTTAACACATGTTCCACAATCCGCTTGATGACCGGCAAGCAAGAGCTCCATCGCGAGTCTTCTCGAACGATCTATGCTCTCTGATTTTGTCTTCACTATCATGCCGCCGACAGCAGGTGTGGTGCATGAAGTCTGAAGTCCTTCCATACCCTCGATCTCAACTACACACAACCTGCATACGCCTATCGGGGAAAGATCCGGATGATGACATAGATGCGGGATATATATACCGGCATCAAGGGCTGCTTCCAGGACACTCTTCCCTTCCGGAATGTCAATATCCTGATCGTCTATATTAATCTTGATATGGTTCAAAGGACTACTCATATTTGCTATTTATGTGCTGCCCTTTCCAGGACACGTCTTTCCTCTGATATGATCTTCATACTCATTTCGAAAATGCTCTATACTGCTGAGTACCGGATTGGGGGCTCTGCGTCCTAAATCACATATGCAACCGGTTTGCATGTGTTCTCCTATCTCATCCAACATCTCAATGTCCTGAGGTCTCCCTTTTCCTTTGCATATATCTTCAAGGATTTCTGACATCTGAAAAGTCCCTTCTCTGCAGAAAACGCATTTTCCACATGACTGTTCATGTAGATATGATATTTTCTTCATCGCCATTTCAACTGCGCACGCGGTATCATCGATCAACTCAAGAGTCCCTGATCCGATAAAGGATTTTCCTTTGATTGTTTCGTAATCAATAGCGATATCCAGACCATTCTCGGGGACAAATGAACCTGTTGGCCCACCGAATTGCACTCCTTTAATACCGCCAACATTGGTGATGATTTCCGCTTGTTCGATAATATCACGAAGACTGCTCCCAAAAGGGACTTCGATGGTACATTTCGTTGATCCATTACTTGACAATGAAAGAACTTTTGTTCCTTTGACGCTCTCAGTTCCAATGTCGGCGATTTTTTCAGGATTATATTGGAATATGGCTGTTACATTGGCGAGGGTCTCAATATTATTGATTGCCGTTGGTTTTCCGAACAAGCCTCTTGTTTCAGGATAGGGAGGACGAAGATAGGGCATGGCCTGTTTATTTTCAAGAGAACGCAGTACTGCTGTTTCTTCGCCTGATACAAGTGAAATCTTTGACGCCCTTACTTCTATCTCACAACTGAAACCGGAATTTAGGATATTGTTTCCCAGCAAGCCGTACTCTTTCATTCGAGCATATGCTGTATTGATCATTTTTATCCCAGGTTTATATTCTGAATCAGTGAAAAGAGTGCATTTAGAAGCGCCAATCGCATAAGCGCATATAAGCATGCCCTCCAAAACAGAATAGGGATCGCTTGTCAGAAGCAGTCTTGCTGTAAAGGCTCCGGGATCCGAATCAGCCGCATTACAGATGACATATCTTTCTCCACCAATCTCAAGGCATGCTCGCCATTTATCAGCGGTTGGATAGCCGGCGCCTCCTCTTCCTCTCAGGCCGGACTTTCTTACGTTTTCAATCACGTCCGATTGATTCATATTCAAGACGCTCGAGAGTCCTGTATATCCGCCGCGCAATATATAATGATCGATATTCTCGGGATCCAAATACCCGCAATTGCGAAGTACGATCCGATTCTCTGGATTGAATAGAGGCAGGTCATCCGCAGATGTAATACCCTCAATCTTCTCCCGACCAATGCTGCAGAAAGCCAAATCAGGACGTGGGTTATCCTTTAGGAGATAATCATCGATCAACTCAGAGACGATGATTGGATCAGTATTCTTATACAATATACACGGATTTTCAGGCTTCTCAATCAACACAATAGGCTCAATATCATATGAACCGAAGGAACCTGCGGTGATGATTCTTGCATCTAAATTCTTTTCTTTAACACGCTTTCGAAAAACATCAGCAATCACGCGGCCGGCCGTGTTACCTACCTGAGATGCAATAAAGATTTTCACACAATCGCTGTCCTTGAAATAGCCGCTTTGGGATTCAGCCCTCAAGCGAATTTGTTCTAAATTCATCATCTTTCCTAATCGTGATTGAATATTGAAGCTCCCCGCGGCAAGCCGCGGGGAATCTTCCAAATGTAAGGATCTTTCTATTATTGTAGTTCGCTCGCTAACCCCGCAGCCCAATAAGCGGGATTTCCGCTACGCTCCAACAAGACTGCGGAGAATGCGCTCGCTGTGCATTTTCATGAAAGGTGGCGAAATCTTTTCCTCGATTCCAAAGCTCCCGACCTGGTCATTTCATCCAGTTCCGGACGGAAGAAGCCTCCCCCCTCCACTGTTCTCCCCGCTTCTTTGAAGCGGGGAGAACAGTCGGACAAGTCTGTTCATTCATCAAAGCTCAGCAAAGGAAAAAGCTCGCCAACATCTGATAATTCATCAAGCCGACCGACCATCTCGATGACTCTATTCGTCTTTTCATCGCCTAATCGTTTTGCGCAATCCCTGAATTTTCTGGAACAGTCTTCAAGAGTCATCGGTCTTTCAAGACTGCCAAGAGGATGTTCCACTACTTTTGAATAATTCCGGCCTTCTGATGTGGTTATCTCGATTCTTGTCGGCTCCATCTTATCCGGCCTTCTTAGGCCATTATCTATTTCAATGCGCATTTTTTTGGTGATCTCTTTTATCGTATCACTCTTAATGGCCGTTTCTGTGTAGTCATCAAGTGTGACCTCATTATTCGCGATTGCCGTAGCGACCCCCCATGGAATACTGAATTGCGCGTCAACAGGATTTCGCGGATTGCATTTCGCGTCTTCCGGCGAACACAATAGAGAATAATGAGCCTCCGTAACGTATATGACGATTTCCTTAATATCTTCCTTTTTTATTCCATGCTCATTCTTTAATGCCAGGGCGGCATCTATGGCCGGATGAATGCCTCTGCAGCATGGATATGGTTTTATGGCGACATTCATGCCTTCGAATCGTCTACCGAGATCCTCTATCAAAATATTCGGACCATAATCACCACGCATATAGAGATTGTAGAGTCCCCATTGCCCCTCCAGAGCGTTATGAGCTCCAGTTATGCCCTTTTCAGCCAGTAAAGCGGATGTGATTCCGCCTTTCACTGCAAATCCCGGCCCCAGTCTTTTGGTCAAGGCTCCATCTTTCACCGTTTGGCCATTGCCGCAACTCTGATGATAGCCAATACCTATCGCGTTTACAATGCCTTCTTCATCCAGACCAAGGATCCTCGCGGCAGTTCCCGCGACACCCAGAAAGCCGAATAGTGTCGTAAGGTGCCAACCCAATTCTACCGGGCTTTTACCTGGAGTCGTGGCTAATGCCAGCCTGCACATCATATCAACTCCAAGGGCAACCGCGCTGATCAGGTCTTTACCTGAAAAACCTCCCATATACTCAGCCATGGCCAGGCATGTTGGAATGATGACGACACCTGAATGCATGACTGCTTTCTCATGGACATCATCATAGTCCAAACAATGTGCCATCGTCGCATTGGCATGAGCTGCATTGGGGGCGGGGACCTTAACCGATGTCCCGATTACAGAACTCTCTTCTTTCCCGCCCCAATCCAGAATGAGTTCACGCAACTCTTTAGCGCCGCGCTGAGAATAACCTCCAATGGCTACTCCCAATATATCGAGAATTTGTTTCTTTGTTTCATCAACAACTTTCCGAGGCAGGTCATCAAACTGAACATTCTTCAGGTTTTTCGCAAAAAGGGAACCAGCATCCATGACATTTCCTTTCCAGTGATTTTGATTCAGACATCCATTTCATCGGATTATTGAAGAGCTGGGCTAGTGGTCGGGGATCCTGTGGCTCGAAAAAATGGTGCTGTTAGCCCTACTCATGGATATATCAGTCAGTGTTTGTTGTAGGTGAGAGAACGTTAAAAGAAGCGCCGGTCTATCGTTGGAGTTGCGGGATCGGGGTTATAACCGCGATAAAATGTCCCTCCCGCCCTAAGCGAAAGGGACATTCAAAAGCCCCAATATGAAAAGCGCCCTTCTCAACTCTTGCCTTACTAGTCTTCTCTCCAATTCCAATCTTTACCGCCTTTGAAAAAGCCCGCATTCATAACGTTGCTTAACTGAGCTAGGTTGGCATCGGGAAAACGCTGGACCATCGCGTAATAAAAATTGCCCTCATCATTGGTCCTGGCGATTTCCTCGTCTGTAGCAACCAGGTATTCCTTGGTAAACGTGTATGAAGATGTATCAAAAGGCATGCCGGGTTTCTGATGGCCCGGAATGATAACCTCCGCGTCCATCTTCTCCAGACGCTCAATATCCCGTATCCATTGCAGACGCTCCTCCGCTGTAACCTCGCATGTAAAAGGATGCGCCTGGTTAAACAGGACATCGCTGCCGTAGATGGTCCTTGTGGAAGGTATCCAGACCACGCTGTTGTATTTCATGTCGCCCATGAGATCTGGAATAATCTCAAGCCGTTCTCCTTCCAATTCAAAATAATTCTCGCTCAGAGACTCAATATTGACGGTTTTTCGGCAGACGTTGGTCGGTCCGATAACATTTTCCCAATGCTCCAGCTTCCCAAAAAATTGTCTATTGATCATATCTGCTACTGAAGGCAGAGCAACGCACTTGACAGACGGGAAAGCCTCAGCGATAACACCCAGACCGAAATAATGATCCGGATGAGCATGAGTCACATATATCGTTTTCAGTTCTTTGCCTGTTTCCTTTATCTCCGCGATGACCCGATGGGCATTCGATAATGTCCACTGGGCATCAATCAAAACGGCATCTGTTTTCCCCATTACAATGACCGAAGCAACTTCAAAACCCTTTTCATCGCTAAAAAAGGTCTTTATAGAAAATGAGTTATCCCCAAATGTATTTAATCTGATTTCCATAGACTAATCCCTCCGATTAACAATCCTTGTGTGTTGAAAACGTTCTTCTCATCCTAATTCAATCCCGGACGGCACTTGGAACCCGATCGCGTCGATATCGTAGATCTTGCCCCTACATTGGACTATTCACGGTCATAGACCGTGGCCTCTCGCCCGATTCATACCTTTTTCACAACAATTAAAAAAATCATTCTTCAGGTAAAGCCAAATGACTCTGCCCCTCCAAAAGACCGAATCCTACTCATTTTGGCTTTTATTTTTCCCCGCCTTTTGCCTGAGTAAACCTATAGCGATGATAATACCCAGGACCACCATAATACAGCACAAATAAGCAGCAAGCGCAGGACCTATCGATGGCATAATTTTCCTCCTTTATCTACTTTCGCCAGAATACCCTTCGGCTTTTCGTAAGGTTTTCCGGCGAGATAAACCAGGGCGAAGCTCCTAAGGGCGAATACAGGTAGGTTATGATACAATTCCGGTTGGTTCATACCCTAAACAGTGATGAGCTTCCGTTTTCAAAGATCGCCCCTACCATTTATTTCCGAGGTTGCTCAATCTCCAAATAATATAAAAAACAAGGGCCAATCCCATCGTGATACAAATTTGAAATATCAAAATCTTCCAAGGCCATGCCATTTTCTCTGTCTCCTTTCCATAATGTGTTAATATTCCAATGTAGTGACATTCTATTATTCTTCAGCCGCTTTCATCTGACGCAAATAGCCTGGCTCTCCGCGCAAAATGAGGTGCATAACAACACCGAAGAGAACCGTGGCCAAAATTGTTGCGTATACGGCCGGGTTTGATTTCATGCGTTCAGGCAACCAGATCAGGTCAGGAGCAAAAGTCCACAGAAAATTCGCGCCATAACCTGCCAGCATCGTGATGCCTGCGGCGAACCTGCTGACCTTCCACATCATTCCGATCAAATAAACGCCGAATACGGGTATTCCAAAGGAAAATGTCCAAAAGAAAATAGGCATGACATCCTGATCCAGCACTCTTAAAGCGGGAATAATCACCACCAATGCGATAACGAAAATCATAGCCCTGCTGAGTATGAGGAAAGCTTTGTCACTCATCCCTGGATTGACGGCCTTCTTGAAGATGTCATGGACAATCATGTGGGATGAGGCCAGAATCAGTTGGGAAGTGGTGGAAAGAGTCGCCGCTAAGAGGGATATCATCAAGATACCGACCATCCAGGGAGGAAGAGCCATTAATGCCAGTTTGGGTACAGAAAGTTTGGCTCCGGCTGCTGCGACAACAGGAATAGACATACCGACCAAACCCAGGATAACCCATGGGTATGTAACCATGCTGTTGATAAATGAGGCAAAGAACACGCCGCGCCGGACATCCGAATCAGACTTTGCCAGCAACATGGGCTGATACTGTGCCTGAGAAGCGCTGCACATAAATACCAGGAGGATCAGGCAGGGAAACATAAATCCGAAAACAACATCGGGAGAAAAATTTACAATGCTTGTTTTCCAGGGCATACCCGCGTTGGCGTAAACATTGGATACAGATTCCCAGCCACCACGCCCTGCCAGCCAGAAACCCGTGGCGAAAACAGCCGCGAAGGAACCCAAAATCAGCATGATAGCATTAAACAAATTCATCCAAGCCACCTGCATCAGACCGGCAACAACAAGATAGATAATTGTAAATCCTACCGCCAAATAAATGCAGTTTTTAAAAGAAATTGCCTCACCCCCCAGAGCCCAAAAAGCGGCGGCGCTTGCTAGAACTTCAGCAATACAGATACCGATTAATTGACCGGGGAAAACGGCAGCTATCAGCCATCCTATACTTTTGCCGAATATCTTGCTCATGCCCTCAGGAAAGGTCTGAACGTTCAGCCTGCGGAACCATGGCCCGAACCAGAGCAAGAAAAGGGGCACAAATATACCGCCTGCTATTATTCCCCACCATAAAACAGAGGCCCCCAAGCCGGCCTGAGCTTCCCACAGGTTAAGGGTATGTCCGCTTCCCAGAGGGGCAAGGACAAAAGCTGCGGTTACCAGAGGCCAGGCCATTGTATTACTGCCGGTCACAAAATCACTGCCTGACTTTACTTTTTTCCTTAGAAAAAAACTGACGCCGACACTGAGCACAAGAAAATACGCGATCGCGATCCACATTGCTGTTGACATTCAATTACCTCCTTCCAGAACGGGTTTTTCCTAAAAAAAGCACCACATAAAAATCCGCGGGCTCATCTAGGGCGACTTCGAGGGATGATCACTTATAATACATGCTTAACAACATGGCACTAAATCCTCTCTCACATTGTGTTTCCTTGTTCTCCGAGCAAAGGAACCAGGATTCCACTATGACACTCAGACACTGGAGAGAACTCCGCCGCTTGACTCATGTTACGGCTCAATATATCAATGACCTATGGTGTAAATAACTAGCTATTATCATTGGCTAAATTGGCTGGGAGTGCTTCATTTAGCCCATAGATTCGAATGCGGAGCAAAAAAGGAAGAGATATTCCTTTATTCTCTTGAATCTTAGATTTGCTCATCACGCAAGGAAAATATCCAATTTGCCACGATATTACAATCAAAAAAACACCCTTGACCACTTTTCAAGAAAGCACTAGAGCGTTTCTCTCTTGCCAATCCGGAGCAATACCATGATTAGATTTTCATATCAATCAATCCTATCCGCCAAAGGCTATGTCAATTATTTCTTGGAAAGCAAAAAGATCCAATGGAGGAGGAGTTCATGAGCATGAAAAGCGTAATAGCCGTTTTCACGATTCTGATTCTGAGCGAATTTTGCGATCTCCTGTAGGCGAGGACGACAGAATCACAGGCACCCAAGCCCGCAAACGAAATATGCGATGGCGAGTGTCTCAGCGGATTGATCACACAATATCTGAATGCCAAAATCGCTCACAAACCGGACCAACTGCCTGTAGCCGCCGATGCGCGTTTCATGGAGGACTGCAAGGAGATGAAGCTCGGATCACTGCGGAATTCAGTGGAATTTCTTTCTGAGATATCCGCTTGAGGGAACAGCTCGTGCCATATCATTTATCAGCATGTCTCCTCTGAAATATGCCGCCGAACTATCGCCAAGATCCCGGAAATCAAAATCCCCAAAGCCGAAAAAGGCCGCTTCTCGAAGCGGCCTAAGTTCTTTATGCTCTTATGGTAGGCACGGTGAGATTTGAACTC
>JAFGFY010000042.1 GCA_016930795.1 Deltaproteobacteria bacterium
CCCACCAGATAAGTCCCCGTACAAAGAACTTCCTCTTTTGGATCAATGACGCCCTCCTCTAGGGCCGCTATGGCCATAACCATCTTGAATATCGAACCGGGAGGATATTGACCTGAAATGGTCCTGTTCAGGAGCGGTGTATTTTCAGTAGAATTAATCCTTTCCCACTCCGTTTTATCCAGCCCATCGATAAAGACATTAGGATTAAAGGCGGGACCGCTGGCAAGGGCGAGGATCTCTCCGTTGTTGGGATCTAAGGCCACAATGGCCCCCCTCTTCCCAGCCAACGCCGCTTCAGCGATCATCTGGAGGTTCATGTCGATGGTCAACCAGACATTTAGGCCGGGGGTGGCTGGTCTTCGAGATATGACCTTGAGGTTTCTCCCTGCAGCATCCCTCTCCACCTGAGCCCCTCCTCTGATTCCGAACAAATCCTTCTGCCATTTTTTTTCCACACCGTCCTTGCCTATAAAATCTCCTGCCCTATTACCGTCGTATTCGCCGCTATTCAACTGCTCTTCACTGATTTCCCCCAAATAACCGATCAGGTGAGACGCGAAGCTCTTATGAATATAGTATCGTTGTGGGTGTGGTTGGATGTCTACACCCGGCAAATCAAAGAGCTGTGTCTCAATTATGGCCAGCTCTTTACGAGACATACCTCTCTTGATCAGAATCGGTTTGAATGGATACAGACGAGACGCCTTGTCAAATTTTTTCTCCACTTCCTTCGGATCAAGGCCTATCAGCCTTCTGAGGCTCTCAAGAAGCTGTTCACTATGTTGGATCTCTTCGGGTATAATATAGAGATTGTAAGAAGGCCGGTTATCTACAAGCAGCTCTCCGTTACGGTCAAAGATCTTTCCCCGGGCAGGGGGGATATCCTGGAGACGGATGCGGTTATGGTCGGACTGGTCCCTGTAGTTCGGACCTTTGAGTATCTGAAGAAACCACAGTCTTGACACCAAGACAACAAAAGCAGCAATCACACAGAGTGTGACGATCTTGAGGCGTCTGTTTAGAATCTCTATGGAGACTGCATCAAAGCCCGAGCTTCTCATAAAAGCGCTTCCTGTACCTTTATATCCATATGCCGTTCTCCGAATCATTCTCTCTCGGATCCGCTATCAGCGTCCCCGCCCAATGGAAAACGCGGAGGATCAACGGCCCAATAAGGCCCGAACAGACCGCTGAACCGGCAAATGTCCATAGAACGGAATATGAAACATGAATATCGAGAGAAAAGATGCGCAAGAAGGAAATCAACAAGCCCCCTTTTAACAGGACGGCGATCAAGATAATGATCGCCTGACCCTTTGCTGAGCGGATGTCCAAAAGGCCGGACCCGATATGAATACTCAAGAAAAGCATCAAATAGAGGAGCGTAAAAAGCCCCAGCGGGCCTCCTGAATAGACGTCTATCAGGAGTCCCTGGCTCAGCGCGAAGACGCCCGCGCCCTTCTCTTCATCCATGAGCAAAAGGTATGTCGTAATGATAATCACGAGATCGATATCAAAGAAATGAATCCCGAAAAAGTTCATGATGCTCCCTTTCATGAGCACAAAAAAGAGAGAGACCATCCAGAGAAAGATGTATGAAATCAGTCGTCTTCTTCCCATCGGTTCGCTAACGGAGCCTCCTCCAGAATAACCAGCAATTCCTCCAACTTCGAAAAATCCACCATGGGTCTGACTTTAACATCCCTAAACAACTCACCTGGGGTGTTGACAACTGTCAACACTTCGCCCACATCCAAGCCTTTCGGGTAGACACCTCCCAATCCGGAAGTAACCACCTTGTCTCCGACCTTCACGTCACTTGTTTCGAGCACATAATCAAGCCTGCAAACATCTGAAGAGAGCCCCTTTAGAATCCCCCCGTCCCTTGAGCGCTGTATAATACAGTCTACAGAACTATTCTGGTCAATGATCAGTAGGACCTTGGCATAATCCGCCGACACGGAAACCAAGCGGCCGACAACACCCCGGGCATTGACCACCGGCATATTGACTTTCAACCCGGAATCTTCACCCTTATCGATGATCACCGATTCAAACCATCCGCTTGGATCGCGGAGGATGACCTGAGCCGCTAACACGGGCCAGTCATAGGTTTCCTTGAACTGCAGAAGTTCCTGAAGGCGTTCGTGTGTGGTGAGTCTTTCCTGATAGCGGGAGTTCTCCACTCGAAGAAGGTCTATTTCCTGCTTCAAAAGGATGTTTTCATTATGGGCTTGGATCAGAGCGAAATATTTGAACCAGATGGCTTTCGTCTTATCAATAGTGCTTTTGAGGAGTCTCTGAAATGGCGCGGTGATTTCAACAATGACCTTTTCAGCTGGATTCCATCTCCCCTTCCCGCCTAACTTTGAAGAAACCAAGACGAGGATGACGAAGACAAGTATGATCCATATCCAGACTGTTCTGAACTTTTTTAGATCAAACAATGACTCTCTTTGATAACCTCATAAAAAGCAGTTTTGGGAATTGAGACTCCCCTTCTTATATTTCGACCATGAGGCCAGATGATTGAAGGTCTTTGACCAACACACATACAAAATTAAGAGGCTTTTTCGGACTCCCTTGACTATTTGATCACGACTTCTCTTAAGACGGAAATATTATCCAATGTCTTGCCGCAACCCAGGACGACTGTGGACAAGGGATCCTCTGTAATCGTGATGGGTAATTTGGTCTCTTCTCTCAGGAGAATATCCAAGTTCTTAAGCAGCGAACCCCCACCCGTCAAAACGATCCCTCTGTCTACAATATCTGCAGCCAGTTCCGGTGGGGTTTGCTCCAGTGCGATACGCACCGTCTCCACAATGGTTTCTACCTGCTCTGAAATCGACTTCCTCACCTCGTCCGAATCAATGGTCAAGATCTTTGGAATACCGGTTACGAGATCGCGTCCCTTGACTTCAATGGTTTCCAATTGATCATGAGGATAGGCGTTTCCAATAGTGGTTTTGATGACTTCAGCGGTGGAAAGACCGATGAGAAGGTTATATTTTCTCTTAATGTGCTGAAGTATCCCTTCGTCCATCTTATCACCACCTACCCGGACAGATTTGCTATAGACAATACCCGCCAAAGAGATCACGGCCACTTCCGTCGTGCCGCCGCCAATATCTACGACCATGTTGCTCGTGGGCTCGGTGATAGGCAACCCGGCGCCTATCGCCGCCGCCATGGGTTCCTCAATCAGAAAGACCTCTCTGGCCCCCGCCGATTCCGCCGATTCCCGAACTGCCCTCTTTTCTACCTGAGTAATCCCGGAGGGAACACAGATAATAATTCGTGGCCTCACGAGTGTTGTTCGATTGTGGACCTTTCTGATGAAGTGACGAAGCATGGCCTCCGTGATTTCAAAATCGGCGATGACCCCATCCTTTATGGGGCGAATCGCCACAATGTTTCCGGGAGTACGCCCCAGCATCATTTTTGCCTCTTTGCCGACGGCCAAAACCTTGGAATCCCCCCTTTCTCCTTTTCTGACCGCTACAACAGAGGGTTCTCTGAGAACAATTCCTCTGCCCTTAACATAGACCAGTGTGTTTGCTGTCCCCAGATCAATTGCCAGATCATTGGAGAATAGGCCCAATATGGGATCCAATAACATTATTGTCTCCTTTAGGAATGTCCAACGTTTTCAATAAGTTACAGAATACTATCCACAGGAAATGCGAAAATCGGAATTAAGAACCTGGATTAATCCCCTTGACAAATCCTTAACCATGTATTTTACTTGCAAATTTACAAGGAAATCAATCTTTAAATTAAGTCATAAGAGCCATGAAAAGAACATATCAACCAAGCAACCTAAAGAAAGCCCGCACACACGGCTTCAGGGCCAGAATGAGCACCAAAGGGGGTGTGAGGGTCTTGAGCCGTAGAAGAGCCAAGGGAAGGAAGCGAGTAACGATTTAGGCCGAGAATGTTTGGAAGAAACGTTGATTCCGGATGCCATCATTTGCATTTTCAAAATCCGAGAGGTTATTGAATCGAAAGGATTTTGTCAATCTGAATAGGCTGGGCAAAAGACGCCATACGCCCCATTTTACAGTGATATTCAAAGAGAGCGGGCTGAGCGCTACGAGACTGGGGATAACCGTAACCAAAAAGGTGGGAAACTCCGCGCAGAGGAACAGAATCAAGCGGCTTGTCAGAGAATTCTATCGATTGCACAAAGCCCATTTTCCCCAAGGTTACGATATCGTCATCACAGCAAAGAAGGGGGCCCATGGTCTCAATCTTTGGAAGACAAAAGAGGAACTAGGTGAGATTATCTTGGATAAAGAGTTACATATATAAGGTTAAATTATTACCCATTTGCCTCATTGCAGCATATCAAAGAATAGTCTCTCCATTCATACCTCCAGCCTGTCGTTTCTATCCCTCGTGTTCGACGTACGCCCGACTAGCCATTGAGAAATACGGAATTTGGAGGGGAGGCGCCATGGCGCTGATAAGACTCTGCAAATGCCACCCCTTCCATCCAGGAGGGTATGATCCTCCGGCCTGATTCCGCTGGGAAAGCAGACAGCACAATTTCTTTTGCCGGTCGTATGAAAGAAAACATGGAATTCAACAAAAGGGACAAGGGTTTTTAGCTCCTGATTCCCGATCGTGGTCTTATAATATGGAAAAAAGAGTGATCCTCGCGTTTGTTTTGTCTTTTTTGGTCATGATCAGCTGGTCATATCTGTTCGGACCCAAAAAAGAGCAAGCCCCCACAGAGGACTCCAGCCCGCTTGAAA
This sequence comes from Deltaproteobacteria bacterium, assembly GCA_016930795.1. Taxonomy (GTDB): domain Bacteria; phylum Desulfobacterota; class DSM-4660; order Desulfatiglandales; family HGW-15; genus JAFGFY01. The sequence goes on from JAFGFY010000042.1 coordinate 4,761, forward strand.
AGGAAACACCCCTTTCCCACTCCCCTGTCACGCCTATTCCTGAGCCTGTTATGCCCTCAAGGGCTGAAGAGATCGCGGTCCCTCTAATCGAGGACAAAGAGATTAAGGTCGAAACACCTCTTTATGAGGCCATCTTTTCCACCGCCGGAGCCGCCATTAGGAGCTTCAAACTAAAAAACTATCGTGAAACCCTGGAGGAAGATTCCCCTTTGATTGAATTAGCCACATCAGAAGGAAGTGGCGACGATCTCTTGGAGGCCGGTTTCAAAACCCAATCGACCCTGGAAACAAACAGAATCTTTTACGATCCGGATAAAAGCGACCTATCCCTCGGTCCTGAGTCTTCGCCTCAAGACCTGACCTTTCATGCCATGCGTCCTGACGGGGTTTCCGTAGAGCAGACCTTCCGTTTTTATCCTGACACCTATCAGATTGATCTGATCATCACCCTATTGAACTTATCCGGACATCAAGTTGAAGGAAACCTGAAGGCCTCTATCAACAACGTTCCTCCCGAAAAAAAGAGAGGGTATTATTCCTTCATGGGAGTAGCCCTTTTCCTGGACAGGGAACTTGAAGAAATCAAGCCCAAGAAGATGGAAGAGCAGAAAAACCTCTCCGGCCGTATTGAATGGATGGCCTATGAAGATACCCATTTCTTGACCGCCGTTATTCCGGACGACCCGGAGAAGGGAAGTTTCACGGGAGAACTCCTCCCCTCAGGTGTTCTCAAGGCCACCTACACAGATCCAACCCTTTCGCTTGCACCTCAAGAACAGGCATCTTCCCGACTCACCCTCTACCTGGGGCCTCGGGATCTCAATGTCTTAAAGAAAGTCGGCAAAAATCTTGATCAGGCTGTCGATTTCGGCTGGACCGATATTATCGCCAAGCCCCTGCTCTATATCTTGCTCTTTTTTAACAAGTACGTGAACAATTACGGGGTCGCCATCATATTGCTGACGATCCTCGTCAAGCTCCTATTCTGGCCTCTTACTCACAAGAGTCAAAAGTCCATGAGGGAGATGCAGAAGCTGCAGCCTCACATGGCCAAGATCAGGGAAAAGTATAAAGACGACAAACAAAAGATGAACCAGGAATTGATGGGACTCTATAAGACCTATAAAGTAAATCCCATGGGAGGATGTCTGCCCCTGCTCATCCAACTCCCTGTGTTCTATGCCTTGTTTAGAGTTCTGGGAAGTTGTATTGAACTGAGACACGCGCCTTTTATGCTCTGGATCACCGATCTGTCTGCGCCTGACCGTCTGTTTGATTTTCCTTTTAGCATCCCATTCATGCACGCACCTTACGGGATCCCCGTGTTGACGTTGCTCATGGGGGCTTCCATGTTCATCCAACAGAAAATGACTCCGACTGTGGGAGATCCTGCGCAGGCAAAGATGATGATGTTTTTACCTGTTATCTTCACGTTTATGTTTATCAACTTCCCCTCTGGCCTTGTGCTCTACTGGTTTGTAAGCAACATTCTCACCATAGTTCAGCAATATGGTATGAAGCGAAGTAGAACTTGATTTATCGGAGGACCGGCATGCAAACATTTGAATTCGAAGGAAGGACGACTGAAGAAGCCATTGAACAGGCTTCACGTGAATTGAATATCCCTGCGGAAGAACTGGAAATCGATATTCTGGAACCGGGCTCTGCAGGCATCTTCGGATTGGTTGGCGGCAAAAAAGCCAAGATCAAAGTCACCACGGAAGCACAAATAACCCCTCATGAAGAGACCGAGACCATTGAGGCCAATCACGCGGAATCCGAACCAGTCGAAACAGACTCTCCAGACGAAACCGAACTCGCCTTTGCCAAAGAGGTCCTGGAGAATATCCTTTCCCGGATTCCGGTTGAGACAACCGTTCATTCTCAGCGAGTGAACGGCAATATCGCCCTCAATATTAGGGGTGATAAATCAGGGCTGTTGATAGGACGAAAAGGAAAGACCCTGGATGCCCTGCAGTACATCGTCAACAAGATTGCGAATAAGGCCTCCGAAAAAAAGGTGAGGGTGGTTGTTGACTCCGAGGACTATCGCAAAAGGCAGGAAGAATCTCTGGTCGAGATGGCCCGCGACATGGGAGAAAAGGCAAAAAAGACCCAAAAACCGGTGGCCACTGACCTCCTAAACCCTCATGAAAGACGCATCGTTCACCTGGCACTCAAACCTGATGAGGCCCTGAATACAAAGAGTAAAGGTGACGGTCTTCTTAAAAAGGTTTTGATTATCCCCAAGAAGTGAGTGAATAAGTGAAAGGTGAAAGGCACAGGGCACATGGTGAAAGGTGAAAGAAGCTTTGCCTTGAGACTTGACTCTTAAGCCTTGCGCCTTTGAATCATGTCCGATAATCATCTGGATAGAGACACCATCGCTGCAGTAGCCACACCCGTCGGCCCGGCAGGAATTGGGATCGTTCGAATAAGCGGTCCCATTGCCCACCAAATCGCAAAAAGAGTATTCAAACCAAAAAAACCTGTCGAGGAATTCCAAAGCCACAGATTGTATCTTGGGCATCTTGTCGATCCCTCTTCAGAACAAATGGTCGATGAGGTCCTGCTCTCCTTCATGAAGGCCCCCCATTCCTATACTACGGAAGATGTGGTTGAAATAAACTCCCATAGTGGATATTTCCTTCTTTCCATGATCCTGCAGATGGTCCTCAGGGAGGGCGCACGGCTGGCCAACCCCGGCGAGTTCACTTTCAGGGCCTTTGTCAACGGAAGGATAGACCTGACCCAGGCCGAAGCCATTATGGATCTCATCAATTCGAAATCAAGAATAGGGCTGCGCCTGGCCTCTCAGCAGATTAAGGGAGAATTCAGGTCGGAGATTGAAGGCCTGCGGGAAAAAATCGTGGAGATTCTGGCCCATATTGAAGTCGCCATTGATTTTCCAGAGGAAGAATACGCCGACATCTCCAGCAAAGAGATGGCCCAGCGTATACTGAAAGATGTTCTCGAACCCATTGAAGCGACTATGGCGGGCCATGAGAAGAGAAGAATCTGGATGGATGGGATCAAGACCGTCATCGTCGGGTGCGTAAATGTGGGAAAATCAAGTCTTCTGAACCGCCTCCTAAACAAAGAGCGCGCGATTGTCACACCTATTCCGGGAACCACCAGGGATGTTATAGAGTGCTCTATTCATATTGAAGGCATCCCTATACTCCTCATGGACACGGCCGGTTTTCGGGAAGTCCAAGGAGAAGCGGAAAGGATCGGGATAAGGTTGGCCAAAGAACGGATGGCCGATGCCGATCTTTCATTGATCGTCCTGGACCAAAGCCGCCCTTTGACTCAGGATGACTTTGATATCCTCACCAAGGCCGATAAAAGCAAAAGTCTCATCCTGCTTAACAAGATTGATCTCACACCAAGAGTGAGTCAAGAAGATCTGGACAGGGTCTTGGCCGGTATGCCACTCATTAGAATATCGGCCCTTACAGGAGAAGGGATGGATAATCTGCAAAGGGCCATCCGGGATCATGTCTTGGCAGGCCATGTGGACCCCGTCTCTTCCGGTCTTGCTCCGAACCTAAGACATCAGCAAGCCCTGACGGACGCGTCCAAGTATTTCAGAGACGCCTTTCACAACATCAACCAAGGGCTCCCGCTGGAGGTCATCGCGCTGGATATCAATAGCGGTCTGGAAGCCCTGGGTGATATCATCGGTGAGACCACAAATGAGGACGTCATCGAAAAGATATTCCGTGATTTCTGTGTAGGGAAGTGAGAGGTCGGCTTTGGCGAAAATGTCTCATATAGCCAAATCGATTGCCTGCTATGAGGTAAGGATATAGGTCAACGCGGCGCAAGGTGCAGGGC
>JAFGFY010000235.1 GCA_016930795.1 Deltaproteobacteria bacterium
CCGGCGTCAAGGGCGACATCCGCCGAAGCGGATGACAAGAGCATTCCTCCCCGCATAAATGCGGGGTTTCCTGCGAAGGCGTATGAAAGACCGTCGTGAACGCTAGATTTCAATCTATATTGATAGGAATGAGTCATGGAAAAACACTATAAGTTCTCCGTCTGGTATGTCATCCTAGGGATATGGGTGGTTCTGCTCCTCCATAACGCATTGTCATCCTACTTTTCCATCCGCACGATCCCCTACAGTGAATTCTTAGAACTCCTCAAGGAGAACAAGGTCGAGGAGGTGGCCATCATGGCGAACCAGATCCAGGGCAGACTCGTGACGGATGATGGGGCCAACAGCCGGAAATCCCGATTCAAGACGGTCCGCGTGGATCCGGACATATCCGAACTCCTGGAACAATACAACGTCAGCTTCAAGGGCACCATTGAATCCACGTTTCTTCGGGATCTCATATCCTGGGTTTTCCCGATCTTTCTCTTTATCGGCATCTGGTACCTCTTGATGAAACGCATGGCTGGACAGCAACCGGGCTTTATGACCCTGGGAAAGAATAAGGCCAAGATCTACGTGCAAGACGAGCTGGACGTCCGGTTTGAAGATGCGGCAGGGGTGGACGAGGCCAAGCAGGAACTGGTGGAGGTTATACAGTTTTTGAAAGAACCGGCGCGGTTCACCCAGCTGGGCGGCAAGATGCCCCGTGGGATCCTGTTGGTGGGTCCGCCCGGAACGGGTAAGACCCTCTTAGCCAAGGCCGTGGCCGGAGAAAGCGGGGTCCCGTTTTTCAGCATGAGCGGATCTGAATTCGTCGAGATGTTTGTGGGTCTGGGGGCGGCCCGTGTCAGGGACCTTTTTGTTCAGGCCAAGCAGAAGGCCCCCTGCATCATCTTTATTGATGAGCTGGATGCCCTGGGAAAGGCCCGTGGCTTTGGAACCGTGGGCGGACACGACGAACGGGAACAGACCCTTAATCAACTTTTGGTGGAGATGGATGGGTTTGATCCACAGGTGGGGGTGATATTGATGGCGGCCACCAACAGACCGGAAATCCTTGATCCGGCCCTGCTTCGGCCCGGACGATTCGATCGACAGGTCCTCGTGGATCGCCCGGACAAGAAAGGGAGAGAAGAAATTCTCAAGGTCCATTTAAGGGGGATCACGGTGACAAAGGATCTGGATGTGGAGAGATTGGCGGCCATGACCCCGGGCATGGTGGGGGCCGACCTGGCCAATCTGGTCAATGAGGCGGCCCTGTTGGCGGTCAGAAGAGACAAGAAGGAAGTCGGCATGCCCGAATTCGAGGAGGCCGTGGAAAGGGTCGTGGCGGGTCTCGAGAAGAAAAACCGGCTCATCAACCCCAGAGAAAAGGAGACCGTGGCCTATCACGAATTGGGCCATGCTATCGTCGCCCTTTCTCTGCCGGGGACGGATCCGGTCCAGAAGATCTCCATCATCCCTCGCGGAATCGCCGCCCTGGGCTATACCATACAGGTGCCTACCGAAGATCGCTTTCTCATGAGAAAGACGGAGCTTCTCAACAAAATCGCCACACTGCTTGGAGGCCGTGCCGCGGAGGAGATCATGTTCGGCGACATCTCTACCGGGGCCCACAATGACCTCTCCAAGGCCACGGACATTGCCCGGAGCATGGTGAAAGAATACGGCATGAGCGACAAGATCGGGCAGGTCTATTTTGCCCGGGATAAACGGGCCCCTTTTCTTGGTTTGGGTCTGGAAGGTGCTGCAGAGTATAGCGAGGCCACGGCCGAGATCATTGACAAAGAAGTGAAAGAGATCATCAGTGCGCAGTATTCAAGGGCGTTGGAGATTCTTCAGGGGAAAAAAGACGTTCTAGAGAAGGTCGCCAAAGTGCTCCTGGAAAAGGAAAAAATCGATGGGGATGAGTTGAAAGCCTTGATGGAGGAAATTTCAGGGCAAGACCCGGAAGAAAGTGAAAAAAATGAAAATTACATCTGAGATGCGGCACTAGGCCTTCTTACTCGTGTATAATCAAAGGCATTTTCCGTGCACCCTCATTTTCTCGAAATCACCTATCGGGAAGCGTTCCTCTATCCATGAGACGCAATTCCAAAGGCCAAGTCGTATCGAGATGAACATCCTGTTGAGGAAAGGCAATGACGATTCCGGCCTCACGAAAGAGGTCTTCAACGCGAAAGCGGACACTGCTCTCGATCAAACGTCTTTCAATGATACGGTGAATCGTGATCCAAAAATAGATCTCAAAGATAAGAGCGTTATCTCCGAAGTCATTGAAGATGACAAAGGGTTCCGGGGACTTGAGGATTTTGTCGTTTTCCTTAACCGCTTGAATAAGGACTTCTTCTACTTGTCGGACCGGGGAGCCGTACACAGCCCCTGCCGTGACCTTCGTCCTGATCCTGTTGTCAGACAGGGTCCAGTTGGTGATGTTTTTCTCCAAGAAGTCTTTCATCATTTTTCGAATCCTTATCATCTTTGGTTACAGCCATTTCTTTTTCTTGAAATAACCCAACATGACCATCCCGATCGCCAGGATAACGCACCAGACCAGGGGATAGCCCCAAGGCCATTTCAACTCAGGCATCACCTCAAAATTCATGCCATAAATACCCGCGATAAAAGTCATGGGAATGAATATGGTGGCGATAATGGTTAGGACTTTCATCACTTCATTCATTCTATTGCTCAAGCTGGAAAGATAGACATCGAGCATACCGGAGACCATGTCTCGAAGGCTCTCCACCGTATCAATCACCTGAATCGTGTGATCGTACACATCCCTTAGAAAAACCGTGGTCTTCTCCTGAACCAGACTGGCTTCCCCACGTTCCAGTCTGCTGATCAACTCTCTCAAGGGCCATACGGATTTGCGTAAAAAGATGAGTTCTCGTTTTAGATGATGAATGATCTGGAGCGTCTCCGGTGTGGGATTGGTGACCAGCTCTTCCTCAAGGGACTCGACCGTTTCTCCGATCTTCTCAAGCACAATGAAGTAATGATCCACAACCGCATCGATCAGGGCGTAGGCGAGGTAGTCAGGCGGCATTCCTCGAATGCGGCCCTTCCCTTTTCTAAGCCTTTCCCGGACCGGTTCAAAGACGTCTCCTGCCCTTTCCTGAAAAGTCACGACATAATTCCGCCCCAGAACCAGACTCAATTGTTCTGCCTTCAGCTCGTTTCTCTCTTGATCAAAAGAGAGCATCTTCGCAACAATGAAGATATAGTCTTCAAAATCCTCCATTTTGGGGCGCTGATCCGTATGCAGAATATCTTCCATGACCAGCGAGTGCAGACCGAACCGGTTGCCGATCTCTTCAACAACACTCACATCATGAAGACCATCTATGTTGATCCAGTTGACCGTGTGCTTCTCCTGGAGGGGTAGACATTCGTCGATAGTCTCGAATTCGCGCTCATTGATTGCTTGTTCGTCAAACTCAATGGTACGGATCCTGATTTTCTCGACCTTTCTTTCTCCCACATGGACCAAGGTCCCCGGCGCAAGGCCGGTCTTTTTTGCGGATCTTTTTATGAATTTCAGCATGACGTTTCCTCCCCTCGTATGATATTTGCTTCACGGGTACATGGTTCAAGCCCAAAGAACAGAACCGCCTGAAAAAGATCGTGGCGTGTTCATTACAATGATTTTCTCCCACCTTCTCTGAGAAGAAAAGCGGAACAGCCGGTTCCGATTTCAAGGGGCATCGGAAACATCAATTCCTCATTCTCTCTTTCTCTCCCCATATCAACGAGTTACAAAATAACATATGAACCGAAGATCATCAAACTTTTCGAAGCACTGAAAAATCTGAATCGTCAATTCTAATTCGAGATGACATGATTCAAAAAGTGATTATATATCAACATGTTACCGAATTGGCATAAACGCTGTGTTTTTTTGGCAAATGTATGAGGTTATCCGGGGAGGGCGGATAGACATTTATGAGAGGTGATGTAAGACGAAACTGATGCCAAGAAACTGACAGGAGATATGATCGAAATGATCAGACATGAAATGGAATCCGTCGAGAAGGAGCTGACGCAAACAGGGTTCCGAGACGAATCAAGGCTTGAAGTGGGAAGTCCCATCGATCAACTCCGGCTTCTTGATCAGCACGAATTTTTTGACTTTGATCGTTTTGACCCCATCCCTAATCCGAACCTCACCCCTGACCTCCACCTGTTCCCGCAACAGCCCAAACAGCTGGTTGCCCTTTATGTCTTTTTGGACAATATATTCCTTTTCATCAAAGGTGGAGACAGCAACAGACAGTGGATTGCCTTCTTCATCCCAAGACACAGGAACGATAAGACCTTGGATTTTGAAATCCGTTTGGTTTTTCTTGTGTGCCATATCCTCCTCTTTGATTATCGCAACCATAGTCGCAAGGAAAAGCCCTCGGACCTTTCTATCAGGGCTATCGCCGAGAGGGAAACACAGATCTCGAGCATGATTTATCTCCTTCAAAACCCATTATCGAATCCTCCGTAGATCCCTGTGCCGGCTAAACTATTTCATCCCCCTGATTTCAACGACTTCAACACAGCCCAAACGATCAATCTCTTTTCGCCCGGTTCAGCCTCATCGCCAATGGCCTCTATCCGGTCATAGCAGGTATGAGAAGAAAGCGAGACGGTTGATGACCACCAGGTTTTACTGATGGGGCCTCTTTGAAATAGAAAGCAAAAGATATGCCAACATATAACTCATTGATATTCCTAGGATTAGTTGGCGAGGAGAAAAGGAACAGAACTCCAGCTTCCGGTTACGACAAGGAAAAGCCTAATAAGCAACCCCCATAAATGGTTCAAAATGACCCTAATGCCTTGAAAGCACATGGGAAAAGCGAATTGGAGAAGTTGGGGTTCCGATTTTCCTGACACCGGAACTTGGGATTCCGGTTAGACTGAATGGACAGGGATTGTTCTGTATTCTTCCTTATGGATGCCGTATTTAGCCATAAGTTTGTGGAGTTGGCGAGTCGTGATGCCGGCGGCCTCTGCGGATTCTTTCACTTTCCCTCTATTGCGGGCCAGAAGCTCTCTGAGATAACTTCTTTCGATATTTTCAATCCCTTTTCGTCTCACCTCCGCCAGGGTCAGTGAAGAATCTACTGGCACAGTGGCCAAAGCAGATTCGGATTCAAAGAGCTCAACCGGAAAGCTCTCAGGTGTAAGGACAGAAGACGTCTCCAAAATATAGGCTCGTTCAATAAGGTTTTCCAGTTCTCGAATATTGCCAGGCCAGGAGTATTGCATCAAAGTCTCCACGACCTGCGGACTGACATCGTGGATCTCCTTTGTATTAAATTTGTTCATCTGCTTTAAAAACGCTTCGACAAGGTGGGGAATGTCTTCTATACGTGCTCTCAATGGAGGAATGTCAACCGGAAAGACATTAATTCGATAATAAAGGTCCCTTCTGAACTCCCCATCTTCGCACATTTGCTTCAGATTTGTATTCGTAGCACAAATCACCCTGACATCCGCTGTGAAGCTTTGTTCCCCTCCAACCCTTTGAAAGGCCCCATCCTGGAGAACTTCCAGGAGTTTAATCTGTGCGGAAGGGGTTATGGTGCCGATTTCATCCAGAAAGATTGTTCCTCCAGCGGCGATCTCAAATTTTCCCAGCTTTCTTCGAACAGCGCCCGTAAAAGCCCCTTTCTCGTGCCCAAACAGCTCACTCTCCAATAGCGTATCCGGTATTGCCCCACAGTGTACACTGATAAACGGGCTATCTCTTCGGTTACTATGCCGATGAACCAGACTCGCTGCCACCCCTTTTCCGGTGCCGGTCTCTCCCGATATCAAAACCGTGCTCTTTGTTGGCGCAACGGATCGGATTTTCCTGTAGACTCCTTTCATTAGAGGGCTTTGTGTGGAAATGGTTTCTAATGTATCGGTTTCCCAGAACTGATCCCGCAGATAATCGATTTCAGACTGCATGATCACAGATTCATAGATGCCATTGGTGACGAACTTGACCTCCTCAGGATCAAGAGGATAGGTGAGATAGTCATCGGCCCCTGCCTTTACGGCCATGACTGCTTCTCTGATCATCTCTTTTGATCCCATGACGATGATGTCGATGGTGGGATACAGATGCCAGAAGGGTTGCAGGGCCGCCTTATACCCGCTGTCCCGGGCCGATTCTTTCAGGGTTTCCATGTCTATCAACAGGACGTCGTAGCGTTTCTTTTGGAGCATATCCAAGGCCGCCTGGTCGCTGACGGCATAGCCGATTCTGTATTCCGAAGAAAAACACGAACGGATTTGATCGCTAATATACTGTTCTCGCGATATGACAAGGATAAATCTCATTTTCACCCCATGAATGACCAGACATCCCGGTTCTCATTACAGGAAAACAGGATTCGGGCATGGCTTTTTCTTCGTCTGCTTTCTGTTGAAGCGTATTGATAAATACTGAAGAATTCATGGCAAATCAAGATAATTATTTTGACGAATTTACTGTACAATCAGCATACAATCATGGCACAAGAGTTGCTGTTCTCCGGAATATGGAAATGAATCCATTGATGACATTCTTCTTATTATCAGGTTGAACGTGATGATAGTCTCAGCTACATATATTTGCCCGGTCCGCGGCATTGCCGGGCTCGAACCGCCCCATTTGAACCAAATGGCCCAGGCAGCAAAGGCAGCAAAGGACCTTGGCCTCGAACGCTTATTCGTGCCCATACTAGAGGAGGCCTTATCAGGATTAACCAAGGCGAAGATCCGTTATCTGGATGGGCTTATATCGGCTCTCGACCGGATGGCGGATGTAGGAATGGCGGCCTGGCTTATCGCCCCTGCACAACGGGTTTTAGGCCTGAATTTTCTCCCTCCTCATCTGGTGAGGGGAGGTCCTGATTCCCAGGCGGTCCCGGTCTTCGTGGACGGAAAAATCAGGAACCTTCGGGCCTATGATTGGTGGAAGGACCCCCCCTATGTTCAAAAGAGGATTCGGATCTTTCATGAACTGGTGGATGCCGTCACTGGTCACCCTGCACTGTCCGGATGGCTTGTCATGGATAGGGCCTTAGAGTGGGTGAGACCTGATCTCGAGGTTGCTGATTTGGTTCTCAGGTCTTATTTGGCTGAAATTCGAGATCATGACGAGGGTGGTGGAATCTACCTTGGGCTAGGTTGGTCAGAACTTTTGCGTCCAGAGATGGCTCAAACCTTGGCTCAACAGGTTGAGGGAGTTCGAATGAGTGGTTTTGAAATGGAGTTGGCGGGCTTAGGGAGACCAAAGGAACTGCCCGCCGAGCTTTTCGTCACGGCTTATTTGGGTACTCTGGCAGAATGGCTTTTCCAACGCCCTATCGAAACCGAGATAGGCTGGGGTGCCTTGAATGAATGGCACAATATTGAAGAAATTGTTGAAGGAACCCGTCGATTGGCCGGACAGGGTATTGCCGGTGTGAACTGGTGGAGTCTTGTGGATCCGGAACCCGGACTTCTTTCCACGCCTCCTTGGGTCCTTGAATATGGTCTTGAACACGTGGGTCTGTTGGATAACCGCATGGAGCCAAAGGACCACGTCGAAACATGGTTCAGGGAACTCCTCTCTAGCCGCCCCGAAGAAAAAACTGAGGACTTCATTGACATAAGCCTGGATGAATATCTGACTGACCCCGTTACCCATCTACCTAGGCTATGGGAACACTTCAAAGAGTCATGCGGGTATCATGCCGCTGCTGGCACCGAAAAACGTAGGCAGAAATAAAGGATTTGAATAAGCGTATGGATTGAGGACTCATAGGCGCTGTTTACGTTTTACATAGAAAAAAGATGACTAGAGGAAGTTGTAAACGGTATCCTCCAAAACAGCCGTACTTGTATCATTTTCACCTTGCTTGTGGGCGTCGAGAGACTCAAGAAAGGCAAACATATCCCCTGAAGTCCCTTCGCCAATACATAATATACTCAGGCCAATTTCAATTGTGTCCCCTCTTCTCACTTCAACAGTGGCGCCAGAGGGGATGCTAAAACCATTAACTCTCGTGCCGTTTTTGTTTCCCAAATTTTTAAGGAAAAATTCATTCTCTCTCTTCCATAATATGAGATGGCGATGGGAAACATACCTATCATGGACCCGAATATCGTTTTCATTGGATCGTCCGATGGTGATAGCTTCGCCTATAATGTCAAAAGACCATGCCTTTTCTCCTCTATTTTCTATAAGGCAGAGTTTCATAATTGATATGTTCTCCTTTCAATAGCGCCAGCTCAATCACAAAAGAGGTCTATATTGGAATTAGACCTTTTAGAAAGCAAAAAAAATGCCAAACTGGGATTCAGATGCTTTTCCTTTAAATTTCAGTTGGTTGTCAGCAGAAAGATGAGATATGGAATCGTACTTAGGTAATGAGATGCCACCATAATGAGGACTTTTATACCACTGGAGAATGCGCTTTCTCATTCTTTTCAGCATCACATTTCCTGCTCTTATTATAATCCGGTGAACTGAGAGGAACGACTCCGATACATATCAAAAACCCAGAGGACCTCTGATAAGAGCCGACCGAGGGGATGGTTTCGGCTTATGGTTTGATAGGACCATGCCGACTTTCTAAGGTTATCAAGAAGGGTACTTATTCCTGAATAACTTCTGGGCCGTAACCCATCCATAACCCGCTTATGTTGTGGCTATTTTTCCCTTGACCCCCTAGGAAAATTTCTCTATGGTCCTTGCTTGAAAGAAGAAGCCATATCTTATCACTGTAACCTGCTATTTCATAATACGGTGCTAACCTATTTTATGGAGAGAAAAATGATTTTTCCTTTTAGTTCAAAAGTCGATGTTCTGTTTGGCGAAGGCGCTTCTGAGCAACTTGGCGCTAAGGTGAAAGAACTTGGGTGTACCAGAGTTATCTGCATTTATGACAAAGGAATCCAGGAAGCCGGATTGATAAATCCCTTAGTTGACAACATGAAATCAGCCGGTCTGGACGTCATTCAATTCGACGGGGTTCTGGCCGATCCGCCTGATACGATGGTCAATGAGTGTGCGGCTCTTGCCAGAAATGAAAAGGTCGACGGCGTGGTTGGGATAGGTGGAGGGAGTTCTCTAGATACCGCTAAATCGGTGAACGTTCTATTATCAAATCCAGGAAACATTGAGGATTATTTGGGGGGACCCAGTACCCCACACCAGCCATCTAAACCGCTCGTCCTGGTGCCGACGACATCGGGAACAGGGAGCGAAGTCACCTATATCGCCGTGGTCACAAATACCACTCGTCACTCCAAGGATGGCCTCATGGGCCCTGCCTCCACCGCAAGCCTGGCCATCACAGATCCGGTTTTGGCAAAAGGAATGCCGCCTTTGATTACCGCTTCCACTGGAATGGATACTATGGCCCATGCCATTGAGGCCTATACATCAACACAAGCCAGCATTATGTCGGATTTCCTGGCCGAAAAAGCCATAGAGCTGACAGCCAAATACCTTCCCATGGCGGTAAAAAACGGGGATGACATGCAGGCGAGAACTCAGATGAGTTTTGCCAGTATGCTCGCAGGAGAAGCCTTTAACAACGCCATGATTCATATAGGCCATGCTTTTGGCGCGGGATTGGGAGCGGCTCATCATGTCCCTCACGGAATCGCATGCGCCATCGGACTATCAGCAGTGATCGACTTTGTGGCTGAACTGATGCCTGAGAAGGTCCGCAGGATTGGAGAACTCATGGGCCTGGAATTAGCGCCAGACCTTACCCCAAAGGAAGTGGGGGATAAAGTATCGAAAAGAATCAGAGACTTTAATAAGGAACTAGGGATCCCGTCCCTAGTGGATTTAGGCATCAAGGAATCAGACCTGGAAAACATCACCAAAAAAACAATGGCTGATATCGGTTTTATGTTCCTTGCCAGGAAGGTGGAATATGACGAGGCCTTTGCCATCGTAAAGGACTTATACGCCAATACCTA
>JAFGFY010000236.1 GCA_016930795.1 Deltaproteobacteria bacterium
AGCCCCTGACAATGCGGATGGGATGTCTTGCCTCTCTGACCAGTTTTTTGAGTTCAGGGACCCTTGCCCTTTCATCCTCATTCCAGCAAGGCAAAAGGGTGTTATTGTGGAACAGGGGTTCGGAGGCAAGATCATACTCAGATGAGGCAACGGCCTTTTTCCACATGAGAGTATGGGGAAGGGGAGAATACTCGGCGAGATAAGGCATGGCCCCGGTTCCTGACACGAACCGGATGGTGTTCATGACCGATTCAACCGACTGTCCGGGGAGTCCCATAAGGATGTAGGCTCCGATCTGCTCGTTTAAGAAACCTGACTTTTTCAGGTGAGAAACAGCCCTTTCGAATTCCCCTTCAGATACTTTCTGATCCAGGTCTTGATGCATCTTCGAATCCGAGGTCTCCAGTCCCAGACGGATCGTGCGGAATCCCGCTCGTTGAAGCAGTCCGGCGATCTCCGGCGTAATCTCCCTGACGTGAAGCGCGTTGGGAGTATGGAACCTCAATCCAAGGTTCATTCCTATCAATGCCTCGAGAAAAATACTCATGTGCGTCTCTGAATGAAGGAGCAGGGCGTCATCGTAAAAGGCAAAATCCTTGACACCGTAATTCTTGTGCCAATACAGGACTTCTTCCAGGACATGGTGGGGATCACGTTGTGAGAATTCGGGGTTCAGAAAGTGACTGGCGCAATACTGGCAACGAAAAGGGCACCCGGTTGAGGTTAAAAGACAGATGTAGTCTATTTTTCGCAAGAGATCAAAGGCAGGATAACAGGGTTCATTCTTTTCCCGCGATGTTCCTCCTAATGAAACGCCGAATTCTTCCAGTACGCTCAGGATGAATTCAGGATGGGTCGGGTCCCCATGATTGACCACACGGTCCGACCCTGAAAACCGGAACGCGTGGTCTCTGCAAAGGCGGGCATAGATCCCGCCCAGAATGACCGGGGTATGGGGATGGATCTTTTTGGCCAAGGAGACGGCCTCTTGCACCCCTGGATACCAGTAGGTCATGAGAGAGGTCACCAGGATCGCGGCAGGGTTTTTGACGGCCTCCAAATCCTTGACAAAAGCTTGTCTGCTGATTCCGTATCGGCTATAAGATCTTGAGACATGTTTCAGAGGAGGAGGCTTGGGGACCTTTTCCCTCCAGAACTTGCCGGTCCCATAAGCCCGTCTTATGGGCTTCTTGAGGGATGGATTATGAGTCATGGCTGGGTGATGGACGTCCATGCAGTCGATCAGGCGGATCTTGCCTCCGCGGCTTCTCAGAAAACCCGCGAGGGTAAGGAGCCCGAGGGGCTTGGACCACAGGTCATAGGCCGCGAAGTCGTAGATCCAGGGATTTATGAGGATGAATTCAGGTTTCATTACTTTGCCATCATATCCGATCTGAGGGACATTATTCATTATCAATATTAAATGATCAATAAGGAAAGCCGAGATTCTGAGGAGGAGAAATGCGGGCTGTTGTTCAGAGGGTCAAAGAGGCCAGGGTGGATGTGGATGGACGAATTGTGGGAGAGATCGGGTCAGGGCTGTTGGTCTTTCTTGGAGTGGGAGAGGACGATTCTGAAAAGGATTGTGAATATCTCGCCAACAAGGTCGTTCATCTCAGGATTTTCTCAGATGATCGAGGCGCTATGAACCGTTCCTTAATCGATACGGAGGGAGAGGCCCTGGTTGTTTCGCAATTCACCCTTTGGGGGGATTGCCGCAAGGGACGGAGACCCTCGTTCGTTCGGGCGGCGAGACCTGAGAAGGCCAGGGCGTTTTATGGGGAATTCATCAAGATATTGAAAGGAAAAGGGGTACGGACCGCTACAGGGGAATTTCAGGAGATGATGGATGTCCATTTGGTCAATGACGGGCCTGTGACCCTGCTCCTGGATAGCGGGAAGAGTTTTTAAATTCAATCCTTTTCAAACCTTTTGCAATCGAAAGCCTGCTCCAACCGGCGGTTTCTACGGGAGGAAACGGATATTTCGTTTGACAGTCTGAGGACGGGTTGTTACCCTTTATGTATTGATCCAAAGGTATGAAATCCCCCTTTTGTATGTTTCGATTATGAAATACGTATTGACAATAGCAGGGTCCGATTCATGCGGGGGGGCCGGGATTCAGGCAGACATAAAGACCATCAGCGGCCTTGGAGCCCATCCACTGACCGTCATCACAGCTCTCACCGCTCAGAATTCCCTTGGGATAGATGCTGTTCACGAGATTCCCGCGACGTTCATTTCTCAGCAGATTAAAACGACTGTTGGCGATGTTTTTCCTGACGCGGCCAAGGTCGGGATGCTCTCATCGGGCGAAGCAATCAGGGCAGTGGCCGAGATGATCAAGAGGTTTGAGCTTCCCCTTGTAGTTGTTGATCCGGTGTTGAGAGCTTCTACGGGAAAGAGCCTGCTTGCCCCTGATGCGGTGTCTCTTTTGAAAGAGATCCTACTGCCTCTGAGTCGTGTGGTGACTCCGAACCTGGATGAGGCGGAAATGCTGACAGGAAAAAGGGTCCGGAATATCAAAGAGATGGAAGAGGCTGCGAAATACATCAGAAGCCTGGGACCGGATGTCGTCGTGACGGGTGGACATCTGATAGGGGAATGTGTGGATCTCCTCTATGAAGGAAAGGCGGTCTATCATTTTCCAGGAGCGAAGATAGATACTGAACATGTCCACGGAACCGGATGTGTGTTTTCTTCCGCTCTGGCCACTTTTCTTGCTTTTGAAGATGACCTGATAAAGGCGACAGAGCTGGCCCATGACTATACCAGGCAGGCTATAGAGAGGGGTTACCCCTGTGGGAAAGGGGCAGGGGTTGTACGGCCATATGGTTACAGAAAACATTTTATCACAGAGGGAACATAAGATGAGATTCACGCGATTTGAAGACGATTTAGGGAATTGACAAAACCAAGATAACATGACCCCTTGAACCCTTGAATCCTGGCCCCCTCTTTCCCAACTAATTGGGATGGGAGGCAAAATCGATGAGACTCAATTGTGAAATCAATACATTTGGAGGCCCCTATTCATATGACCCAACTAGCCAAAGCGAGATCAGGCATCACGACTCCAGAAATGGAGATAGTGGCTGAGAAAGAGAAAGTGAACGTCCTGGAACTCCGGGACAAGATCGCTGAAGGGCGGGTGGTTATCCCGGCCAACCTAAGGCATAAGGGATTTGTGCCGTGTGGTATTGGTGAAGGGTTGTTCATCAAAGTTAATGCCAATATAGGGACTTCTTCGGATAGAATCTCGCTGGAAGATGAACTGGCCAAGTTAGAAGTCGCCGTGGAGGCGGGCGCGGACACGGTTATGGATCTTTCCACGGGAGGGGATATCGATCTGTGCCGAAGAAGAATCCTTGAGGAGTCAAAGGTCCCTATCGGGACTGTCCCCATCTATCAGGCGGTGGTGGAGAGGGCTGAAAAACGGGGAGGGCTCATTCGTCTCACCGTGGATGATATTTTTGATGTCATTAAGAAACAGGCCGTTGATGGTGTGGATTTTATGACGGTTCACTGTGGAGTGACAAGGATGGCCCTGGATCTGTTGAAAAAGCAGGGCCGGGTCACGGATATCGTTAGCCGGGGAGGGTCCTTTTTGGCCGCGTGGATGTTGCATCACGGCCGGGAAAATCCCCTCTATGAAAACTACGATAGGCTTCTTTCCATTGTAAAGAAGTATGACATAACCCTCAGTCTAGGGGATGGATTGAGACCGGGCTGTCTGGCCGATGCCACGGATCGCGCGCAGATTCATGAATTGATGATCCTTGGAGAGTTGACCAAACTGGCATGGGAAGAGGATGTGCAGGTCATGATTGAGGGGCCGGGTCATATTCCCCTGAACCAAATCAAGGCCAATGTGATACTTCAGAAGCAGTTGTGCCATCATGCCCCGTTCTATGTGCTGGGCCCTCTGGTCACTGATGTGGCTGCCGGCCATGATCATGTGGCCTGCGCCATAGGGGGAGCTGTGGCCGGAGAGGCTGGGGCCGATTTTTTATGCTATGTGACCCCGACCGAGCATCTGTGTCTGCCGGGTGTGGAAGATGTCAGAGAAGGTGTTGTGGTCACAAAGATCGCCGCCCATGCGGCGGATATCGCGCGGGGGCATAAGCTTGCCATAGATCGGGACAGGAAGATGGCCGAGGCGAGAAAGAATCTGGATTGGGAGACGCAGATAGGCCTAGCCATTGATCCGAAAAAGGCGAAAAAACTGCGAGAAGAGAATCCCCCCAAGGAAGAGGATGCCTGCACGATGTGCGGAAAGTACTGTGCCATCAAACAGGTCAGAGAGTATTTCGATGAATAAGTGGCGCAAGGCGCAAGGTGCAGGGC